>DASXER010000064.1:0-22505 GCA_036490015.1 Solirubrobacteraceae bacterium | reverse complement strand
GGCTGGCGAGGTCGAAGAAGAAGCAGGCCGGAGTGCCGGACACCGTTCGCTGCTTCGCTAGCCGTGGATCAGCCAACCGTCGGCGGCGCGGCCGGCCTCCATCACCGCCTCCGACAGGGTGGGATGGCCGTGGATGATGCGCGCGAGCTCGGGGAAACCGCCCTCCAGCGCACGGACGTTGACCAGCTCCTGGATCAGCTCGGTCGCGCGCGCGCCGACGATGTGTCCGCCGAGCAGCTCGCCGTACTTGGACTCGCCGACGACCTTCACCAGCCCGGTGCGGTCGCCGTAGACGGTGCCGCCGCCGACGGCGCCATAGCCGACCTTGCCGACCACGACGTCATGGCCCTGCTCGCGGGCCTGCTCCTCGGTCAGGCCGAACGAGCCGACGTTCGGCGTGCAGAAGGTCGCGCGCGGGACATCGACGTAGGCGATCGGGTGCGTCTCCCTGCCGGCGATCGTCTCGACGGCGATGATGCCCTCGTCCGATGCCTTGTGCGCCAGCGCGGGGCCGGGCACGAGGTCGCCGATCGCGTACACCCCAGCGCGTGAGGTGCGCAAGGCGCCGTCGACCTTGATCAGGCCGCGCTCGTCGAGTTCGACGCCGGCCTGCGCGAGACCGAGTCCCTCGACGTCGGCGCCGCGCCCGGCGCAGATCGCCATGTAGTCGACCTCGGCGCGCTCGTCGCCGTAGGAGAACGTGACGCTGCTGTCGCCTGCGTCGACGTTGCCGACCGGCGTGCCCGTGTGTACGGAGATGCCTTGGCGCTTGAGCCCGCGCTCGACCACCTTCGAGATGTCGGCGTCCTCGCTCGGCAGCACGCGGTCGAGTGCCTCTAGCAGCAGCACCTCGCTGCCCAGGCGCGCGAAACCGGAGGCGATCTCGCTGCCGGAGGCGCCCGCGCCGATGACCGCCAGCCGCGGCGGCAGCTGCTCCAGCGCCCACGCCTGCTCGGTGCCGATCACGCGTCCGCCCAGCTCGACGCCGGGAATCGAGCGCGCCACGGAGCCGGTCGCGAGGATCACGTTGCCGGCCGCGATCGCCTGCTCGCCGACGAGCACGTCGCCGTCGGCGGTCAGCGAGGCGTCGCCCTCGATCAGCTCGATGCCGTCTTTCTTGAACAGTCCGGCGACGCCGGAGGTGAGCGTGCCGACGACCTTCGCGCGGCGCTCTTGCACCGCGGCGTAGTCGACCTCGACGCCGCTGACGTCGATGCCGAAGCTCTTGGCCTCGTTGATCTCGCTCAGCAGGTCGGCCGAGCGCAGCACCGCCTTGGCCGGAATGCAGGCGTAGTTCAGGCAGCGCCCGCCGACCTTGTCGCGCTCCACAACCGCGGTCTTCAAGCCGAGCTGCGCGGCTCTGATGGCAGCCACATAGCCGCCGGGCCCGGAGCCGATGACGACGCAGTCGAAGGAGTCAGAGGCCATCTCGGCCTGAGCCTATCGAAGCGTCTCGGGTCAACCCTTGTGACGGGGCTTGATCTGCACCGTCTGCTTCTTGACGACCTTTCCGAACGAGATCACTTCGAGCCGTGCGCTCAGGTGGTGGTGGCGCGCGAGCAGGCGCTTGCCCGCCTTGTTCAAGGAAACCGTGATCTTCTTCTTCGTGCCCCCGGCGATCGTCGCCGCCTTGCTGCCGATCGTGACCGTGCGGCGTTTGACCTTCGCACTGACGGCTTTGCCTTCTTCGACCACGCTCAGCTTCACGGTGACCGGGCAGCTGACGACGCCGTTCGGACACGTCACGGTTGTGCTCGCTCCTTCCGACACGGCGCTGGCAGCACTCGCGGTCGGGCTGACGTTGGCGCCCTCGCCCGCCTGCACGGTGCTGGTGGCGAACGTGCCGTCGCCCTCGTAGGTGCCGCTCACGGGCACCGGGGTGCCGGCGGGGATGCCGCCCGTCGGCGGTACGTAGGTGACCGAGCAGCTGGCCACGTTGGGGGAGTTGGGCGTCGCCACGAGCGCGCAGCTTTCGGTCGGCGTGAACACGCCGCGTTCGCCGATCGCGAGGAACTTGACGGTGCCCGTGGGGACGATCGACGGCTTCGCTTCGCTGGCGTCGCCGACCTGTGCCGTGCAAGTGAAGTCGCCGCTCGCGACGACCAGGTTGCACAGCACCTGGATAGCCGAGGGCCGCGTGCCGACCGCCGTCACGGGAGGCGCTTCGCGCACGGCCGTGAAGAGACCCCTGGTGCTGCTGCTGTCTTCGTAGCTGCCAGTCCAGTCGAGCCCGTCTTCGGAGATCGTCTCGACGCCTTTGGCGGTGTAGCCCTTCGTGCCCACCCCTTCCAGCGTCAGCGCGTGTCCCGCCAGGGACCCCGTGATCGTGCCTTCGAGGGCTTCGCCGTTGGGCGCAGTGCCGGTCAGCTTGCCGGCGACCGCGTTGGAGCCGGCGGCCTGCGTGAGCGCGAGCGTCGCCATCAGGCTCTTGCCCGCGCAGCTGCCGACTTCGCAGTGATAGACGGCGTTCCAGGTGCCGGTGACGTTCAGTTCCGGCGCGGCCGAGGCCGCTCCCGCGGCGGGCAGCGTCAGCGCCGCGATCGCGAGCAGGCCTCCGAGCACTCGTGCTGTCGTCATGGCTCGCTTGGATCGGCTGCTCACGGAAATCCCTCCTGTCGACGTTGGCGGCGTTGAGTCTAGCCCTCGCTTGGGAGGCATCTCAGCGACGTTCGGCCGCCTGGATGCGTCCCATAACGCGAACCAACTTCCAGAACAGCCAGCCGGCGAGCAGCACGCTGACGAGGCAGACGATCGCCGCGAGCCACGTCGAGGCGACCACGAGCGCGAGCGACGTGACGAGGATCTGGAACGCGAGCAGGGCCTCGAAGCCGAGCACCGCCCAGTAGCGCGTTTCGAGCATCCCGCGCGCGAGCGCCGCCAGCACGAGCGCGAGGAAGATGCCGGCCGGCAGCGAGCCGCCCTGGCGCGAGAGGCCGTGGACGGTCAATGCGCCGACGATCACGCCGACGCTGAGCAGCCCAGCGACCACCACGGCGACGACGAGCGCCGTCGGGCGCTCCCCCTCCACGAGCGGCTCCAGCTCGGCGCGCACGATCTCGTCGCGCTCGCCCGAGCCGCGACGTCCCCCGGGCGTCTCGGTCATGCGACCGGCCCGGACTCGTCCAGCAAGGCGCGAAGGCCGGCGGCCTCGGCGGTCGGGTCCTCGACGTCGGCGATCGCGCGCAGCACGCAGATCCGCCGCGCGCCCGCTTCGAGCACGTCGCGAGCGTTCGTCGCGTCGAGGCCGCCGATCGCGAAGAACGGCACATGCGCGCTGGCGGCGGCGTGGCGGACCAGCTCCAGCCCGACAGCCGGGCGCCCGGGCTTGGTCGGCGTCGCGTGCACGGGTCCTACGCCTATGTAGTCGACCAACCCGGCGTCGACGGCATCGATCTCTGCCGTTGCGTGCGTTGAGAGTCCAATCAACATCCGCTCTCCTACTATCTCTCGCACCGCTGTCGGCGGCATGTCTTCTTGACCCACGTGCACACCATCTGTACCGACGAGCGCCGCGAGGTCGGGACGGTCGTTGAGCACGAACAGGACGCCCAGCTCGCCGCACAGCGTCTGGACGCGCTCCGCGAGCGCCACGAGCCGCGCGTCCTCCATGTGCTTCTCGCGCAGCTGGAAGACGTCGACGCCGCCCGCCGCGGCGGCCCTGATCAGCTCGAACAGGTCGTGACGCGCGGGCTCGGCGCCGCAGACCAGATATAGGCGCGCGGTGCTCAGTCGCCGGCGCGGATCGTCGTCGTTCATCGCCCACGGAGTCTGCCATGCGCGGGCATCGCGCCACTAGCATCAAGCACATGCCAAGCGAGCCCAAGCGAGCGGACGTCGTGGTCGTGGGCGCCGGCATCGTCGGCCTGTCGATCGCGTGGCGCGCCGCGCGGTGCGGTCTGGCCGTAACCCTGCTCGATCGTGCTGAGGCGGGTGCTGCCACCTCGCATGTCGCGGCCGGGATGCTGGCTCCCGTCGCCGAGGCCGAGTTCGGCGAGGGCGGGCGGCGTCTGCTGGCGCTCGGACGCGCGGCGGCCGAGCGCTGGCCGGGCTTCGCGCATGAGCTCGAAGCGGCAAGCGGCTTGCCCACGGGTCTGCTCGACGTCGGCACGCTGCTGGTCGCCGGGGACGACGACGAGGCCGCGGAGCTTGAGCGTCAGCTCGATCTGCGCCGCTCGCTGGGACTGGCGGTCGAGCCGTTGCGCCCGAGCCAGGCGCGCGAGCGCGAGCCGGCGCTCGCGCCGGCGCTGAGGATGGCGCTCGAAGCACCGCACGACCGCTCGGTCGATCCCCGGCTCGTGCTCGCCGCGCTGCGCGAGGCGTGCGTGCGCGCCGGCGTGGAGCTGCGCGAGGGCTGCGACGTGCGCGCCCTGGAGGTCACGGACGAGGCTTGTCGCGGCGTGCGTCTGCACGACGACGACGGCGTGCTCGAAGCCGAGCGCGTGGTGCTCGCGGCCGGCCCGTGGAGCGGCGAGATCGAGGGTGTGCCAGCCGCCGCGCGCGTGCCCGTGCGGCCGGTCAAGGGGCAGATCGTGCGCTTGCGCGACCCGGCCGGTCCGGGGCTGCTGTCGCGTGTGCTGCGCTTCGGCGGCGGCTATGTCGTGCCGCGCGCGGACGGTCGCTACGTGCTCGGCGCGACGGTCGAGGAGCGCGGGTTCGAGACCGCGCCGACGGCCGGCGGGATCTACGAGCTGCTGCGCGAGGCGCGCGAGATCGTGCCTGGCATCACCGAGCTGGAGATCGAGGAGATCTCGGTCGGCCTGCGACCCGGCACCCCCGACAACGCGCCGGCGATCGGCCAGTCCGCCGTCGAGGGGTTGGTGTGGGCCACCGGGCACTACCGCAACGGCATCCTGCTGGCGCCGCTGACGGCCGACCTCGTCGTGGGCCTGCTCGACGGCACGGGCGGCGCTGGCGACGAGGAGCTGCTGCGGGCGGCCGATCCGGCGCGCTTCGCCACCGCCACCACCAACGCCGCCACGCTCGCGCTGGAGGGGGCACGATGATCGTGCTCAACGGCGAGCGGACCGACCTGGTGGCGGGTACCCCGTTGGCGGACGCGATCGAGCGGCTGGGACTCTCGCTCGACGCGCGCGGCGTCGCCGTCGCCGTCGACGGGCAGGTGCTGCCGCGCAGCGAGTGGCAGTCGTACAGGCTCGCCGAGGAGACGCGCGTCGAGGTGCTGACCGCAATGCAGGGAGGATGATGGCGCGATGGAGCTGAGCACTGCCACCGCGCGGGAGCCGCTCACGATCGCCGGGCGGGAGCTGCGCTCGCGCCTGCTGCTCGGCACGGGCGGCTTCCAGTCGCTGGAGCTGCTGTCCGAGGCGATCGCGGCCAGC
The DNA here is from genome assembly GCA_036490015.1 of Solirubrobacteraceae bacterium. Lineage (GTDB taxonomy): Bacteria > Actinomycetota > Thermoleophilia > Solirubrobacterales > Solirubrobacteraceae > Palsa-744. The sequence continues at coordinate 17,166 of DASXER010000064.1, read as the reverse complement.
GCCACCGAGCTGGTGACGGTCGCGCTCAGGCGTGTCGATCCCGGCGCGCACGGCTCGCTCGTCGACGTGCTCGAACGGGCGGGCGTCGAGCTGTTGCCGAACACGGCGGGCTGTCACACGGCCCGCGACGCCGTCGTCACCGCGCGTCTCGCGCGCGAGGCGTTCGGCACCAATTGGATCAAGCTGGAGGTGATCGGCGACGAGGACACACTGCTGCCCGACGCGCCGGAGCTGCTGCGGGCGGCGGAGGAGCTGCTCGCGGACGGCTTCGTGGTGCTGCCCTACACGACCGACGATCCGGTCCTCGCGCGGCGGCTGGCGGACCTCGGCTGTGCGGCGGTGATGCCGCTCGGCTCGCCGATCGGGAGCGGGATGGGGATCCGCAACCCGTACAACATCTCGCTGATCAGAGAGGCGGTCGACGTGCCGGTCGTGCTCGACGCGGGCGTCGGCACGGCCTCCGACGTCACGCTCGCGATGGAGCTTGGCTGCGATGCCGTGATGGTCGCCTCGGCGATCTCGCGCGCCGCCGACCCGGTGCGCATGGCGGGCGCTATGCGGGCCGCCGTGGACGCAGGTCGGCTCGCGGCCGGCGCCGGGCGCATCCCGCGCAGGCGATACGCGCGTGCCTCGAGCCCGATCGAGGGCCGCGCCGCCCTCGACTAGCCGACGACTTCGATCGAGCCGTTCATCGAAGCCGGGTGGTTCGTGCACTCGTAGTGGATCAGGCCCGCCTTCGTCAGGTGGACGCGGAAGGTTCCGCCTTCGCCGAAGTCCTTCGAGCGGAACGCCTGCGGCCCGCCCTCGCTCGTGACGTTGTGTTCGACGGCGTCGTAGCTCGTCCACTGGACCGTGCTGCCCACCTTCGCGCGGATCGTGTCGGGGGCGATCGCGATGTTGCGGTAGGCGACCTGGATCAGGCCGCTTCGCACCGGCGCCGTGCTGGCGGGCGCGCCGAATTTGGGCGTCGTCTGCGCCTTGATGCCGCTGCTGGTGATCGCTTTTTCGGTGTGCGTCGCGGCGCTCCCGGCGGTCGTGTCGCTGGACGCTCCGCCACCGCCACCGCCCCCGCACCCGCAGAGGACCGCTAGGAGGATCAGCGCCGCGCTGCTCGCGCTCGGTCTCAGGCCTGCCATGCTGAGCTGATCTTCGCATCTGGGGCGCTGGAGGAGAGCCGCCAGCCCCTACACTCAGCGCTTCTGATGCCGCGCCATTTCCTCACCGGAACCGAGCTGGACGCACCCGCGCTGAAGGCGCTGATCGAGCGTGCGCTGGAGTTGAAGCACGCGCCGCTGTCCTCACGGGCGCTCGCGGGACGCAGCGTCGCGCTGATCTTCCAGAAGCCATCGACCCGCACGCGCCTGTCGTTCGAGGCCGGCGTGCACGAGCTGGGCGGCAATCCGCTCGTGCTGCGCTCGGACGAAATGCAGCTCTCGCGCGGCGAGGCGCTGCGCGACACGGCGCTCGTGCTCTCGCGCCACGTGGCGGTCGTCGGCCTGCGCACCGGCCCGGACGCGACGCTGGAGGAGCTGGCGCGCTACAGCAGCGTGCCGATCGTGAACATGCTCAGCGCCGGGCATCACCCGTGCCAGGCGCTGGCCGACCTGCTGACGCTGCGCGAGAACCACGATCGGCTCGAAGGGCTGCGCGTGGCCTACGTCGGCGACGGCAACAACGTCGCTCGCTCGCTTGCGCTGCTCGGCTCGCTCGCGGGCCTGCACGTCGCGATCGCCTCGCCGCCCGGCTACACGCTCGACCCGGCGCCGGTGGCGCCCGCCGGCGCGCCGGGCACGATCAGCCTCTTCACCGACCCGCGTGAGGCGGTGCAGGGCGCGGCCGCCGTCTACACGGACGTGTGGGTCAGCATGGGCGACGAGGGCAGCGAGGACGAGCGCCGCGCGGCGCTGGCCGACTACCGCATCGATGACGCGCTGCTCGACGCGGCGGCGCCCGGCGCGTTCGCGCTGCACGACCTGCCCGCGCACCCCGGCGAGGAGATCACGGCGGAGGTCCTCTACGGCGAGCGCCAGCGGATCTGGGATCAGGCCGAGAATCGCCGTCACGCGCAGAAGGCGCTGCTCGAGTGGCTCCTGACACCGGCGTGAGCGGCGCCTCGGGCGAGGTCGAGGCCCGCCCGCAGCGAGGCGACGAGCTGGAGCTGGAGGTCACCTCGCTGGCCTTCGGCGGCGAGGGCGTCGCGCGGCTCGGCGACGGCGGCTACGTGGTGTTCGTCGCGGGTGCGGTGCCGGGCGACCGCGTCAAGGCGCTGGTCTACAAGCGCAAGCGCAGCTACGCCCACGCGCGCGTCACCGAGCTGATCGAGCCGAGCCCCGAGCGGATCGCGCCGCTCGCCGAGCACCCCGGCGTGCCGTGGCAGGTGTTGCCGTACGAGCGTCAGCTGGAGATCAAGCACCAGCAGGTCGACGAGGCCCTGACGAGGATCGGTCGGCTGGAGGGCTTCGAGCTGGAGCCGATCGTGCCGGCGCTCGCGCAGTGGCGCTATCGCAACAAGCTGGAGTACTCCTTCGGCCACATCGAGGGCGAAGGGCTCGTGTGCGGGTTTCACGCCTCCGCCGGCGCCAACAGCGTGGTGCCGATCGCGGATTGCCTGCTGGCTTCCGAGCCCGGCAACGAAGCGCGCGAGGCGGCGCTCGCCTGGTGTCGTGAGCAGCGCCTGGAGGCGTGGGAGCGCAGCCGCGGTCGTCCACGCGGACCAGCAGCGGCGGACGCCGTCGTCGGTCCCGCCGCCGACGGGCGCGCGCGGCTGCGCAACCTGGTCGTGCGCGAGGGACGCCACACGGGCAAGCTGCAGGTCAGGCTCGTCAGCACAGAGGGCGAGCTGGAGGTCGGCGCGCTGGCCGCTGCGCTGCACGAGCGCCTCGGCGAGCGCCTCAGCGGCGTGCTGTGGAGCCGCTCGGGAAGCCTCGCGGAGACGACCATGGGCGGGACGACGGAGCTCGTATGGGGCGAGGACGCGCTGCCCGAGCGTCTTGGAGAACTGGACCTGCGCATCTCCGCGGAGGCCTTCTTCCAGACCAACACCGAGATGGCCGAGGTGCTCTACGGCGTCGTGGGCGAGTACGCCAAGCTCGAAGGCTGGGAGCGCGTTTACGACCTCTACAGCGGCATCGGCACGATCGCGCTCACGCTCGCCCCGCACGCCGGCGAGCTGTGGGGCATCGAGCTGATCGAGCGCGCCGTCGCGGACGCGATCGACGCCGCCAAGCGCAACGGTGTCAGCAGCGCGCGTTTCTTCGCCGGCGACACGCGCCTCGCGCTCGGGGAGCTGGTCGAGCGCGCCGGCCGCCCCGACGTGATCGTGGTCGACCCGCCGCGCGCCGGGCTGTCCAAGAAAGTCGTGCGGCGCATCCTGGAGGCGGCGCCGCGCCGGCTCGTGTACGTGTCGTGCAACCCGACCACGCTCGCTCCCAACGCGGCCGAATTCGCGGCCGCCGGACTGCAGCTCCGTCGTGTGCGCCCGATCGACATGTTCCCGCAGACCCATCACATCGAGTCGGTCGCGCTGTTCGAGCGCGGCGCCTGACTGCCAGTCACCCGACTAGGCTTCGCCAGACGTATGCGCGCCGCCACGATTCGTGACAAGGAGATCCTCGTCGAGCAGCACCCCGACCCCGAGCCGGGGCACGGCGAGGTGCTCGTGCGGGTTCGCGCCGCGGGCATGAACGGCGCCGACATGATGCAGCGGCGCGGCCTGTACCCGGCGCCGGAGGGATCGCCGCAGGACATCCCCGGCATGGAGCTGGCGGGCGAGGTGCAGGCGCTCGGCTCCGGACCGCAACGCTTCGCGGTCGGCGACCGTGTGATGGCGGTCATCGGCGGCGGCGCCCAGGCCGAGCTCGCGATCGTCAACGAGCGCCAGCTGATGCCCGTGCCCGACGGCCTCGGCTGGGCCAGCGCCGGCGGCCTGCCGGAGGTCTTCATGACCGCGCACGACGCGCTCTTCTCGCAGGCCGCCCTGCGCCCCGGCGAGCACCTGCTCGTGCACGGCGGCGCGGGCGGTGTCGGCACCGCCGCGATCCAGCTCGCCCGCGCGACCGGCGCGCGCGTGACGGCGACCGTGCGCAACGAGCAGTTGCGTGGCGCGGTCGAACAACTCGGCGCCGAGACGATCGCTCCCGAGGGCTTCGCCGCCAACGGCCCGTTCGACGTGATCCTGGAGCTGGTCGGCGCGCCGAACATGCCGGAGAACCTCGAAGCGCTCGCGAACCGCGGACGGGTCGTCGTGATCGGCGTCTCGGCGGGCGTGAAGACCGAGCTGAACCTGCTCGCGCTGATGGGCAAGCGTGCGCACGTGATGGGCTCGACGCTCAGGGCCCGAACGCTCGAGGACAAAGCCCAGGCGGCGCGCCTGTTGGAGCGCGAGGTGCTGCCGCTGTTCGCCTCCGGTGCGCTGCGCGTGCCGTTGGCCGAGACGTTCCCGCTCGATCGCGCCGCCGAGGCCTACGAGCGCTTCGCCGCCGGCGGCAAGCTCGGCAAGATCGTCATCGAGCCCTGAGCGGCCAGAGGATCTAGTACGGCGGCTGGGCGACGTACCACTCGCCGAGCATCCTGAAGGCGTCCCAGAAGTCGCGCTTGGCGTCCTGCTCGTCCAGCGAGGCGTCGATGTCGGGCACGTACAGGGCGTCGATGCTCGGCGTCAGGTGCTGGACGCGCCCCAGCTCGGCCGCCAGTGGCTGCGACAGCGGGATGTCCATCTCGTTGAGGGAAGCAAGCGCCTCGGCACCCATGACCACGACGATCTTGGGTTGCACGATCGCCAGCTCCTCGACGACGCGCGAGATGCAGGCGAAGTCGGCCAGTGCGGCGTCGCTGAGCGGGCACTTCACGCATAGCGTGCCGTAGACCGACAGCGGGTCGATCTGCAGACGCTTGAGCGACTTCATGATCGCGCCCCCGGCGCGCCCGTAGAAGGCCACGCCCTCCTCGATCTCTGAAGGCAGGGGGGAGTGCTTGAGCAGCATGATGTCGGCCTGCGGATGGCCGGAGCCGAGCACGGGCATCAGGTTGCCGCGCGGGCAGTGCGGGCAGGACTGCAGCTCACGCGTGAACGTGTTCAGCTCGCGGATCGCGCGCTCCAGGTACTTCTCGCGAATCTCGTCATCGGTCACAGGCATCGACTCGGAAGGATTTGACGGTGGCTCGTCTTGTCCTTGAGCGTGCATCAGTCCTTGCGTGCGCCGATGCTCTACCTGCGGCTGTGGCTCCCGTGCGCGCCGCGCACGCGACGCAGCCGCCTGGCCTTGCTGGCGCGGCGCGCGGAGGGCGGTGTGGCCCGTGTCTGCAGGAACTTCAGCGCCTGCACGTAGAGCAGCGACGACGGGCGCGTGAGGATGTCGGCGTCGCGCAGCGACTGCAGGAACTCCTGCGGCCCGTCGAAGTCGCGCATTCGGATCCGCACCGAGCCGAGGCCCTGGGCGACGTGCGAGTCGGAGCCCGCACCGGCGACGATGCGGTACTTGGAGGCGAAGCGCACGGCCTCGTCGTTGAAGGCGCTGATCGCGACGCGCGGGTTGAAGATCTCCAGTGCGTCGATCTCGTCCAGGATCGGCAGCAGGTGCTCGTAGTCTGGGACGGAGTGCATACGGTCGAAGGGGTGCGGCACGTACACGAGCCCGCCCTGGCGACGGATCTCGGCGACGGTCTCGGCGAGGCTCATGCCGCGCGGGATCTTCTCTTGCAGGAACAGGCCGATCACCTCGCCCTGGCCGTCGGTCTTGACCTCCTCGCCGACGATGACCTTGACGGGTGGGTGGGGACCGAATCTCGCCGCCTGCTCGGCAGCCTCCAAAGCGCCTGAGATCTCGTTGTGGTCGGTCACGGCGATCGCGCCGAGGCCCTGTTCGCGCGCGCTCGCCAGCAGCACCTCGACGGGCGTGGCGCAGTCGTGTGAGTGGTCGGTGTGCATGTGCAGGTCGACCTCGATCAGCGGGCGGGAGGCGAGCTTGGCCCGTAGCCGCTCGTCGCCCTCGGTCGCGTGCCTGCGTGCCGCGAGCTGCCGATAGATGTCTTCCAGCTGATCCGTCGCACGCTCGTCGTCCGGGACGAGCCGATAGTCGCCCGGGAAGTGGTGGTCCATCAGCTCGGCCGCCTCCACGGTGCCGGCGGTCCTGGCGTCCAGGCGCCCGAAGAAGCTCTCGACGAAGCGGCGCGCCAGCAGCGTCGACAGCAGACGCTCGCTGGAAGAGTGGAACGAGCCGACGTTCAACGCGCGCGAATGACGCAGAGCCGCGTTCGAGGTGCTGGGCGCGAACGGCTCGTGCACGTGCACGAAGTCCAGCTCGACCAGCGCCAGCAGTTCCTCGACCGTGCGCGCGACGTCGATCGGCAACGCCGGCGTGCGACGGCGCCCGACGCCGCCGTACTCGAGCACCTCGCCGACGGCGAACACGCGCGGCGTGCCCGTGTCGCTGCCGTCCAGCAGGCTCTGAGGCGCCCCGCGCGCGGCGCGCAACGCCCGGCGCGAGGAGCGCACCAGCTCCTGCGAGCGTGACGGCGCCAGCACGAGCACGCGGTGCCCGCGGCGCGACAGCTCGCCGGCGACGCGGCGGATGTGGCCGTTGACCTCGTTGTCCTCCGCCTCCCACGGATAGGGCGTCACGTGGGCGATTGAGAGCGACGAGGTCATCTAGGACCGATTATCCCGCTCGGCGGGACGGCTGTGGCCGGCCCCAGCTCAGCGAGCGGACGCTTTGGCTTTCGCGGACGCTTTAGCTTTGGCTTTGGCGGCCGATTTCACCGCCGCTTTGGCTTTCGGAGCCGTGCGTCCCTTCGGCCGTGTGCCCGGCCCCCCGGCGTGTTTGGCGATGAAGCTCTCGGTGTCGCGCCGCGCCTGGTCGTCGGGCCGCTGGTTCTGCGGCGACTTCATCAGGTAGGAGGACGGCCCGTCGAGCTGCCCGCCGATGCCGTGGTTCAGCGCCAGCTTGCAGCAGCGCACGGCGTCGATCACGATGCCGGCGGAGTTGGGCGAGTCCCACACCTCTAGCTTCATCTCGACGTTCAGCGGCACGTCGCCGAAGGCCTGGCCCTCGACGCGGATGTGTGCCCACTTGCGGTCGGTCAGCCATGGCACGTAGTCCGACGGCCCGATGTAGACGTCCTCGGGTGGCAGCTTGTGGTCCATGATCGACGTGACGGCGTTGGTCTTGGAGATCTTCTTGGACTCCAGCCGCTCGCGCTCGAGCATGTTGTAGAAGTCCATGTTGCCGCCGACGTTGAGCTGCGAGGTGCGCAGCATCTTCACGCCGCGGTCGGCGAACAGGCGCGCCAGCGTGCGGTGCACGATCGTGGCGCCGACCTGGGACTTGATGTCGTCGCCGACGATCGGCAGGCGGGCGGCTTTGAAGCGCTTGTCCCAGTAGGGCTCGCGCGCGATGAACACGGGGATGCAGTTGACGAACCCGCAGCCGGCCTCCAAGACCTGCTCGACGTACCACTTGGTCGCGTCCTCGGAGCCGACCGGCAGATACGACACGACCACGTCGGTGTGCGTGTCGCGCAGGATCTTGACGATGTCCGCGGTCTCGCCGGGGGCCTTGGTGATCTTCTCTTTCAAATACTTGCCGAGGCCGTCGTGGGTCATGCCGCGGTGTACCGGCACGCCGAGCTTCCGAGGCACCTTGGCGAACTTCATGGTGTTGTTCTGGCCGGCCCAGATCGCTTCGCCGAGGTCCTTGCCGACCTTCTTGGAGTCGATGTCGAAGGCGGCCGTGAATTCGATGTCGCGGACGTGGTAGCCGCCGAGGTCGACGTGCATCAGGCCCGGGACCTGCTCGGAGGGGTCGGCGTCGGCGTAGTAGTGCACGCCCTGCACGAAGGCCGAGGCGCAGTTGCCCACGCCGACGATCGCGACGCGGACCTTGTCCGATTGGTAGCGGCCGGCGCCATTCGTGGATGCGGCGCCGTTGCCGTTGGAGTGCTGCTTGATCACGTGTGAGTGTCCTTTGCGAGGGGGCGATGGCCCGGTCTGGGACGCCGACGCGCGGCGTCCTCGCTTCTGAAGAAGACGGACGGCCGGATGAGGAGCCTGGCCGTCAGGGGAGACTACTCCGCGACCTGCGGAAGGTCACACCGACAGTGCCTTGCGCACATGCCAGATCCGCTGCCCGACGGTGAAGACGCTGAGCACGGCGAGCACGTAGACGGCCGGCTCGAGCAGCTGGAAGTTGCCCAGCGAGGCGCCGCGCGCGAACACGAGGCCAATCGACAGGATCACGACGCGTACCGGTCGCGTCGCCACGCCGACCTTGCACTCGACGCCGAGCGCCTCGGCGCGGGCGCGCGTGTAGCTGACCATCAACGAAGCCAACACGGCTACGACGACACCGGCGGCGGCGACGCGGTGGCCGTGCAGCGCGAAGTAGCCGGCGACGGCGGTCAGCACGATGCCCTCCTCGATGCGGTCGAGCGTCGAGTCGAGGAACGCGCCGAAGGGGGTGCCCTTGCCCGACATGCGCGAGTAGCGCCCGTCGAGCGTGTCCATGATCGAGCCGACGATGAAGGCGACGCCGCCGAGGAAGAACAGCCGCTCCCACACGAGCACGGCGGCGAGCACGTTCAGCACGAGCCCGGTCAGGGAGATCGCGTTCGGCGTCAGGCGCGAGTCGATCAGCCGGTTGCGAACCAGCTCGCGGCGCTCGCCGGCGCCGATCGGTGCGCGTGCCGTGCGCCCGCCTCGCGAGCGGTAGGACTCGCGCCGGGCGCGGCGCGTGGGTGCGTGCTGCCTGGGTGGCATGTCTCAGATGATCCGCTCTGGCTAGCCGCTGGCCGTCAGCTGGGCTGGCGACGGCGACAGCCCAGAGAATCGCCACACGTGCGGACGTGCCCGCGCGAGCCAGGTCGCGCCGTAGGCGGAGGCGCCCGCCGTCAGCGCGCCGAGCATCGCGTCGGTGATGAAGTGGTTGGCGGTGACGATGATCACGAACGTCATCAGCAGCGGGTAGAGCATCCACAGCACGCGCGCGACGCGGTGACGACAGAGCCGCGACAGCGTGCCGCCGATCAGCAGCGAGAAGGCGACGTGCATCGAGGGCACCGCCGCGTAGGGGTTGAACAGCGCGTTGATCGACGAGGCGCCGGCGCGCGTGGTGTTGACGCCGAACACGTCGGAGACGGTGTCGATGAAGCCCCACTCGGGCAGCAGGCGCGGCGGCGCGGTCGGGAACACCGCGTAGCCGATCAGCGCGATCACCATCGCGATCATGAACATGTTGCGCACGAAGTAGAAACTGCGGTTGTGGCACAGATAGAGGAACAAGAGCGCACCGACTGTCACCGACGTCTGCGCGTTCACGTACAGCCAGCTGGCCGCGACCATCAGGAAGTGGCTGCCCGACGCCCAGGCTTGGATCGAGGGCTCGACGAACAAGTGCATCGTGCGCTCCAGCGAGATCAGGTCGCGGGCGTGGCGGAAGGCCGCGTTCGCGTCGCCCTCGACCATGCCGCGTACTAGGCGGTAGGCGAAGTACGCGGCGGAGAACAGGGAGACCTGCCGCAACGCATCCAGCCAGCCGTGCGGCAGGATGCGCGCCTGCAGAACACGGGCACGGACGAGCATCGGCGGAGACAGCCTAGTCGATGCTCAAGCGCAGCGGGCGCCGTGGGCGAAGATACGCGTAAGAGAGAAGCCGATCACGATCCGCAGGTACCCCGCTCGCTCGGCGCGAACCCGAGTCCAGTCGCCGGGCGCTTCGGAGACGCAGCCGAGCGCGCCCGCGGCGACTGCCCAGTAGGGCGTGTAGTGGATCTTGACGGTGTATTCGCCGGGCTTCGGCGCGAGCAGCGTGAAGGCGTCGGTACTGAGCGCGGTAAGTTGCGCCGGGGCCTGCGCGAGCGGCGTCGGCGCGGGCACGCTGAACAGACGCCAGTGCCGCGAGCGCCAGACTTCGCTCAGCGGGGCGGGCGGGCCGCTCTCCAGCAGCCGCGCCTCGGTCTTGGCGGAATAGTCGAGCGGCGCGTCGGGCAGCGCGACGTAGGAGATCGCCTGCGCGTGCAGCCAGGCGAGGTATTCGCTCGCGCCGGGCTTTGAGCTCGGCCCGTAGAAGAGGCCGTTGCGGTAGCGGTCGAGCTGGCGCTCCCAGCCGCGCGCGATCGGTACGTGCGGCGCAAGGAATCTGGCCTCCCAGTGATCGGCGGTGGCGACGACCTCGATGCGGGCGGGGCGATGTCCGTAGCCGATGTCGAGGCGCTGCAGCTCGCCCAGCAGCGGGCGGTAGTAGGCGGCGCCCGTGGCGGGGTCCTCGATCGCCGAGGCGAAGTCGGCGACGGGCGCGTTGGCCTGCCAGTAGAGCAGCGCGGGCGAGATCGCGATCAGCAGCCAGCGTCGCCAGCGGCCCTCGATGCCGGCGCCGAGCAGGCAGGCGGCGACGGGTCCGGCGGCCAGTGCGCCGAGGCGATCGGCGTTGCCGCCGACGGCGGTCGAAGTGACGAACGACGCGATCAGCGCGAGCGCGTACAGCCACAGCCCGATGCGCAGCACGCGGCGCTCGCGCGGGACGACGACGGCGAGCGCGAGCACGCCGACGAGCGCGGGCCAGAAGGCTGACGGCACGAACGGCTGGCTGCCTCCTTCCGGGAAAGCCAGCTCCAGCACGGCCACGGGCGCGGCCGCGGACAGGAAAAGAATTATTGGTTGGGTTCTCGCGTTGTCGAAGTTGGCGATCCGCCATGCGAGGTAGGCGAGCGCGAGGAAGGCCGCCGCTACCGGACTGGCGATCGCGGCGAGCACGGTCGCGAGCGCGGCGAGCGCTGTGCGTCCGCGTTGGGCGAGCACGAGCGCGCCGAGCCCGAGCGCCAGGCCGAGGTCGAACGGCACGCGGCTGGAGAGCAGGGCGATCGCGGCGCCGAGCGCGAACCAGGCGGCGGCGAAGCGCGTCGCGCGCGGGCTGAAGCGGCCCTCGATCAGCGTCGCGAAGAGGGCGGCCGCGGCGACCATCGCGAGCGCCGTCAGGAGTTGCGTGCCGATCAGCGCGCCGAGCGCGGGCGCGAGCAGCGAGTAGGCGGGCAGGTGGTGGCCGGCGTACCAGGAGTTGTCCCACAGCGTGAAGCCGACGCGTCCGAACAGGTCGCTGCGGTAGCTGGCGGCGGCGAGGTCGGGGCTCGGCGGCGCGGCGATCAGGTAGACGACGCTGGCGCCGGCCGTGATCGACCAGGGCGGCAGCCGCCGGACGAGCGCGCTCACCCTTCGCTCATGAAGGCCGCTACGCGCTCGACCAGGTCTCCCTTGTCCAGCCAGGGCCAGTGGCCGGCGTCGGACAGCTCGAGCAGTTCGGCTGCGGGCAGCAGCTCCGCGTAGCGTTTGGCGAACTCGGGCGGGAAGTAGGGGTCGCGTAGGCCCCAGGCGACGAGCGCCGGCACGTTGAGCGTCGCGAGCTCGGCGCCGGCGGCCGCGAGCGCGTCGGGCGGCGAGCTGCGGTACAGGCGCAGGATCGCGCGCTGCGTGCCCTGATCGAAGTGATCCATCACGCCTTTGATCCACTCGTCGGGCATCGGGCCGGGTGTGGCGTTCGACTCGCGCGAGCCGAAGCGCAGCGTGTAGCGGTTGGTCGCGCCCATGACCAGCTCGCCGAGGCCGGGGGTGCGCCACATGCGTGCCGTGCGATGCCAGCGGTAGCCTCCCATCAGGGGCACGGCGTTGACGATGACGAGCCGCGCGATGCGCTCCGGGCAGCGCTGTGCGAACAGCAGGCCGACGGCGCCCCAGTCGTGCACGAGCAGGCTGATGCGACGTGCGCCCAACTCGTCGAGGAAACGCTCGATGAAGGCGTCGAACTCGGCCATGTCGTAGGCGCGCGAGCCGGTCTTGCCGGAGCGACCGAAGCCGGGCAGGTCGGGTGCCAGACCGCCGGAGCGTTCGAGGAACGCGGTCCAGTCGGCGGAGCTGGTGGGGACGCCGTGCAGATACACGGGGACGACCTCGCCGTCGTGCGGTGCGGAGCGCCAGAAGATCGGCAGCCCGTCCAGCTCGCCGTGGTTCTCGCTGAGGACGCGCACGTCGGGAAGGCTACGTGACGACTTCGTGGGCTACGTTGCCCTCGGATGACAGCCGTGAAGTCCAAGCGCCGCAGATCGAGCTTCTCGCCGCCCTCGCCGGCGCGCGTGGAGCGAGTGGCCGAGCGCTTGCGGGAGGTCTACGGGGTGCCGCGCATGGCGCCGCACGGCGACCCGATCGCCGAGCTGGTCATGACCGTGCTCTCGCAGTCGACCAACGACCGCAACCGCGACGTCGCCTACCTGCGTCTGCGCGCGGCGCTGCCGACGTGGCTGGACGTGCGCGACGCACCCGTGGCGGTGGTCGAGGAGGCGATCAGGCCGGGCGGCATCTCGAAGGTGAAGTCGGTGCGCATCCAGCAGATCCTGCGCGCGATCGAGGAGCACCCACGCGCCGGGTCGACGGGGCTGTCGCTCGACTGGATGGCCGACGCGCCGGTCTCCGAGTCGCGCGACTACCTGGTGGCGTTGCCCGGCGTGGGGCGCAAGACGGCCGCCTGCGTGCTTCTGTTCAGCTATGGCCTGCACGACGTCCCGGTCGACACGCACGTCTCGCGCGTCGGCGGGCGGCTGGAGCTGCTCGACGCGCAGGCGAGCTTCGATCGGCAGCACGACGAAATGCTCGCGCTGACGCCTCGGGGCATGGGGCTGGAGCTGCACGTCAACCTGTTGCGCCACGGCCGGCGCACCTGCCACGCGCGCAAACCGGCCTGCCCGGAATGCGCCTTGTCACGAATGTGCCCGAGCCGCAAGCTGTTCCCGTGAACGGCTACGAGCATCGCAAGCCGCTCTCGCACGTGGTCGCGCGCTATGACCGCGTCGCGCGCTTCTACAGCGTGTTCGAGCCGCTGTTCTTGATCTTCCCGCCGGCGCGACGTCGCGCCGTCGCCGCGCTGGAGCTGGCGCCGGGTCAGAGCGTGATCGAGCTCTGCGTGGGCACCGGCCGCAACCTCGACCTGCTCGTCGCGGCCGTCGGCCTGCAGGGCCGGGTCGTCGGCGTCGACGCCTCGCGGGGGATGCTCGCCCAGGCTCAGCGGCTGGTCGAGCGCCGCGGCTGGCGCAACGTGACGCTGCTGCAGCAGGACGTGCGCGAGCTCGACGTCGAGGGCGACTTCGACGGCGTCCTGTTCAGCCTCAGCTACTCGGTCATCCCCGACCCGCGTCCGGCGCTCGCACGAGCGTGGGCGGTGCTCGTGCCGGGCGGGCGGCTGGCGGTGATGGACCTGGGCTTCACGCAGGCGCGGCTCGCACGGCTGCTCGACCCGGTCGCGAAACTGCTGCAACAGCTCGGCCCGGGCGACGCCTACTCGGAACCGTGGAAGGACCTGGCCGAGTACGCGCCGGTCGAGATGGAGCGGTTCCTGTTGCGTCTCTACTACGTCTGCAGGATCCGCAAGCCGTTCTAGAACCTGTTGCAAAATGACGGCGCACCCTCATTTTGCAACAGGTTCCTGGCTCAGCCGTGAGGCAACACGGCGAAGGCGATCACCGCGTAGTGCAGAGCCGCCGCTGCCAGCACGAGCGCGTGGAACACCTCGTGGTAGCCGAACACCTTCGGCGAGGGGTTCGGCCAACCGCTCGCGTACACGATCGCGCCGAGCGTGTAGAGCAGCCCTCCGCCCGCCAGCCCGGCCACGCCGAGCCAGCCGATCGCGGCGGGTAGCTCGCCGAAGATCGCCGCCGAGACCCAGCCGAGCGCCAGGTAGACGGCGGCAAAGACCCACTTCGGCGCGTCGATCCAGGCCAGCTTGAAGATCACGCCGCCGAGCGCTCCGGCCCACACGACGATCAGGATCGTGCGCGCCAGCGAGCCGTGCAGCGCGAGCAGCGCGACCGGCGTGTAGGTGCCGGCGATCAGCACGAAGATCATCGAGTGGTCGAGCCGGCGCATCCAACGCCGCACGCTCGGGCGCCAGGTGACGCGGTGATATAGCGCGCTCGTTCCCAGCAGGGCTGAGACGGCGCCCGCGTAGATGCTCGCGGCGAGTCGCGAGCGGTCGTCAGACGCCGCCAAGATCAGCGCGACGCCGCAGCCGAGCGAGACGAAGAACGCGTACTCGTGCGAGACGCCGCGCAGCCGGGGCTTGATCGGCAACGCAGGCGTGAGATTCATGCAGTGACGTTACCGCTCGGCGCGCGCTGGAGCTTCGCTCGCGCACTCTCGGGCGTGACCTTCACGACGTCCCACGCGAGGCCGACGCGCTCGAGCCCCAGGATCAGCCAGCCGGAGGGGTCCAGCTCGTACCAGCGCAGGCCGTGGAAGGCGGAGCGGGGGAAGGCGTGGTGGTTGTGGTGCCAGGCCTCCCCGAGCGAGGGCAGCGCGAGCCAGAACACGTTTGTCGACTCGTCGTCGGTCTCGAAGCGTCGGCGCCCGAAGAAGTGGCAGATGGAGTTGATGCTCCAGGTCACGTGATGGACCAGGAACACTCGCGCCAGTCCTCCCCAGAGGAGCGCGGACAGCCCGCCGTCGACGAGCGAGCCGCCGCTCAGCGCGAAGCCGAGCAAGAACGGCAGCAGCAGGCCGAGCAGCGCGATGTGCGGGAAGTGGCGGTTGATCCAGCGCATCTTCTCATCCTGCACGAGGTCGGGCGCGAAGCGTTTCGAGGAGGCCTGGCCGTGGGTGCTGAACAGCCAGCCGACGTGCGCGTGCCAGAGGCCGCGCAACATTCCGCCGAGGCCGGCGCCCTGACCGGCGTGGGGGCTGTGCGGGTCGCCGTCTTCGTCGGTGAAGGTGTGGTGCTTGCGGTGGTCGGCGACCCAGTCGATGACTGAGCCCTGCAGCGACATCGAGCCGAGCACCGCGAGCGTGTAGCCGAGCCAGGGCTTGGTCTTGAAGGCGCGGTGTGTGAGCAGGCGGTGGTAGCCGACCGTCACGCCCCCGGCGGTGACCAGGTACATGAACGCGAAGATCGCGAGATCGCGCGGGCCGAGCAGCTGGCGCCAGAGCAGCACGCCGCCCGCGATCACCGCTAGGAACGGAACCACGACGGCGGCGATGTTGACATTACGCTCCAGGCGAGTCACGCGAGATGCAGCATATTCCCGGAATGAGACACATGCGCCGTCATGACGCCATCCGGCCGAGAACGCGCGCTGAAATGGGGCCCCTCGAAACCCATAGGAAATCTGCCATAATGCCACTCAGATTTGTAAAGCGTGAGTTAGAAGGAGTCTTCACACATGGCCAAGACCATAGGCATCGACCTCGGCACGACGAACTCGTGCATGGCGGTGCTCGAGGGCGGCGAGCCAACCGTCATCGAGAACGCCGAGGGCGGCCGCACAACCCCCTCGGTGGTGGCCTTCACCAGCTCTGGTGAGCGCCTGGTCGGCACCGTGGCCAAGCGCCAGGCTGTCACCAACCCCCAGAACACCGTCTTTTCGATCAAGCGCTTCATGGGCCGCAAGGAGGGCGAAGTCAAGGAGGAGGAGTCGATCGTCCCGTACAAGGTCGTCTCCGGTCCCAACGGCGACGCCCGCGTGGACGCCGGTGGGGAGCAGCACTCTCCGCCCGAGATCTCCGCGATGATCCTGCAGAAGCTGAAGACCGACGCGGAAGCGTATTTGGGCGAGGCCGTCGAAGGGGCGGTCATCACCGTTCCCGCCTACTTCAACGACGACCAGCGCCAGGCGACCAAGGATGCCGGCAAGATCGCCGGCCTCGACGTCAAGCGCATCATCAACGAGCCGACCGCCGCATCGCTTGCGTACGGCCTCGACAAGGAATCCGACCAGACGATCCTCGTCTTCGACCTCGGCGGCGGCACTTTCGACGTGTCCGTGCTGGAGATCGGCGACGGCGTGTTCGAGGTCAAGTCGACCGCCGGCGACAACCATCTCGGCGGCGACAACTTCGACAAGGCGATCGTCGACTGGCTCGTGTCCGAGTTCAAGAAGTCCCAGGCGATCGACCTCGCGGCGGACCCGATGGCGTTGCAGCGTCTGTACGAGGCGGCCGAGAAGGCCAAGATCGAGCTGTCCACCACCCAGGAGACGCAGATCAACCTGCCCTTCATCACGGCTGACGCCTCCGGGCCGAAGCACCTCGACACACGCCTCACACGCGCCAAGCTGTCCGAGCTGACGGCGGACCTGATCGATCGCATCGTCAAGCCGGTTCGCCAGGCGCTCGACGACGCAAAAAGCAAGGGCGTCAAGGAGGTCGAGCACGTCGTCCTCGTGGGCGGCATGACGCGTATGCCAGCCGTCCAGGAGAAGGTCAAGGAGCTGACCGGCAAGGAGCCGCACCGCGGCGTCAACCCGGACGAGGTCGTGGCCGTCGGCGCCGCCATCCAGGCGGGCGTGCTGGCCGGCGACGTCAAGGACGTGCTGCTGCTCGACGTGACCCCGCTGACGCTCGGCATCGAGACCAAGGGCGGCGTGATGACGAAGCTGATCGAACGCAACACGACGATCCCGACCCGCAAGGGCGAGGTCTTCTCGACCGCCGAGGACAACCAGCCTTCGGTCGAGATCCACGTGCTGCAGGGCGAGCGCGAGATGGCGCAGTACAACAAGTCGCTTGGCAAGTTCCAGCTGACGGGCATCCCGCCGGCACCGCGCGGCATCCCGCAGATCGAGGTCGCGTTCGACATCGACGCCAACGGCATCCTCAACGTGTCCGCCAAGGACCTCGGCACCGGCAAGGAGCAGAAGATCGAGATCAAGGCCGGCTCCGGTCTCAGCGATGAGGAAATCAAGAACATGGTCTCCGACGCCGAGTCGCACGCCGAGGACGACCGCCGCGCACGCGAGCTGGCCGAGGCCCGCAACAACGGCGAGAACGCCGCGTACCAGGCCGAGCGCCAGCTGACCGACCTGGGCGACCAGGTGGACGCTGACTCCAAGGGTCGCATCGAAGAGGCGATCAAGGGAGTTCGCGAGGTGCTCGAGTCCGAGGATCCGACCGCCATCAACGCCAAGGCCGAGGAGCTGCAGAGCGCCTTCCACGCCGTCTCCGAGGCGATGTACCAGCGCGCCCAGGAGCAGCAGGCCGCATCCGGCAACGGAGCCGCTCCCGACGGCGATCCCTCCGCGACCGACGACGAGGACGTGGTCGACGCCGAGGTGGTCGACGAGCCGAAGGCGTGACGAAGCCGATGAGCGACACCGACCAGAAGCTGGGAGGCGACGGGCAGGCGAACCGGCCCGTCGCCGAGC
>DASXER010000063.1:0-12000 GCA_036490015.1 Solirubrobacteraceae bacterium | reverse complement strand
GTCTCCTATATAAGAACTA
The DNA here is from genome assembly GCA_036490015.1 of Solirubrobacteraceae bacterium. Classification (GTDB taxonomy): domain Bacteria; phylum Actinomycetota; class Thermoleophilia; order Solirubrobacterales; family Solirubrobacteraceae; genus Palsa-744. The sequence continues at coordinate 11,981 of DASXER010000063.1, read as the reverse complement.
TTCCGTTTATCTGGTCTTCAAGGCCGCAAGCACGACCGCCCTGGCGCGCGAGGAACCCGGCGCGGTCGGGCCGACGGCGACAGCACCGCAACATCTTTCCCGCATATTCCGATAGGAATTAGGGCAAGCTCCCCTATGCGCGCTGCGGGAGAATGGCTACAGCGGCGCGATGAGAGCTATGACGATGGATCGAGACGACCCGATGGCACGAACGCCGACCAGCACGCTGCGCGTGTTGTTGGCGCTCGCCCTGATCATGGTCGGGACGCTCGTGATCTTGGCAGCCACGACGGACGCCACACCCGACGCGTCCCCGCCCGCCCCACTGGCGAACGGGCAGGAAACCTTCCTGGCCGAAACCGAAGAAGCGGCCGAAGAAGCCGAAGAAGCACAGGAAATACGCGCCGGACGCCTCGCCAAGGCGCGCACCGGCGTCGCGATCGGCGTGCACGGTGCGGCCGGCTGGGGCTCGACGGTCGTCAAAGACTTCCTCTCGAACGACATCACGTGGAACCGCGTCGAGGTTGGGCTGCCGTCGAACACCGCCGCCGAATCGATCCAGGACGGCTTCAAGACGCTGGCGATCGTCGGCAACGTCGAAGACGGCAAGGCGCTGAGCAAAGTCGAACCCGTCAAGTGGGGCGCCGAAGTCGTCTCCCAGCTGAAAGCGAATCCGGGGATCGCGGTCGCCGAGGCCGGCAACGAGATGTACTACAAGGGCGGGATAGCTGAACCAGCGCAGTACGGCAAGCTGTATCTCGCGGCCGTCGAAGCGATCAAGAAGGCCGGCATCAAGACGCCGCTGCTGTTCAACATGGAGGGCGACTACGAACACAAAGGCGTCTGGTCCTACGACGCCCACGGCGGCGGCTGGCTGCGCGACGCGGTCAACGCCAACAAAGGCCTGGCGGCGGCGATCGCGGCCAACGGCATCTCGATCCACCCCTACGGCGCGATCGGCGAAGACATGGGCGACACGCACGGCTCGCTCGCTCCAGCGGCCGACGAAGCCGTCGCCCAAGCGGTGCTCGGCTCGATCCCTCCCTTCTACATCACGGAGTTCGGCTACAACCTGAGCGCCTGCGGCAGCTCATTCGGCGCCTGCAACGAACGCCAGCAGGCGAGCAAGCTGCGCCGCGCCTACAAGGCGTTCATCGCGGACCCTCACGTCGCGGGCATCTTCTGGTACCAGTCGCACGACGACGGCACCGGGCACTTCGGCTTGATGAGCTCAAGCAACGGCCTGCGGCCGTCGTTCGCCTCGTTGGAGAAGATCGGCCGCAAGCAGGGTCAGTAGCCGGCCCGCTGCGCACCGAGCGCTTCGATCGCGGCGGCGACGGCGACGGGGCTCTCCAGCGGCAGTCCGTGTCCGCCGGGCAGCACGATCAGCCGTGCCTGCGGGATCGCGCGTCCCATCCGCGCTCCGATCCGCATGAACTTCTCGTCGCGCTGACCCACGAGCACGGTCGTCGGCGTCTCGATGCCGGCAAGCGATCCCCACAGCGGCCGCATCGCGCCCGTGCCCAAGCCGCGCAGCACGGCCGCCATCGCCAGCGGATCGTTGCGCCGTTGGTCGGCGCGTGCCAGCTCGCCGACCTCGGGCGGGTCGTCCGCGAACAGCGGCTGTGTGCGCCAGCGCTCGACGAAGTCCTCGTAGGGCGAGGATTCGAGCGCGTCCGCCAGCTGATCGTCCGCCGCACGCCGCGCTGCCCGCTCGCGTTCGTCCTCGATGCCGGGGCTGCACGCGATCAGCACCAGGCCGCTCAGGCGCTCGGGAGCCTCCAGTGCGACGTGCATCGCGACGCGCCCCCCCATCGAGTAGCCGCACAGCACGAAGCGCTCGGGCGCGCTGTCGAGCACGTGGCGCACGCAATCGGCGAACGTGATCGGGCGCCGTGCGTCCGCGAGCGAGCCGTGCCCCGGGAGGTCGAGCGCCAGCGCCCGATAGCGTTCGGGATCCAGCTCGGCCGCCACGCGATCCCACGCACGATGGGTGCCGCTGAAGCCGTGGAGCAGGACGAGGGTCTCCGACACCGGGCCATCCTATGACGCAGACGACCGACACCTACCAACTGCTGCGGGCCTTCGTCGACGAGCTAGCGCGCTGCGGGATGCGGGCCGCCTGCACCTCGCCAGGCTCACGCAGCGCGCCGCTCGTGCTGAGCCTCGCCGCCGAGCCGCGGCTGCGCTGCTACTCGCACATCGACGAGCGCTGCGCGGGCTTCTTCGCGCTCGGCCTGGCCAAGGCATCAGGTTTGCCGGTCGCCGTCGCCTGCACCTCGGGCACGGCGGCGGCGCAGCTCGTCGCCGCGGCGATCGAGGCGCGCGAGGCGCGCGTGCCGCTGTTGCTGCTGACGGCTGACCGACCGGCCGAGCTGCGCGACAACGGCGCCGGACAGGCGATCGACCAGATCAAGCTCTACGGCGCGAGCGCGAAGTGGTTTGTCGAGGTCTCGGTGCGCGAGGCTGGCGAGGAGCAGCTGCGCTGGATGCGGACGCTCGCCTGCCGCGCCTACGCGACCGCGCTCGAAGGCCGTCCCGGTGCCGTGCACCTCAACTTCCCCTTGTACGAGCCGCTGACGCTCGACAGCGAGACGACGCTGCCCGCCGACGACACGGCGCGCAGCGACGGACGGCCGTTCGTCAGCCGTCCGGCGCCCGCGATGCTGCCCGACGAGCTCGGGCTGGAGCGTCTGCACGAGCGCGTCCAAGGCGCGCGGCGCGGCGTGATCGTCGCGGGCCGGCACGAGCGCCCGACGCCGCTGGCCGAGGCCGCGCGCGCGTTTGCCGAGACGCTTGGCTGGCCGCTCCTGGCCGACCCGATGTCGGGCGCGCGCCGCGGCGGGAGCGCCGTCGCCCACTACGACGCGCTGCTGCGCGACGAGCGTCTGGCCGGCGAGCTGGAGGCGGACGTGATCCTGCGCGTCGGCGACCTGCCGGTCTCCAAGCCACTGCGTACATGGCTCACGGCGCGGACCGACGCCGAGCAGATCGCGCTCGACCCCGAGGGCGCGTGGCAGGACCCGGCCGGGCTGCTGCACGAGAGCCTGCCGTTCGAGCCCGCCGTGACGCTCGCACGCCTGACCGAGCGCTCAGCGGCGGCGCCCCCGTCAGCGTCGTCGGCGTGGCTCACGCGCTGGCTACAGGCCGACTCGCTGGCCGCGACGGCCCTCGCCGACGCCGTCGACTACGCGACGCTCAGCGAGCCCGTGGTCGCACGCACGCTCGGCGAATCGCTCCCGGGCCAAGCGACGCTTTTCATCGCCTCGTCGATGCCCGTGCGCGACATCGAGACCTTCTGGCCCGTGCGCTCAGACCCGCCGCGCGTGCTGTGCAACCGTGGCGCGAACGGGATCGACGGCACTGTCTCCAGCGCCTTCGGAGCCGCGGCCGCGAGCGATGGCCCGGTCGTGCTGCTGATCGGCGACGTGGCGCTCGCGCACGACGTCGGCGGCCTGATCGCCGCCGGGCGGCTCGGGCTCAAGCTCACGATCGTGCTGCTCGACAACGGCGGCGGCGGCATCTTCGACTTCCTGCCCGTGTCCGGGGCCGCTATCGCAACGGCGACCGTGCAAGACGGCGAGGACACCGTCTACACGCGTCACGTCGCGACGCCCACGGGCCTCGACTTCAAGCACGCGGCGACGCTCTACGGCCTCGACCACGAGCGCGCCGATGACCTCGACGGCTTCCGTGCGGCTCTGTCCAGAGCGCTCGCCGCCGAGCGCTCTGCGATCGTCGAAGTGCGCGGAGAGCGGGCCGCCAACGTCGCCCTGCACCGCCGCGCGTGGGCCGAGCTGTCAGCCAAGCTGCGCTCAGCCGGCCAGTAGCGGCAGCAGCGCTTGCAGCTTGATCTCTGTCTCGGCCAGCTCGCTCGGCGGGTGGGACTCGCGTACGATGCCACCGCCCGCGTAGCAGCGGGCCACGTTGCCGCGCAGCAGCGCGCAGCGCAGCGCGACGCACAGCTCGCCGTCGCCGGTCGCGTCGGTCCAGCCGACGGGCCCCAGGTACCAACCGCGGTCGAGACCCTCCAGGCCCGGAATCATCGGCAGCGCGAGCGGCGTCGGCTCACCCCCGACGGCCGGCGTGGGGTGCATCAGCCCGGCAAGCTCCAGCAGGTCGATGGGCGCCGACAGCTGGGCGCGGATCGGCGTCCCGAGGTGCTGGATGTTGGCGATCCTGACAAGCTCTGGCTCGGGCGCGGCGGTGACCCAGATCGAGTGCCTGCGCAGCCGGCGCGCGATCCGTCGCGCGACGATGTCGTGCTCTTCGCGGTAGCTGCGGTCGCGCAGCATCTGCTCGCCGAGGTGGTCGTCGACGGCCGGGTCGGCGCTGCGGCGCATGGAGCCGGCGAGCGCCATCGTGCTGACGCGTTGGCCCTCGCGACGGAGCAGCAGCTCGGGGCTCGCGGCGATGAAGGCCGCATCGCCACGCGCGACGCAGAACACGTAGCAGGACGGGAACTGCTCTCGCAGCACGGCGAACACGGCCGGTGCGTCGTAATCACGCGGTGCGTGCACCTGAACTTCGCGGGCGAGCACGACCTTCTTCAGCTCACCGCCACGAATCCGCTCGACCGCGCGTGCCACCGCCTGCTCGTAGTGCTCGGGCGGCATCGAGCTGACGACCTGGAAGCGCCCGGCGGGCGCCGGGTCGAGCAGCGGCAGCGTGCGCTCGTGCAGCTCCCGTAGACGCCCGCGCAGCCGTCCGAGCAGCTCGTCGGCGACGTCGTCGGCTTGGGCCAGCGTCGTGAGCGTCATCCACACGCCGTCGCCCTCACGGCGGCTCAGCAATAGCTCGGGGACGACCAGCGACGCCGGTTGGAAGCCCTGCCAGTGCGGCGAGGCCCCGCCGTCGGGCGCGAACGAGAAGCCGCCCAGCGCGAGCGGGCCGCCGCCCGGCCCCTCCTGCGGGTCGGCGGCCGCGTCGGCCACCAGCTCGCGCCAGCGTGCCGCCACGCGCGCGAAACGCTCGGCGCCGCTCGCCTGCAGCTCCGTCGCGGAGCCGAGCCCCGCGAGCGCACGGCGGGCGCGTTCGGGCTGCTCCAGCAGGAACATCGGCTCGCCGGCCCGCCGCGAGGCGCACGCCACGCTCGAAGGGTCAACGTCATGGCCTGCGAGCGCGACCGAGATGCTCGCCAGCGTTCCGCGTCCCGAGGCCCGCGCGCGCGTGATCGCGAGCGCGATCCTCGCTTGCAGGCGCTCCTCGTCTTCGGGGGTGAGCGTGAAGGGCGAGCCGGAACGGGATGCTGTGAGCGGCAAGAGTCCCCGGAGGTCAGGTCTCGCTGCGACCGCGCGAGATCGCGATCTCGCCCGTGCGCATCATCTCGATCAGCCCGAACGGCCGCACCATCGTCTCGAACGCCTCGATCTTGTCGGTCGTGCCGGTGACCTCGATGATCACCGCGCGCTTCGTGACGTCGACGACCTTGCCGCGGAAGATCTCGGCGATCTGCATCAGCTCGCCGCGCTGCACGCCGTCGGCCGTGACCTTGAACAGCGCCAGCTCGCGCGCGACCGTGGCGGTCGGCTCTAGGTCGCGGATCTTCAACACGTTGACGAGCTTGTGCAGCTGCTTCGTGACCTGATCGATCGGGTGCAGCGCACCGTCGACCGTAAGCGTCACGCGCGAGACGGACTCGTCCTCGGTCGGGCCGACCGTGAGCGTGTCGATGTTGAAGCCACGCCGCGCGAACAGGCCCGCGATACGGGTCAGGACGCCGGACTTGTTTTCGACCAGGATCGAGAGGACGTGCTTGCGCCCGGTGCGCAGGCTCGTCGCCGCCTCCAGCTCCTCGAGGCTCAGCGTTTCTTTGGTGCCCGGCTCGCCCATCAGCGCACCCCCTGTCTTTGGAGTAGCCATCGTGCCGCCCTCATCCGACCATTTCCCGCGCCGCGCTGCCGGCCGGGATCATCGGGTAGGTGTTCTCCTCGCGCGTCACACGAACGTCGACGAGCACCGGGCCGTCGGTCGCGATCGCCCGCTTCATGTCCTCGACCAGCGTGGTCTTGTCGCGCAGGCGGAGGCCGGTCACGCCGTAGGCGTCGGCGAGCTTGACGAAGTCCGGGAACTCGCCCATGTCGACCTGGCTGTATTTACGGTCCCAGAACAGCTCCTGCCACTGGCGCACCATGCCCAGATAGCCGTTGTTCATGATGAACACCTTGATCGGGATCTCGTTCTGCGCGCAGGTCGCGAGCTCCTGGGCGTTCATCTGCACCGAGCCGTCGCCGGCGATGCAGCACACGAGACGATCGGGACACCCGACGGCCGCGCCCATCGCGGCCGGCAGGCCGAAGCCCATCGTGCCGAGGCCACCGGAGTTGATCCAGCGGCGCGGCTGCGGGAAGTCGTAGAACTGCGCCGCCCACATCTGGTGCTGGCCGACGTCGCTCGTGATGATCGCCTCGCCGCCGGTCGCCTCGTGCAGCGCCTGGATCATGAACTGCGGCTTGATCTCGTTGTCGGTGCTGTCCTCGTAGCCCAGCGGGTGCTTGGTTTTCCAGCCTTCGATGCGACTCCACCACGCCTCCAGGCGACCGGGGTCGGCGCCGATCGCGCGGTACTCGATCACGAGCTTCGCCAGCACGTGCCTGGCGTCGCCGACGATCGGGATGTGCGCGGGCACGTTCTTGGAGATCTCGGCCGGGTCGACGTCGATGTGGATGAACTTCGCGCGCGGGGCGAACTCGGACAGCTTGCCCGTGATGCGATCGTCGAAGCGAGCGCCGATGGCGCAGATCAGGTCGGCCTCGTCCATCGCGTAGTTGGCGGCCCGGGTGCCATGCATACCGAGCATCCCCAGCCACTGCGGGTGCGGCGCGGGGAAGGCGCCGAGGCCCATCAGCGTGCACGTGACCGGGAAGCGGTCGGAGGTCGCGAACTCGACCAGCTCGGGCGCGCCTTCGGCGTTGACCACGCCGCCGCCGGCGTAGATCACCGGGCGCTGCGAGGCCGCCAGTGCCTTCGCCGCCTGGCGGATCTGCTTTTGGTTGCCTTCCGTTTTCGGCTGGTAGCCGGGCAGGCGCACGTCGGAGACAGGCTCGTAGGAGATCTCGGCCCGGGACAGGTCCATCGGGATGTCGACTAGCACCGGCCCGGGGCGCCCGCTGCGGGCGACGTGGAACGCCTCGTGGATCGCACGGGGCAGCTCCTGCGGGTGCTGAATCATGAAGGAGTGCTTGACGATCGGCATCGTGATGCCGATCGTGTCGGCCTCCTGGAAGCCGTCGGTGCCAAGCAGGTCCGTGCGCACCTGACCGGTTATGAAAACCACCGGCACGGAGTCCATCATCGCGTCGGTGATCGGCGTGATCAGATTCGTGGCGCCCGGACCGCTGGTCGCGAACGTGACGCCGACCTTGCCGGTGGCCTTCGCGTAGCCCTCGGCGGCGTGTCCGCCGCCGGCCTCGTGACGGACGAGGATGTGGCGGATGCCGCCGTTGACGAGCGCGTCATACGTCGGCAGGTTGGCACCACCCGGAAGGCCGAAGACGACATCGACGCCCTCCGCCTTCAGACATTCCATCAAGGCATCTACTGCCCGCATCTTCTTCGACCTCCTTCCGTTTCCAAATCGGGGAACGACAAAGGGCGGGCAAGCCCGCGTCTAGTGAGTCTACCAGTGGGTTTCGGGCCCTCATAGGCGAAATCCTGGGCCTGTTCAGGCACCTGCAACGGCGTTGAACACGAGGCCCCACAGCAGCTCGACCGGGCTGGCGCGGCGCTCGTCGCCCAAAGCCGCTAGGAGCTACCGATCGCGATCCCGATCGCGAGCACGATCACGCCGCCGACCGTCACCACCAGCAGCGAGGAGCGCAGCGACACGTCGAGGAAGCGTTTGCGGATCCAGGCGATCGTGGACAGCTCGACGGCAACCACGCAGCCGGCCACGACGAGCGCCTTGTGCACGTCGGCGATCAGAAACGGCAGCGTGTGAAACAGCCCGCCGAGCGCCGTCATGCCGCCCGTGATCGAGCCGCGCACCACGGCCGAGCCACGCCCGGTTTCTTCGCCGGTGTCCGACAGCGCCTCCGACCAGCCCATGCTCACGCCCGCGCCGAGCGCGGTCGAGAGCCCAACGAGAAAGGCGGTGTGCGAGCTGGAGGCGATCGCGGCGGCGAAGATCGGCGCCAGCGAGGAGACGGTGCCGTCGATCATCCCGACCAGCGCCGGCTGCACCACGCGCAGCACGAAATCGCGCTCGTGCGTGAACCCGGCGCGTCGGATCATGCGACTGATCAGCGTGTCGGCGGTTGCGGCGACGGTCTTGGCCTGTGCGCTCATGTGGCCAAGCGTAGGCGAAAGACCGGATTAGGTAGGCCGAAATACGGCTTAGGGAAGCCGAATACGGGCGCCTTGCTCAGGCGCTGGGGGAGCTCGGCGTGCGCTGCCAGGATTCGGGCGCGATCGCCGTCTCGGGAAAGTCGAACTCGGTCCCGCAGCGCGTGCACAGCGCGTCGTAGATCTTCGTCACGCGGCCGCACTGCGGGCATTCGCGGCGCAGCTCGTCGCGCTCGTAGCGGTAGGCGATCGCCGCCAACAGGCCACAGATCGGCACGGCCCCGGAGATCAGGAACCACAACACGAACGAGCCGCCCTTCATCTTGCCGACCACGCCGCCGGAGATCCCGAAGCAGACGGCGATGATGACGTAGGCCATCGCGATCTAGAGCAGTACGCGCAACGCCCAGATCACGGCTACGACGGCGACGATGAAGATCGCGGTCGAGAACACGAACGAGACGATGTGGATGATGAACCCGAGCAGCAGGTAGGCCGCGACGAGCATCACGAGCGCCGCGACGACGGTGCGTCCGAAAGAAGATCTGGAACTCGACTCGTTCATGCAGCTATCAGTCTAGATGCAATGCGGCCGGACAGGAAGGGCTTCCCCTGCCCGGCCGCACAGCGGGACGCGCCAGCCGAGGGGAGCCGGCGCGGGTCGATCTGGGCGGCTAGGTCACACGGCCCGAACAGCCGTCGGCTCGCGGCATCCCTGCCGTCGAGCCGTCCGCGCCGCTCAACCCGACGCGATCGCGACCCGTCCCCGATCCGACACTCGTGAGTCGATACCGGCGGACCCGCCGCCGATCCGCGGCGTCCGCCACAACCTCGGGCAGGAGGATGAACCGCCGAGGAGGTGATGCGTTGGAAGTGGCTGCTGACCGGTTCATGGACAGCATCTTGGCGTGAGCGGCCGCCGCTGCCTTTGGCCTTCAGTCCAAAATGTCCGCGCGCGGCGTGTCGCGGATGCGAGCGGATACAAGCGCCGGCGCGTCAGGCGTGAAGCTGCTGCTCGATCAGCCGCGAGACCTCGGTGCCGTCGGCACGTCCCTTGGTCTCGCGCATCACGTGCCCGACGATCGGCCCGATCGCCTTCGCGTTGCCGTCGCGCACGCGCTGCGCGGCGTCCGGGTTGGCCGCCAGCGCGGCGGCCACGATCGCTGCCAGCTCCTCAGAGTCGCCGATCGCAGCCAGCCCCTCGGCGGCGACCACCGCAGCAGGCGAGCCGCCCTCGGCGATCAGCCGGTCGAGCACCTGGCGCCCGGCTCCCACGCTGATCTGCTTCGACGACACCAACACGACCAGCTCCGCCAATGCCTGCACCGACACGCGCGAGTCGGCCGGGTCCTGACCATCCTCCAGTCGGCTCGCCAGCTCGCCCGTGACCCAGTTGGCGAGCGTCTGCGCGGACGCATCCTCGTCGGCGGCACGCGCGGCCTCGAAATAGTCGCCCAGCTCACCACGGAATGCCAGCGCCCGCGCGCTGTCGGCGCTCAGCTCAAGCTCGCGCTCCAGGCGCCCGGCGCGCTCGGCCGGCAGCTCGGTCATGTCCGTACGCGCAGCCTCGATCATCGCCGGCTCGATCGTCACGGGCAGAAGATCGGGCTCGGGGAAGTAGCGGTAGTCGTGCGCCTCCTCCTTCGAGCGCAGCGAGGTGATCGCGCCCGAGTTAGGGTCGTAGTGGAGCGTCTCCTGCGACACCGTCCCCCGTTCTCCCAGCAGCTTCTCCTGACGCGCGATCTCGGCGTTGATGCCGCGTTCGATGAAGCGGAAGGAGTTCATGTTCTTCAGCTCGGTCTTGACGCCCAGCTCCTCGCTCCCCACGGGCCGCAGCGAGATGTTGGCGTCGCAGCGCAGCGAGCCCTCCTCCATGTTCACGTCGCTGACGCCGAGCGCGCGCAGCGTCGAGCGCAAAAGCTTGAGCCACTCGCTGGCTTCTTCGGCCGAGCGGATGTCGGGCTCGGTGACGATCTCGGCCAGCGGCGTGCCACCGCGGTTGAAGTCGACGATGCTCGCGTCCGAGCCGTGGATGCGACCGCTGGCGCCGACGTGGGTCAGCTTGGCGGCGTCCTCCTCCAGGTGCACGCGATGGATGCGCACGTCGCCGAGATGACCGCCGAGGCACAGGGGCTCGTCGTACTGGGAGATCTGGTAGCCCTTCGGCAGGTCGGGATAGAAGTAGTTCTTGCGGTGGAAGATCGAGCGCGGCGCGAGCTCGGAGCCGAGCGCGAGCCCGATCATGAGGCCCAGGTGCACGGCGCGCGCGTTGGCGACCGGCAGGCTGCCGGGCAGGCCGAGGCAGACCGGACAGGTGTGAACGTTGGGCGGGTCGCCGAACGACAGCTCGCAGCCGCAGAACATCTTTGTGCGCGTCGCGAGCTGGACGTGGATCTCCAGGCCGATGACCGGCTCGAACTCAGACATGGGCCCGCGTGGAGTCGAAGTCGAAGGCCCGCTCCAACGCATGGGCGGCGTCGAGCAGCGCGTTCTCGCTGAACGCCGGCCCAGCCAGCTGCAGGCCGACGGGCAGGCCCTGGCTGAGCCCGCACGGGATCGAGATCGCGGGGATGCCGGCCAGCGACATCGGCACAGTGCAGAAGTCGTTGAGGTACATCGCCAGTGGGTCGGCCGTCTTCTCGCCGAGGCCGAAGGCGACCGTCGGCGCGGTCGGCGTGACGACGAAGTCGACGCCCGCGAAGGCCGTGCGGAAGTCCTCCGAGATCTTCGTGCGCACGCGCTGCGCGCGGCCGTAGTAGGCGTCGTAATAGCCGGAGGAGAGCGCGTACGTGCCGAGCATGATGCGCCGCTTGACCTCCGCGCCGAAGCCGTCGTGGCGCGTGCGCGTGTACATCTCCAGCAGGTCGTCCGCGCCCTCGGCGCGCAGCCCGTAGCGCACGCCGTCGAAGCGAGCGAGGTTCGAGGAGGCCTCCGCTGGCGCCAGCACGTAGTAGGCGGAGAGAGCGTGTGAAGCATTTTTTAGCTCGATCTCCTCGAGACGAGCGCCGAGCTGCTCGGCCTGGCGCAGTGCGGACTGGAAGCTCTCCAGCACGCCCGCTTCGATGCCCTCGCCCGTCAGCTCGACCGGAACGCCGAGCGTGATGCCGGCGAGGCTCTCTGAGCTGGGCAGACGGATCTCCTCTGGAAGTCCGAGCGAGGTCGCGTCGCGCTCGTCGCGTCCGGCCATCGAGCGCAGCATCAGCGCGGCGTCCGTCACGTCTCTGGTCAGCGGACCGGCCTGGTCGAGCGAGGAGGCGAAGGCGATCATGCCGTAGCGCGAGACCGCGCCATACGTCGGTTTCATGCCCACGATCCCGCACAGCGCCGCCGGCTGGCGGATCGAGCCGCCCGTGTCGGTGCCGAGCGCCCATGGCGCGAGCCCGGCGGCGACCGCCGCGGCGCTGCCGCCGGAAGACCCGCCCGGCACGCGCGTGCGGTCCCACGGGTTGCACACGGGCCCGTAGGCCGAGTTCTCGTTGGAGGAGCCCATCGCGAACTCGTCCTGGTTGGTCTTGGCCAGCAGTGACGCGCCGTCGGCGTACAGCCGCGCGACCGACGTGGCCGTATAAGGCGGCAGGTAGCCCTCGAGGATGCGCGAGCCGGACTGGCTGGGCACGCCCTCCGTGCAGAAGAGATCCTTGACGGCCAGCGGCACGCCGGACTGCTCCGCCGGCGCCTCGTCGGCAACCCAGGTGAAG
>DASXER010000058.1:0-9332 GCA_036490015.1 Solirubrobacteraceae bacterium | reverse complement strand
GCCCTGGACCGCCCGCGCCTGTTCGCAGACCGCGCAGAGCGAGCCATCGAGCTCGCCGCGCCACCACAGCGGCTGACGAGGTCGGGGACGGCCACGCTTGCGAGGCTTCGGCTGCTCGCCGGCAGGGGCGCTCTTGCGCCGAAGCTCGCTCGAGCGCATACCCTTGCGCCCGATCGACGAGCGCGAGCGCTCTTGCCAGGCGCGCGTCTTCGCGGGGTCGGCGCGCAGCGGCTCCGAGCGCTTCACGCGGCACCGCCTCGCTTACGCGACACGGCGGCGCGCACATGCGGCGGTACGTTCGGGCCCGCGAGCTTGCGCTCGGGCTCGCGCTTGACGACAACCATCTTCGTCCGACGGTGTCCGAGCTGGCAGGTCGAATCGCGCGGGCCGTAGCTGACGGCTGCGCAGCGCGGGCAGCGCAGGTCTACCCATGCGCTCACGAGGGCAGCACGGCGCGCATGGCGTCGCTGAACTCGAAGTCCTCGGGCAGGTCGCGAACCGCGACGATGGCGTCTTCGAGGTTCACACAATCTCCGGCTGCGCGAGCGCCCACGCACGCCACGCCTCGGTGTCGCGTAGCGCCTCGCCGTCGATGTCAGGCCGATGCCGGTAGACCCACCACTCCGTAGCGCCGGAGTGCTGGCCGCGGCCTCGGCCGCAGACGAACGCGTTGCCGTGCGTGCCAGGGACGCCCTCGTAGACGTGCACCGTCTCGTCCTCGCGCGGCTCGTCCTCGAGCAGGTTCAGCACGTCCCACTTGCCGCCCGCGTCCTGCACGAGGCGGACGTACATCGGCGCGCGGTGCATGGTGAAGCCAGCACCGGCAGCGGGACCATTGAGAATGGTCGTCGGCATTACACCGCACGCTCTCGGCGAGCTTGATCGACTGACTCTTTCATCGCGTCCACGAGGTTCGGAGCGTACGCCTCCTGGTCGCCCGGACGATCAGCCGTCTCGGGCGTGTATTCCTCGAAGCGCTGGCCGCCCTTGATCTTGCGATGGCCCAGCACGCGCCGTCCCTTGGAGTCTCTGAGCGGGATCGGCCCGTGGAGCTCGGCCCACGGCTTGAGCCATTCGTCCAGGCGTTTGATGATCGCGCGCGCCTTCTGCCGCGCGCCGGCGGCGGCCTGCGCCCGCTCGGGCGTGCGGATGCCGCCGTCCTTGTAGTCGTCGTCTATCGGGCATAGGTGCGCCTTGTGGCAGTTGAAACAGTGCTTGCCGGGCGAGGGCTTCCAGTAGCCGTGGCGCTCAAGGTCCTCCGTGCGCAGGCGCGGCGGGGGCCCGCTGCGCATCGCCGAGTCGAAGTCCTCGACGACTTCGGCGAGCCAGCGTTCGGTTTTCGGTAGGTCCTGTCGCGTGATACGTGCTGGCCGCGCCTTCGTGCGCCGCACGTAGAACTCGCGCAGCACCACGGCGTTGACCGCCGGGAAGTTCTGCATGACGAGCACGGCGTAGAGGCGCTGCTGGAAGAAACCGTGATAGGACAGACCGGGCTTCTCGTCGTCCTCGTCGTGCTCTGGCGGCAGCGCCCACGTCGCCTTCCAGTCGAGCACGACGGCCTCGTCGGGCGGCCGCGCGATCAGCGCGTCGAGCTGGCCGCTGACCACGCGCTCAACGAGTTCGCCGGTCTCGCTGTCGCGGTAGCTCACCGTGGCGTCGAGGCGGCGCTCGACGTCGATCAGGTTGCGGATCGAGAATTCGTTGTCCTTCGCGAACTTCCGCACCGCCAGTTCGATGTTCGGCAACTCCCGGCGCGGCACGCGGACGCGATCCTCGGGCGCGACGTCGCGCTGGCGCAGCGTCTCTTCGAGGATCGCCAACGCGACGCTGACCGGGATCGTCTCGGAGTCGTTGCTCTGCATCTCGCGCAGGCACTCGGCGATCGCCCGGTGCACGATCGTCCCGGCCGCCTGCGGGTGGGTTGACCAGCCGTTCTCGAATTTGATGCCGAAGTACGACGCCAGTTCGCAGTCGTCGAACAGCGAGAGGTTCGACTGCCTCAGCGTCGGCCAGCGCTCGCGCACCTCATCGAGCGACATGGGCCGCTCGGGTACGGCACGGACGAGTCCCGTTGCGCTCACGGTCGCGAGCCTAGAACTGAATGTCGTCCTCGCCGGCGGCAGCGTCGGGCGGATCGCTCGTCAGCAGGTCGAGCTCGGCCTCGATGTCGCTGCGCTGCTGCTCATTCACCTCGGGGTTCTCGAGCGACTGCTCCAGGTGCTCGACGCGACGCACGCGCACGCGCTCGGCTTCCTTGAGCTCATCCTCGGACGGAGCGTCTGCCGCGGCCGCGGCGACGGGCGCGGCGTCCTCGCCGCCAGCCTCGGGCACGACGACCACCGCATCGACGACGTCCTCCGACTCGGCCTCAGCATCTGCCGCAGGCACCGGGTCGCCGGTGACGCGCCGGCGTTCGGCAATCTCGTCGATCGAGCGGCGCATCATCTCGAACTCCCGGCGGATCGCGCGGTCGCCCTCCTTGCCGGAGAAGACCATCTGCACCTTTGCCGTCGTCCAGGAGTTCGACGCGACGCCGTTCATCTCGCGCATCAAGGCGAGTGCCTCGTCGACGTGCGCTTCGGGCAGGTAGTCGCGGACGGCCTTCTCGAGCTCGGCATCGGTGGCGGGCGGCAGAGCGGCAGCGCCCCCGACCTCGCCGTCGCGCGCGCTGCCAGCGCCGAGTTCGCCCTCGACGTAGACGGGCATCCCTCCCATCGCCTCCGGCACGAACCACTTGACGCCGTTGCTCATCGCGCGCGAGAAGAACATGTTGCGCGGGTACTTCGAGTAGGTGTCCTTGCCGGCGAGTTTGGCTTTGTCGGCGTCGTCCTGCGTGAAGCTCGACTCCTTCGTCTTGCCGTTGGGCAGCGTGAACACGATCGTGCAGCCCTCGTCGGTGATCTCGGTGACATCGAAGTCGTAGCCCTCTTTGGAGCGGACGAAGTGGCCCATCATCGGCGCGGCGGCCTGCAGGCGTCCCTCGACGAAGTAGAGGCCCTGCATCGCCTGCGTGGGCGCGAGGCCGAGGTCCCGGCCCGCGAGCATCTTCGCGAACGCCTGCTCGGCCTGTTTGAGGTCCTTGTAGATGCCGGACTTGTGGTAGGCGACGGCCAGCCGCCAGAGGCTGTTGATTTCCTGTTCGTTCGGTAGCGACGCGAGCGGCTGCGGCGAGGCGACCTCGGCAATCGCGATCGCGCGCTCAACCTCAGCGTCGGCGGGACGGTCTACGGCGGTGCTCGGCGTGCTCATCATGGCCTCCAAGTAGATCGGGTAACGCGAGCCATCGTACACACACCGGCGGAGAACGAAACAGCGCCCGCACATGGCGGGCGCTGTCTTGCACCGCGAGCTGTTACTCGATCCACTCTCGCTTGGAGAACGAATTGAACACGCAGTCGCGGCGATTCTACCTGAGCCTCGGTAAGCCGTTAGGCGAGTGCCTTCGGCGTCTCCCCGCGTAGTCGTGCCGCGACGCCGCTCGGCTTCCAGAGCAGGCCGTGGGCGGAGAGCGAACCGAGCACGCCGGTCAGGATCAGCTGCAGCGTCGCGTCGTTCCATCCGATGACGTTCGTCGCGCACGCCGTGTAGATGGCGGTGGCGACGGCTGAGATAGCGAGCTGCACGAACGCCTTGTACGGTTCCGGCGCGTTTTTCCACAGCTTCGAGTTGACGACGTAGGCGACCAGTGGCGTGAGCAATCCGACCACGAGCGCCCATAGCTGCGCGTAGGGCAGCACGAAGCCCGGCGTGGCTTTCGCCGGCAGGTCGGCGAGGCCGAGCGCCGGCACGAGCAGCAGCAGGACGAGCGCGAACGCGGCACCGTAGGCGATGAGCCTCACGACACGGCGCTCAAGGACGGGGACGAGCAGACGCCAGAGCGCAACCGCGAAGGCCGCAAGGCGGACGAGCGGTGCGAACGACAACGAGTAGGTCACGGGGTGCCTCCTTATACGGGGATTGATGCTCGGCACGCTACGCAGACGCTAGGACGCTATTTGACCGTGACCTCCGAGGCGGCGAACGGTCCTCCTTCATTTGCAGGGCTGCCGGGCTGTCCTTCCATCAGCGTGATCGCGTCCTCTGGGCTTTCTGCCTGCACGATGACGGCCGTTTCCGGCGACGGGCACCCGAATCGTTCGGCGGTGATCGTCGAGTCCTCGAAGCGTCCGCCTGGTTCTGCCCACGACTTCGGCAACCAGCCGTCCTCCCCTTCGATCGTGACTTCTTCGGTTACTCGTTCTATGCGATAAGACCTCATTGCCTACCCCTTTAGTCGGTAATGATTGTTCAGCACAACGGGACTCCCAGCGAGTTTTATAGGCGTCTGTTCGAGTATGACTTCGCCGTTTGTCTTTATGAGTGCGCTGTAGTTGGCGGCGTTGCCGAAGTTGCTCAGAAGAATGCCCTGCTGTTTTTCCGGCCGGGCGATGGCCGGCAGCAGGAACAGTTTGGCTTTCACTGCGACTTCGGATTTGACTTCCAGCGCACCAGAGAGATAGCCGATACCAGCAAGAGCGCCAGCCTGCAACGTGCTCCACGTAAGTACGCTCAGTGCCGAGAGACCAGCGTTTAGTTCGGTGATGTTTTCCCACGTCGGACCTTCGCCCCATGAGATGTTCCCGGACGCATCCGAGACCGCAATCTTGCCGGCACCCGCACCAGTTGGTAGACGCAGGCCAGCCGAGAAACTGGCGAGCCAGTTGATGACGCGGACGTTCGCCACGCCGGTCTAGCCGAAGATCGTCACGAAGATGGTCAGCCCGGAGCCGAGCGCGGCCGCGAACTTGACCTTGATCGCGTTCGCCGATGTCGGTTCCCAGTCCACTTCGACGGGGTTGCCCGGTTCGCCGCCGGAGGCTTCCTGCCCTTGCACGAGCAGTAGGCGCGTGCCGAGGTTGTGCGTGATCGTGAATTCGGTGAGCGATCCGTTGCCGGTGAGTGCTGCGGTCTTCTTGTGCGCTGCGCCGGCCGTGACCGCTGAGACTTCACCGTTGCCCGGCGTCGAGGGCGTTGAGCCGCTCTTGAGGATGATCGTGTTGGCCGAGCGTTCGGTGTAGACGCCGTCGCCGGTGAGCGCCGCGCCGCTCTGGAATTCGATGACTTTGATTGCGGTCGTGTCGATCGTGATGGCACCGGTGTCTGAGACGACGAACTCCTTGGCGGCGTTCGCGGTGCCTTCACGCACGAACGCGGCAGCGTCTTCGAGCGCGGCACCGGTGTTCGCATCAGCCGTGCGGACGAGCTTGTACTTTTCCGCCACGCCGCCGGCCTGCACCACTTCGTACATGCCGTTGTGCTTTTCTTCGACCGCGTTCTTGACCCACACGCGCATTTTCACCGTGACCGCGACGCCATCGATCGTCAGCGCGCCGTTGGCGTTGGCTTCCAGCGTGCCGGTCGGACCGGAGCCCGACTGCGTGTAGGCGGCCAGCGCGGCCGCGGTGGCGAGCTGCGCCGGGGACTTCCACGCGAGGCCGGAGACCTTGCCATCGACGTAGGCCTTCGTTGCAGCGTCGCCGGCGTTCGTCGGTTCGGAGACCGACGTCAGCTTGTGGTTGATCGCCGTGTCGCCGGCGAGGTGCAGGCCCGTGACCTGCGGCGCTGCGCCGGAGCCACCGGCGATGTCGCCGGCGAGCTTGATCGTGCCGAGCACCGAGGCGGTCGCTTCGCCGATGGCCGCGCCTCCGTACTTCCATTCGGTGCCGTTGTAGTAGCCGAGTTCGTGTTTGGTCGAGTCGAAGTAAATCTGCCCTTCGACCGGCGTGCCCGGCGCCGAGGCCAGGACCTGTATGACCGCGTTCAGAAGCTGGTTGTGCGCCAGGTCCAGGTTGACGAGGTACTTGCGCGCCATGCTCAGACCGCCGCCAGGTAGCCGTGGAGTCGTCCTCGTTTCGAGCGAGAGAACGCGCGCACCGGCTTGACGCCTTTGCAGCGCGGGCAGACCTTCGTGGATTTGCGTCCGGCAACCATCAGTTCAGGTAGCACGTTCCTGCGACCGCAGCGCTAAAGGTGATCGTCATTTCGTTCAGGCTCACGAAGTTCACGGCACCCTCTATCTCGTCGTTCGCGGTGTCCTGCACGAGCGGAATCGGGTAGCAGTCAAGATCGTGGACGATAGTCCATACCGATGAGGCAAACCCCTGCTCGTGGACGTAGGAGAAGGTGCTCGAGGGGCCTGGTGGCCCAGGGGGTCCAACCGCGCTCTGATCAAGGTCGAGTTCGATCGTCGCCGGTGCGATCAACTCGAGTGTGATGTCGTCGGTGCCTTCGCTCACGGTTCCTCGAACAGAATCGAGCCCACGAGCAGGAAGTCTTTGTCTTCGCCGCGTCTCCAAGAGAGGCGGTGGCGCGCCTGTGTGGCTTCGATCGCCGCCGTTTCGGTCGGGCTCATGTAGGCGGTGATGACGGTCGGGATCGCTGGTTCGTCGCCTTCGGCTTCACGGCCGGGCGTGACGGTCAGCCCGTGGCCTTCGGTGAGCGTCTTGACGCCGACGAACTCCCACTCGAAAGAGTCGGCCAGGAACGGGACGCCCTGCGCCTTTTTCGCCCACAGACGGATCGTGCGCGCGAAGGTGCCGTCTTTGCGCGTGACGAGCCGGGCTTCCGCCGGTTTCGTCTCCTCGACTGGCATCGGCGGGAGACCGCCTAGGAGAGCAGCTTCTTGAGGTCGCGATGGCGTTCGTCGCCTTCGCGGAACCATCGCCGGCACTCCGGACCGAGGCGCTGATGCGCGTGTCGCCGGCGGCTGCATCCGTAGCGCTTCTCGTAGCGGCGCAGCGTACGGATGCGCGCTTCGAGGTCGCTGCGCTTGTGCGAGCGGCAGGCCGAGTTGCACGGCGGCGTCTGGCGCACGGAGAGGATGCCTTCGTCGATCGAGCAGTCGCCTCGGATGCCCCGGCAGAGGAAGTTGTCGCTGAACTGGTGAGCGATAAAGAAGTGCGACGCGAGGTTGCCGTGCGGGCAGGCGTTGGAGAAGCAGCCCGGCCGGTTCGGATAGGCGGCGACCCACACTTCGGTCGCAAACGGATCACTCCACAGCTTCGTGCCCGGCGCGGTGTAGGTGACGACTACGTAGCCGAGGCGCTGTGCGGTGCGCACGAAGCACGTCACGAAGCCGCTGGGGAGCGGCACCTCGGCGTCGGCAATGATCGGACCGACGACGCCGCCGAGGGAGCGCACGATCGCGATGGTGCGCTCGGCTTGGAAGGCGCAGCCGCCGTGCGCGGGACGCAGGAAGGAGTAGACGGCGTACCAGACGTGCAGCCGTTTGGCTTCGCGCGCGTGGCAGCGGGCGTTGGCGTCTTCGCGCTCGGTGCCGCCTTCATAGACACGGAAGATCACTTCGCTGTGGATCGCGCAGCTCTGGAATTCGGAGACATCGGGGATCAGCCGCGCGTGCGCCGCCGTGGGGGAGAACTTCGGCGCGGGACCGGGCGGCGTGCAGACGCCCATCGTGCCGCGGCCGAGCGTCGGGTCGCACGGGAGCGCGGCGTCGGCCTGTTCGGCTGACGGGCCCGACGCGTGGATTGAGAGCGGGCGGTAGACCGTGCGCGTCTTCGTCGTGCCGCCGCCACAGCCGACGAGGAAGGCTGCGGCGCCCAGAAGCACGAGCAGGATGGAATGCCGGAAGCAACGCACGTGAGGCAGTCTACTTTCCCCAGCCGGACGAAACCGCGTTGCGGGCGTAGGTGGCAAACGGTTTACCATCTACCTGATACGCTTCGCGGCGTTACCCGATCCTCGAGGAGGCCGCAGATGCCCCGCTACACCGCACCGATCGTTCTCGCGCTCCTGGCCCTACTGCTCAGCGCTCCCGCTGCACTCGCCGCGCCGGCGCACCACCGCTGCCACCACCACCGGCACGCCTGCCGTCATTCGACGCACCGACGCTCGAGCGCGATGTCGCCGAACTCGGCCAGTAGCCGCGCGCAGCCCGTGACGGGTGGGGCCGTGGCGGATCCCGAAGTCGAAGCGCCGTTCGACACCGATGGCAGCGAAGACGAAGGCTTGCCCATTCGGATCGAACCCGACGGCACGGAAGTGCTCAGCGAAGAACCCACGACGCCCGAACAAGAAGCGTTCCGTGCGCCGGAAGCTAGCGGACCGGAAGTCGAAGAACTTGAAGAGCAGATGCGCGAAGAAGGGTTGCTCTGAACTACGCGACTACCGACGCCCATAGCTTGCGTTCCTTGACGCTCACTTTGCCGGAGGACGCCTTGAACCGCACGCTGACTTTGTAAGTGCCAGCGTTGGCGAAGATGTAGCAGGGGCCACCACCGGACTGCTGGCGCCGTATCGCGCTGGAGCCCACGGTGAAGGCGATTTCGCCTTCACCGTTGATCGACACCGCGCCGACTGCCTGGCCTGTGGTGATGTCGGCCGCGTTGGGGCTCGCTCCCACTGCGGAGGCTAGCCCCGTTGGAATCGTGAACAGTGAGTGAGCGATACCCGTTGCAGCCGAGGGAACGCTACAGCCCTCGCAGACCGAAAGTTCTTCAAAGAGTTGGACGCGTTGCTGTACGCCGTTGAGGAAGAGTGCCGCGCGCATGGTGTTTGAGACCGACTCCTGCCAGTGCGCTTGGAACAGTACGGCGATGAGGCCGTTTGTCGGCAGCGTCAGCGTTACTTCGTCAGGTGTCCCGAGAACGCCGTAGGCGGCGTTTTCGCGCGATTCTTCCGCCGGGATGATCGACTTGGCCGACGTGAGGGCGGACGCGACAAACGCTGTCGTGGCGAGCTGCGTGGAACTCGTTCCGGCCGCCGCCGTCGGCGCGGTCGGCGTCCCCGTAAGTGCGGGAGAGGCAGTGGGTGCCTTAGTAGCCTCAACGCCTTCGGCGCGCGACTGCTCAGAGGCAGTGGCTGCGGTGACAAACGCGGTTGTAGCGATCTGTGTTGTGTTCGTGCCTGGCGCAGCCGTCGGAGCTTTGGGTGTTCCGGTGAGCGACGGCGAGGCGAGGGGTGCGAGAAGGGCCTCGGCGGCGAGCGCGCGCGTTTTCTCGACGAGGATGCCTGACACAGCGGCTGCTTCGGCAGCCGCCTCTGCGACAGCGGCGAGATTCGCGGCCGTGTTCGGTCCGTAGATGAACCCGACGTTGGCGCCAACAAGCTGCGTGACGGCGGTGATTGAACTGCCGTTCCACGTTAGTTCGCCTATCTTCCGCGTCGCGGCTATGCCACCGCCCGACGGAGTCGTGCCGCTCGCCACGATCTGCATGGCCCAGCCGTAGTTCGTGTGGTCTTCCTCTTCTTCAGCGCCGGGTGCGAACGCATTCGCCGTGGTCGTGGCAACGATGTCGTAGTTGCCGGCTGCGCCGCCGGGATGGGTTGCCTGG
>DASXER010000073.1:0-8611 GCA_036490015.1 Solirubrobacteraceae bacterium | reverse complement strand
CACCATCGCTGTCGGCCATCTCCGTGTAGGCCGTGACGACGAGCCCCTGCTGCACGCGCACGTCGCCGGCGACCGGCGCCTGCCGGTAGAACAGCACCGTGAGCTCGGTCGCGGGCGCGACGACGGCGACGGGACGCCTCTCGTCGGGCACGGCCTGTTCCTGCGTGACGACGGTCCACGGGTTGCCGGCGAGCGTGTTGCCGAGAATCAGCGCTGCCCAGCGCCGCAGGCTCATGTGCGCGTCGTTCTGCGTGTTGGCCGCGCTCACAGCATCGAGCCTACCTCTGACGCCGTACGCGCAATCTCCTCGCGCGCGATCGATGGCCACTCCGTGGCGAGCGTCGCCAGCGCGCGCGTGAGCATGAACGCGCCGTGCGTGCCGGGGTGATGCACTTCGCGGGCATAGACCACGCGGCCGCCGACCTTGAAGCGCAGATGCGCGCGTCCGTCCTGCACGGTGCCGCGTGACTTGCGCGTCTCGATCACGCTGGCCGCCTGGCGGTCGGCTTTCGGACGGATCGTGTGCGGTTTGGTCGGATACTCGACGTAGCGCGCGATCGGGTCGTTGTTCTCGACGATGACCTCCAAGTGCCCGGTGCCGAGCAGCCGCACCTCGCCGCTGCGCCATTTCCCCTTGAGCGTGCCCGGCACGCGCCCGCGCGCGAACTGCTCTTCGGGGTCCACGACAGCGATCGGCGTGTACGCGCGCGCCAGCTCGAGCAGGCGATCGCCGCAGCGCCTAGTGATCCGTTCGGCGCAGCGCTCCCACGGCTCGACGGCGAACATCGCCTCGAGGTCGCCGACCTGCGTGTAGCCCACGCTCAGCAGCTCCGCCAGACGCCGCGCTCGAGAAAGCCGTGCCAGCCAGGTCCGGCGATCGCGCCAGGGGCAGCGCCGCCCATCTGCTCGTCCGTCGGTCGCGGGTCATCGGCGAGGATCGAAGGCGTGACGCTGATCGTGCCGTCCTCATGCTCGGTCACGACGTGGTTGCGGCGGCCAAGCGACCCGATTTGCCCGTTCGGGTCCTTGATGTACCAGAGCGTTTGGCCCGGATTGCCCTCCCACGCCGTGCTCACCTTCATGTAGGCACCCGGCGGGCAGTCGCCCTCCCACGCCTCCCAGCCGGGGCCGGGCACGCCGAGCTGCGCGTCGGGCAGGCGTATGCCCTGCATCAGCACTCCCGCCAGGCACCGCGCTCGAGGTAGCCGTGCCATTCGCGGCCGGTGCCATCGGAGACGAGAATCGAGGGGCTCGCGGTGATCGTGCCGTCCTCGTGCTCAACGACATCGTGCGCAGCGAGGTTCGCGAGCCACCCCGGCGGCGTGCACGCGTGCCAGTCGCCGTTCTCCTTGATGCGGCCGTAGACGCCCGGCTCAAAGCACGCCTCGCCGGCTATCTCCCCGTCGGGCAGTCGACGTCCCTGCATCAGTCCTCCACCGCGCGCACGGCGACCATGATCGCCTTCGGTTCATCGCCCGGACGGCCGAGCGGCTGCGGCGTGCCGTCGACGACCCACACGAGCTCGGCGGCGGGGTCGAGGCCCTGCGCGATGTTCTGCTCTTCGGCGACGATCCCGACGCGATCACCCGAGCGCAGTATCGCGACGAATTCGCCCTCGTCATCTTCCTGGCTCGTTTCGTACATCAGCGTCGGCTTCGTGACCTGCCGGCCCATGCGGTTGAGCTGCTGCGTCGCCGGCAGGAACAGCACGCCGGGGAACGGACGGCCGCGCTCGAGCGTGACATCGGCCTCGCCCTCGATGTAGTTGCCCGAGGCGTTCTCGGTGAGAGGCGTGACGGTGTGTTCGGTGACGCTCGAGAGCGGCACGGCCTACTAGTACCCCTGCCGCACGCGCCCGGGCAGCGCCCACGGGACCGACTGCGCCGCGCCGGCGGGCACGTTGTAGCCGCCCCAGTACGCGCGCCACCATCCGCGCTTTTCTTCGGTGCAGAGCTCCCACAGCAGGTCATGGATCGCGCGGTCGGGGTCGAGCACGTGGCCGGAGAACTCGGCCGCCATCGGCTGGTAGCTCTCGGAGTACGGGCCGGCGGAGAAGCTCGAGAGACGCGCGCCCTCGACGGTCGCCTGGCGCGTCTTCGCCTTGAGGCCGAGAATCACCGAGCGCTCGATGCGCAGCGCGATCACGTTGACGGCGATTGGTTCGAGCCACTCCTCGACTTTGTGCCCGGGCATCTTGGGGAAGCCGATTTTCCGTCCCGTCATGCGCGCGACGAGCGGGCCCTCGACGCTCGCGGCGCGCGTCAGGTAGGCGTCGTTCGCGCCGCTGTCCTCCGGGAGCCGCGCCGTGAGCACGGAGCTGAACTGTCGGAGCGCTTCGGGGGTCGGGAGTTCCACGGGCTTTCCGAGTCTAGGCTCCGAGGCGGTTGTCGCCTAGGCGACTCACGCTTCGCCTTTCAGCCACTTCTGAACGAACGTCGTGAACGAGCCCTTGGTCGCGCCGGTGTTCGTCATAGCACCGAAGAACCATTCGCGTTCTTCGCTCGTGCCGTTGTCTTCTTTCTGATCGTGCGGCTGGAAGAGCAGCAGCATGAACAATCGGCCTTTCGCGGCACTCGCCAGAAGTACATGATGTTCTTCGAGCACTTTGGCGGCCTGTTCGTAGTTGAATTCCTGTTCGGAGTTCAGTTTGCGGCCGTTGGCCGTACACGTCTCGCCCCACTCTGTTGCGCAGATATGCGAAGTCGTGTCGCCCGCTTCTTCCAGTGCCGTCATCATCCGTTTGGTCATGAGCAGGCCGAATTCGTCGGTCAGCCCGGATTTCTTCTGGCCCGGGTAAGGATGAATCGTCCAGCCGCCGAACGCCGGGTGTTCCCAGCATTTCGGCCAACCTTCGAGCACGCCTTCAAGCCAGACCTGCGCTCCGCCTTTACCGGCGTCGGAGCCCTGTACGAGTACCTTGACTCCGGTCCCGTTGATCGCTTCGCCAACTTCTTTGGCACGTTCGCCGTAAATCTTGCCGTTGGCCTTCGTGTTTTCGATCTGGTAGTTCGTCTCGTTCTCGAACTCGATGAACTGACCACCTTTTGTCACGATCGCTTCGGCCCATGCTTTCAGCGCTTTGGCCTCGGCCGATGTTGCAATTCGTCCCGAAGCCCCTGCCATCGGGATGCAACTGATGCCTTTGTTGTTGAAGAACGTCGTAGCGGCCGCGACTTCTGCGGCACTCGCGCCGATGGCGAACCCAACGCGGCAATAGGTTGGGCTGGCTAGCGCGTAGGCGGCAGCGGATGCTGCTGATTCAAAGTCTGAGTTCGTTGAGAAGCCCTTTGCGACGCTTTCCACTACGGCTTCGCCACCGCCGCCGAAGTTGTCGAGCTGCCATTCGGCCGTGTTGCATCGAGCCGCGAACCCGATGCGTCCACCGTGTTTCAGAGGAGTTGTGTCGGTGAATTCAGTGACCTTCGCCCACGCGCCAGCGTGTTTGCGCCACACCGTCAGAACGCCGGTCGCTTCCACGTAGTTGAGCCAGAGCGAGTCGCCTACTTCGAGTTCTCCAGACACCGTTGCAAGCGTCGTTGAGTGATTCTTGAGCAGCACGTATTTGCATTTCGGCGCCGTTTCCGGCACGACTTCCAGCGAGTAGCCAGCAGATTCGGATTCCTCCGCCAGCCAGAGTTCGAGCCAGTTGGAGCCAATTACCGTGATGTCAGCGAAGACGTCCTGTTGCGCGGCCGCGAAGACCGTATGCCAGAGAGCGCTCCGGATAGACGGGTTCGCTGCGGCTAGCTGCAGCACCGACCCATTCGTTGCGCCCGTCGCCGGCGTGGCACCTTCATGGCGGAAGCCGACCCAGTTCGCGCTGTTGCTCAGCGGCGATTCTGTACGGGTGAACGTATCGAGCACCGGCGTAGACGGGCCGGCCCCTCGCCGCCTTCCCCGCGGACGTGCGAGGAGAAGAACGCTCATTCAAGATCCCCGGAAAGCACCCATTCGTTTTCGGCGCGCTGACGGAGCGTTACTTCGGACCATTGAGCGCGTGTCTTAAGCGAGCTAGAACTATGGATCGTCACTCCTGCGCCAGCTTTTACTTCGAGTTTGCCGGCTCCGATTTGAGCGAGAGGGATTATCGCCCCGACAGGAAACGCCACGCTCGAGTGTGGAGGAACCGTAACCGCTGCCGTCGAGGCTGAGTTCAGCTCTACGACCTTCCCGAGGTCGCCGATCACGAGCGTATATGCGGCCGTCTGCGTATTCGCTGCGACTACGGCTTCGATCGCCTTCGCCACAAACGCCGTCGTTGCGAGCTTTGTCGAGTTGTCGCCAGCGGTTTGGGTCGGCGCCGTTGGGGAGCCGGTGAGGGCTGGAGAGGCTAGGGGAGCCTTTGCGGCCAGCGCCGAGGTAGCAGCCGATTCTGCCGCAGCAGCAGCACCGGCACTGTCAAAGGCGCTCGCAGCCTGAGTAGCTGCGGTCCCAAGGCCGAGGTTCGTTCGAGCCGTGCTTGCGCTCGCTAGATCGCTGAGATTCGCGCTTTTGGCGAGCTTGCCGTTGGCTACTGTTTCTGCGGCTGCCAAGGCGGCTGCCGCTGCGGCTGCGGCAGCACCGGCAGCATCGAAAGCCGAACTAGGTTGCGTGGCAGCGGTGCCGAGACCGAGGTTAGTACGCGCTGTCGATGCGCTTGCCAGGTCCGACAGGTTGCTCGCTTTGAGCAGTGCGCCACCGCCGCCCCCTGAGCCGATCTGTTCGAGTAGCCCTGCGGTGATCGCAGCCATGAATTGATCGCCGACGCGGATCGAGCGAGTGATCCCGCCCGTCTCGGCGTCGCGCACGATCGTCAGTACGCCGGAGGCATCGGCCGTCACGCGCACGACCTCGGCCTGCGTAGCCAGCGGAATCGGCGCGCCAGCCGGCCAGACCACGGCGTTGAAGGGCGGTACCGGCAGAACTTCGGGATCGCCGACGGTGAGCGATGTCCCAGATGCCGCCGGCGAAGGCGCAACCGTGACCGTCGTGTAGGAGAAGTTCGCGACGGCGTCCATCGGGACGCCTCGGCCTAGGTCGCTGCGGCCTCAGCCGCCGCCAGCACGTCCTTCGCGGCGTCGACGACCGTCGAGCGGTTCTGGTGTGCCTCCTCGTAGGAGACGATCCGTTCGAGACCGACGCGACCGTACAGCGAGAGGCCCTCCGACTTGATCTGTGTAGCGAGGTCCTTGGCGTTCGTGTCGCCGTAGCCCTCGAAGGGCGGCGCATCCTCGAGCGCGGCGAGGCGCTCGCTGAGCTCGCGCATCGTGTTCGCGTGCTCGCGGTCGCGCTCCTCGGAGTCGCGGCGCAGGCGCTCGGCCTCCTCGCGTGCGTCGTCGAGCTCGGCGGCGTCGTCGAAGGATCGTGGCACGGGTGCCTCGCCGAAGCCAGCGGCCAGGTGCAGCCCGCCGCGCTCGACTGCGTCTTCGGCCTTCTGGTCGGCGATTGCCTCGTCGAGGCCGAGCACGCTGTCGGCGTCGATCGCGCCTCGCGCGATACGCCCGGAAGGCTTGCGGTAGATGAGCGCAACGAAGCGCTCGCCGCTGGCGGGATCCTCGCGCACGCTCGCGGCAAGGACCTCGTCGTCCTCGCGCAGGAACTGGTGGCGACCCTTCGCCGAGATGGCGGCCTCCTTGACGGAGTCCAGGCAGCGCTTGACCGCGCGCGAGCCGACGTCGTCCTTCGGCAGCTCGAGGATGCGCATGAGCGCGCGCGGGAAGGACGCGGCGTGACGGCGCAGCAGCGCGCCCGCCTTGTTGTGCGTGCCGAGACGTCCGGTCAGCCCCGCCGCACTGTCCACGTCCATCGGGCCGACGCTGAACGTCGGGCCTGCGGCGGTGTGCTCGCCCCTAGGCATCAGGCGGGGACCATCCGCATCGCGGCCATCGGCTCGCCGGCGGCGACGCCGAAGAAGTGCCGGAGCTTGAATGCGATCTGGTCGAACCACCACGAGTACGGGTCGCTCGTGTTCGAGAACGCGTCTCGGACCTGCGGGTCCTTCAGCCCGATAAAGGGCGTCTGATTGCCCTGCAGGAACGCGATCACGAAGGGGGCGCGGTCGGCCGCGTCGCCGAAGATGTACCAGTCCTGCGGCGTGTTCAGCCACGGCTCCTGGACGACGGCGTCGGGAGGCAGGACGTTGAAGGCGGGGTTGTAGTTGCCCGCAAAGAAGACGCCGAAGCCGGGGTTGCTCGGCGCGTCCTGGCGGACGCCCGTCAACTGCGAGCGGATGATCGCGTCGAACCGCGCCTTGTGGCTCGGAGCGCGCACAAGGATCTTGCTCGGCTGCACCGTGAACGGCGTGTGGCTGTCCGCGGCGCGGCGCAGCTGCATGATGTCCAGCGCGGCGAGCAGGTTGGCCTCGTTGGCCTCGGCCGATTCGCCGACCACGTTGTTTTCGTGGGCGTTGGAGAAGTATGGTTCGCCGTCGGGCGTGTACGTCGGGTCGCTCTCGATGAACGCGACGATCACGCGGGAGATGTACTCCGCCATCGTGCGGCCGAGTTCGCGCGGCGTGCGATTCAAGATGTAGTCGACCTGGTCGTTGATGACCAGCTCCATCGTTACGTCGTAGGTGCCGCCGTGCTTGCCGACGGCAAACGAGGGCCCAGGGGTCTCCGACGTGCGCATCTTCGGGTACTCGCCGTCCTCCTGTACGTCGCCGACGCCGAGCATGCCGTTGATCTGCGAGACCGTGTGCTCGCGGAAGTCCAGGGCGTTTTCGATCCCCATGTAGGAGTCCCACTTCGCGGCGACCGTCTGGAAGCGCTCGCGCATCGTGTGGCGGATAACCGTCTGCAGGTAGAGCGGGAAGTCAGCGCGACCCTCCGGTCCGCCGGTACCGGGGCGAACGGGGCCGCCCTGGTACGCCTCCTGCATCAGCATCTCCTGCACCTTCGGGTCATCGCGGAAGGTCTCGTATCGGCTAAAAAGCTCGACGTGCTTGCCCCAGTGGCCGTATCCGGGCATCAGGTCACGCTCCCAGCCTGTAGAAAGGACTGCCAGCTGTTCGCGTTGATCCGCGCTACGGCAGGTTCGCGCGAGACGTCAACTTCGGAGATGACGCCGACGGGGAAGTTGCCCGCTCCCGCCGCGCCTTCGCTCGACGTCGCGACTTTCACTTTCGGGCTCGTGCCGATGAGACCCGTGTTGTTGGCAACGAGCGCAGGGACATTCGTGGACTGGTAGCGCCCTTTAAACGTGACGGTGTACGGGCCGGCGGCGGCGCCGGTGACGGTGATGTCGCCTTCCTCGATGTCGGCCAGCCCTTCCAGCGCTTCGAGCACTTCTTTGGCCGTGGCGTTAAAGGCGATGTTCGCCGTCACGTCGCCCTCGAATTCCAGCGTGAAGTGACCGGCTGTCACGCCTTCCTCGGTCAGCGTCTGGACCTCGTTCGTGCCGCCGGTGGTCGGCGCGCCGAACAGGTGGTTGTCGCTGGCGCGAATGTAGACGCGGTCGCCGACCTCGAGGCCCTCGAGTTCACCGATGAGCGGCATCTCGTGGACACCGCCTATCTGAATCTCGAACGACTCGCCGACCGCGACCTGCTGCGAGAGCAGACGGCCTTCGCCATCCGTCGCGACGGGGTCCACGAAGGGGGTCAGCTGTAGCGCCTTGAATACGCTGCCGACGATGTTGTCCTCAACGACGATCTGCCCGTGCTGGCAGACCTTTGTCGCGATCGCCTCGTGGCGGGCGCCTAGACCCTCGTAAGGCATTAGGCCAAGCCCTCCCGGACCATCGCGGCGAGAGCGTCGTCCGCGGACTCGCCCTCCTTGAGGTTGAAGTCAAGCCCCTCGCGCCAGGCCGGCGTCGGGGTGTGCGCGCCCGGTCGGCCGCCGGCGTCGTTGGCCGACTCGGTGACGAGACCGCCGAGGCCGCGCACCGTTGCGGTGCCGCCCGCCTCGCGGATCATCTTCGCGGCGTGCTGGACGTCCTTCTCGATCGACGCCTGCAGCGCCTCGAGCAGAGTGACCTTCGTGCCGTCGTCCTTCTCGCTCTCGGAGAGGTTGGCGAGTCCCGATGTCGGGCCGGACGGAAGAACGGTGTAGCGCGAGAGCAACTGCTCCTGCCACGTCGGCGGCAGCCCTGCTTTCTCAATCAGCTTCTTGGCCGCGGCCTCGAGCTGCGTGTATCCGGCGCGTTCCTCGAGCAACTGCTCGGCGCGCTCCTGGACGGCCTGGTCGTGCTCGCTCAGCTTCGTGGCGAAGCCGCGGGTGAGCTCGTCGGCCTGCGCGCTCAGCGCCTCGGCGAGGTCGTCGGCGGTGAGGTACTCGACGTCGTCCTCCTTGACCTTGGCGGACTTGGCCGGTTTGCCGTGCTCGCTCTTTATGTGCGCGGCGAGCGCGTCGGCCGGAAACGATTTGCCGCAGTCGGGGCACTTCGCCGTGCCGCCCATGGCCTCGGTGAGCTGGACGTGGAGCTTTGGGTTGCGGTCCTTGACCGCCTCCGTGAGTTGCTCCAGTGTGATGTCGTCAAGGCCAGCCATGTCGTCTGGTGCGGCATCGTAGTACGCCTCCAAAAGTGAAACCGCAAGGGCTTCGTCCTCGGAGAGAACGTGGCCGCCTGCGCCGCCGCGCAGAACCCAGTCCACGCTGCCCTGTGGCTTGCGTCGGATGCCCTCGACCAGCAT
>DASXER010000056.1:0-14187 GCA_036490015.1 Solirubrobacteraceae bacterium | reverse complement strand
CTACTGGCTGCGCTGCCGTGCTCCGTTCCCTTTCCGCTGGCTGAGAGCGGTTGTAGAGTTTGCTGGAGAGACCGACCGTTTTGTTACCGCCTTTGGACAGGACAACGACCCGGAAGGCTTGCCGCGATGACGATCACGATCGGAACCCTCTCGTTCGACAACGTCGAGTACGACGCGGAGGCCGACGTGCTCTACCTGAGCGTTGGTGAGCCCCGAGTACCGGCCGAGTCGTTCGGCACCCCCGAGGGTCACAACGTCCGCTACGACGAGGCCGGGGCCGTCATCGCCATCACGCTCGTGAGCCCCAAACGGCTGCTCGACCGCGACGGGGAGATCCGGCTGACCGTCCCGAGCCGCGTTCCGGCAGCCGAGTTGGCGTCAGCACTGGCGCGCTGACTCGTCCCCTCCTCGCCTCAGTGCCTGAAGTGGCGCCGCTCCGTCGCGACCATCGTCGCACCGGCCGCGTCCACCACCGCCACCACGTCCTCGTCACGAACGGAACCCCCCGGCTGAATCACAGCGGCGACCCCGGCCTTCAGCGCCAGCTCGGGGCCATCGGCAAACGGGAAGAAGGCGTCCGAAGCCAGCGATGACCCAGCGAGCTGCTCAGGCCGGAATTCACGCGCCTTCTCGACCGCGATGCGCACAGCGTCCACACGGCTCATCTGCCCAGCTCCGATGCCGATCGTCGCGCCCCCGGCCGCCAAGACGATCGCGTTGGAGCGCACGTGGCGGCAGATGCGCCAGGCGAACTGCATGTCAGCCCACTCCTGCTCGCTCGGCTCGCGCGCGCCCATCACGCGCATGTCCGCGCGCGTCTCGCTGACGACATCGCGGGTCTGCACGAGCTGACCGCCGATCACGGGCTTGGCTTCGACCTCGCGCGAGGGCTCTGGCCAGTCGGGTAGCTCCAGCAGGCGCACGTTCTTCTTCTCCTGCAGCACGTCGAGCGCGTCGTCCTGGAAGCCGGGCGCGAGCAGTACCTCGATGAACTGCTTGGCGAGCGCTTCGGCGCAGGCCTTGTCGACCGGGCGGTTGAGCGCGATCACGCCGCCGTAGGCGCTCTGCGGGTCGCAGGCGAAGGCCTTTTCGTAGGCCTCGACGGCGCCGTCGCCGATCGCGCAGCCGCAGGGGTTGTTGTGCTTGACGATCGCGCAGGCCGGCTCGGAGAAGTCCTCGACCAGCTCACGCGCCGAGCTGAGGTCGAGCAAGTTGTTGAACGACAGTTCCTTGCCGTGCAGCTGGCGCACGCCGGCGAGCAGATGCGTGGGCGCGCCGACACGGGAGTAGAAGGCAGCCTGCTGATGCGGGTTCTCGCCGTAGCGCAGGTCCATGACCTTCTCGTAGGCCTCTCGCCAGGAGATGGGAAAGCCCTCGTCGCGTGCGGCGAACCAGGTCGAGATCGCCGCGTCGTAGCGCGCGGTCGTGGCGAAGGCCTTGGCCGCGAGCCGTTTGCGGGTCTCGAGCGAGAGCCGGCCGTCACTCGCGCGCAGCTCCTCCAGGATCGTGGCGTAGTCGTCGGGGTCGACCAGCACCGCCGCGTAGTCGCTGTTCTTCGCCGCCGCGCGAATCATCGTCGGGCCGCCGATGTCGATGTTCTCGATCGCCTCGGCCTCGGCCACGCCCTCGCGGGCGACGGTCTGCTCGAACGGGTAGAGGTTCACGCACACGAGGTCGACCTGTTCGATCTCCTGCTCGGAGGCGGCCTGCAGGTGCGAGTCCTCGTCGCGACGCGCCAACAAGCCGGCGTACAGGCGCGGGTGGAGCGTCTTCACGCGCCCGTCCATGATCTCCGGGAAGCCGGTGAAGTCCTCGATCGCACGTGCCTCGACGCCGGCGCCGGCCAGCTCGCGCGCGGTGCCGCCGGTGGAGACGATCTCGACGTCCAGCTCGCGCAGGCCCCGGGCCAGCTCGACCAGGCCGCGCTTGTCGGACACCGACAACAGCGCGCGGCGCACCCGCACCTCGCCCGGCGCGGCTGGAGCGATGCCGTCGCGGTCGGTGCTCATCGGGGAAGCCACACCTAGAGCCTACCCAGCCGATCCGTCGCCCCGGATGACGACGCGGCGGGGATTTCCCGCATCGAGCGAGATGCGGCCTTCGGCGAACAGCGCCACCGCGCGCGGCAGCAGCGAATGCTCCAGCGGCCGCAGCGCCTCCAACACCTCGCCGGGGCTCGCCGCATCCATGAGCGTGACTGAGCCCTGCAGGATCACCGGCCCGGTGTCGACGCCGCCGTCGACGAAGTGGACCGTCACGCCGAACACCTTGACGCCATAGTCGAGCGCCTGCTCGACGGCCCGCAGACCGGTGAAGGCCGGCAACAGCGAGGGGTGCACGTTGATCACGGCGCCCGGGAAGCGCGCGAGGAAACCGTCGCCGAGCAGCTCCATGTAGCCGGCCAGCACGATCAGGCGTGCGCCACGCTCGGCGAGCCAGTCCGCCAGGGCCTCGTCGCGGGCGGCGCGGTTCTCGTAGTCGGCGCGCCGGAAGACGGCGGTGGCGATGCCGTGGCCGCGGGCGCGCTCCAGGGCTGGGGCATCCCCGTTGCCCGAGGCGACGGCGACGATCTCGGCCGCTTGCCCGTGGACGTGCTCGATCAGCGCCTGGAGGTTCGTGCCCGTGCCGGAGACGAGCACGGCGATGGGTAGGGGCTCAGCGGGTGGCAACGCGCCGCGCACGATAGCTGTGACCCACCTCACAGAGAAATCACCCCTACCTGCCGACAATTCCACATAAGGGAAAGAGAGGGCGCTACCCGTCTGGCACACACCACGGACAAGGAAAGCGCCATGCTCATAGCAATCGCCCTCCTTTTGGCAGCGAGCCTCGGCTACACGCTCGCCGGAGCCGAAAGCCCGGGCATCATCAGCAGGACCCCCTACAACAACCGCTACAACGACGCCGCCGCGGCTCGCGAGGACCACCTCGGCTAGCCGCGGGCGGCGGCGGTAGGCTGCTCGGCACGAATCGCACCGCAGCGGGGGCTCGCGGCTCGCGATCCACACACGCCGACGCAACGCAGACACCAACCAACGCACCAACACCGCCACGGGAGGCTCCAGCCGAGATGATGAGACTCAAGCTCGCAACCACGATCCTGATCGCCACGATCGCACTCGCGACCACGGGCGCCGCCGTGACGCTGGCAGCCCACCCCTTCAAGAGCCGCGCCTACGCCGGCCACACCGCGAAGGAGAAGCTCGCGGTCCTGTTCTCGGTCTCCAAGAACGGCAAGACCGTGAAAGCCAACATCCCCGTGATCCCGCTCTACTGCCAGGGCGGCGGTCCGCCCGAGACCCAGGTCACGAAGCCGGCCACGATCCACGGCGACGGCAGCTTCAGCGGCATCATCGCCTACAAGTTCGAAGGCAAAACGTCCTTCAGAGCCGAGTTCACCGGCAAGTTCGTCAAACGGGGCCTGATCAAGGGCACGCTGGCCTCCGAGTTCAGCCCTCTAGCCAAAGGCTGCAGCGGCATGACTACGTTCACGGCCACCGGGAAGGTCACCGGCTAGAGCGAGGCGCAGCGCCGAGCGCGCGCGGCTCAGGCGCCGATCAGCGAAGCGGCGTCGGGCTGCTGCTCCAGCGAGTACTTGCCGGCTGCCCCGTCGCTGCCGGCCAGCGGGTAGTCGCCGCTGAAGCAGGCGTCGCAGTGGGTCGCGCGCGTCCCGCCGACGGCCTCGTAGACGCCGGCCAACGACAGGTAGTGCAGCGAGTCGCAGCCCAGCTCGGCGGCGACCTCCTCGGTGGTGCGCCCGTGGGCGATCATCTCCTCGCGCGTGGACATGTCGATGCCGTAGTGGCAGGGGTGCTTGATCGGCGGCGCGGAAATGCGCATGTGCACCTCGGCGGCACCGGCGTCGCGCAGCATCTGCACGATCTGGCGGGTCGTGTTGCCGCGTACGATCGAGTCGTCGACGACCACCAAGCGCTGGCCGGCGATCACCTCCGGCAAGGGGTTGAACTTGAGCCGCAGCCCGTGCTTGCGCAGCTCTTGGCCGGGCTGGATGAACGTTCGCGCGACGTAGCGGTTCTTGACGAAGCCGTCGTCCTGCGGCAGCCCGGCGGCGCGCGCCAGCCCGCGCGCGGCGGCGTTGCCGGAGTCGGGCACGGCGATCACGAGGTCCGCCTCGACCGGCGCCTCGCGCCACAACAGCTCGCCCATGCGCCCGCGCGCGACCTGCAGCACCTGCTCGTTCATGCGCGAGTCGGGGCGCGCGAAGTAGATGTACTCGAACACGCAGAAGGCCTTGCGCGCGTCTGGGACCACCATGCGGCTCTGCAGACCGTCCTCGCCGAGCGTCACGACCTCGCCGGGCTGGACGTCGCGCAGGAAGCGGGCGCCGATGATGTCGAACGCGCATGACTCGCTGGCGACGCAGTAGCGCGACTCGCCGCCGTCGCCGCTCTCCAGGATCCCGATCGACAGCGGGCGCAGGCCGCTGGGGTCACGGAAGGCGACGATGCGGTCCTTCGTCATCGCGACGATCGAGAAGGCGCCGCGCAGCCGCGGCAACACCTCGGCGATCGCGTCCTCGACCTGCTCCGCGGGATGCGTCGCGATCAGCGCGGCGATGATCTCCGAGTCCGAGGTCGAGCTGAACGTCACGCCGCGCGCGAGCAGCTCCTCGTGCAACTCGACGAAGTTGATCAGGTTGCCGTTGTGCGCGAGCGCGACCTCGCGGCGCGAGCCGTTGGTGCCCTCCGAGCGTTGCACCGGCTGCGAGTTCTCCCAGGCGTTGGAGCCGGTGGTCGAGTAGCGCACGTGCCCTATCGCGAGCTCTCCCGCCAAAGTGCGCAGGTCGTTCTCGCTGAAGACCTGGCTGACCAGGCCCAGCTCGCGGCGCGTGACGATGTGCCCGCCGCGGTCGGCCGCGGCGATACCAGCAGACTCCTGTCCCCTGTGTTGCAGGGCGTAGAGGGCGAAGTAGGACAGCCGCGCCACCTCATGGCCGGGCGCATACAGGCCGAACACTCCGCACTCATCGCGCGGTCCGTCACGCATCGTGTTCACAAGCTAGCAGCAGCCCACAAGCAGACCTGGACATCAGGAGAAGTGCGCCGCCAACGCACCGTGCGCCTGGGCCAACTCGTCCAAGCTCACGTCGAGCGTGTCTCCGTCAGACAAGTCGATCCGCAGCCGCGAGCCGCCGACCCTCCCGAGCAACCGCACTGCCACGCGCTCGCCTAGCGCACGCAGCACGGCCTCCGGGCCACTCAGCAGGAAGCCTCCCGGGGCCTCGCCGAACAGCTCCTCCTCGGCGCCACCGTCCAACGCAACGCTGGCGCCAACGCCTCCAACCAGACAGCACTCCGCCAGCGCGACCGCTAGCCCGCCCTCGGCGATATCGTGGGCGCTCGTCAGCGAGCCGCCGCGAACCGCCGTGCGCACTTCAGACAGCGCCGCCACGACCGCACCCAGGTCGATCTCGGGCAGGCCGTCGGGCAGCGCACAGCCCCGCAGCTTGGCCAGCTCGCTCGCGTCCAGCGACGGCGAGAACGGCCCCACCAACGCGATCGCGTCGCCCTCGGCCAGGAAGCCGAGCCGACCGGCGCGACGTGCGTCGGGCAACAGCCCGACCATGCCGATCACGGGCGTGGGGTAGATCGGGCCGCTAGCACCCTCGTTGTAGAGCGACACGTTGCCGCCGACGATCGGCGCGGCCAAAGCACGGCACGCCTCGCCCAAGCCACGTACCGACTCGCTCAGCTGCCAGGCGATGTGCGGCTTCTCGGGGTTGCCGAAGTTGAGGTTGTTGGTCGTGCCGAGCGGCTCGGCGCCGACGCAGGCAAGGTTGGCCGCGCACTCCAGCACCGCCGCCACGGTGCCGCGATAGGGGTCGGCCGCCACACGGCGCCCGTTGCCGTCGATGCTGACCGCCAAAGCCCCGCCAGCCGGCAGGACGAGCACGGCGGCATCGGCCTCTTCGGGACGGCGCACGGTGCGCGACTGCACGACCGGGTCGTAGCGTTCGAACAGCGGCCGGCGCCCGGCGAGGTTGGGGCTCGCGAGCAGCGCCAACAGCGCGTCCTTCGCGCCGACGGCGCCCGCCAGCCGCGCGCGCGGCGCCGGATACACCGGCTCGCTCGGCTTCTCAGGCGCCAGGTCATACAGCGGGCAGTCGTCGACCAACGCTCGCACGGGCATGTCGCCGAGCACCTCCTCGCCGCGCAGCACGCGCATCCGCCCTCCGTCGGTCACACGCCCGATCGCGGCGCCGGCGACCTCCCACTTCTCGCACAGCGCCAAAACCGCATCCAGATCAGCGGGCTCGATCACGCACAGCATCCGCTCCTGGGACTCGCTGACCATCACCTCGAACGGCTCCATGTCGGCCTCGCGCAGCGGCACGCACGCAATGTCGATGTCGATCCCGACCTCGCCTTTGGACGCCATCTCCGAGGCCGAGGAGGTCAGCCCGGCCGCGCCCAGGTCCTGCAGCGACACCAACAGCCCGCGCTCCAACAGCTCCAGCGAGCACTCCAACAGCTTCTTCTCCTCGAACGGGTCGCCGACCTGAACGGTGGGGCGCTTGTCGGCGTCGCCCTCCCCCAACTCGGCCGAGGCCAGCACGGACGCGCCGCCGATGCCGTCGCGGCCGGTCGCGGCGCCGAACAGCACGAGCAGGTTGCCCGGGCCGGCGGCGGCGCTGCGCACCAACCGATCTTCAGATGCGAGCCCGAGCGCCATCGCGTTGACGAGACAGTTCTGCTCGTAGGGGTCCTCGAAGTAGACCTCGCCGCCGACGGTCGGCACGCCGATCGAGTTGCCGTAGTGCCCGATGCCGGAGACGGCGCCCTCCAGCAGGTAGCGCGAACGAGCGCCCCCCTCGCCCTCGTCCGGCTCTCCGAAGCGCAGCGAGTCGAGCACCGCGATCGGGCGCGCGCCGATCGCGAAGATGTCGCGCAGGATGCCGCCGACGCCGGTGGCCGCCCCCTGGAACGGCTCGACCGCGCTCGGGTGGTTGTGCGACTCGACCTTGAAGGCGCACACGAGCCCATCGCCGACGGCGACCGCGCCCGCGTTCTCGCCGGGGCCCATGACGACGTGCTCGCCTTCGGTCGGCAGCGTCCGCAGGAGCTTCTTGGAGTGCTTGTAGGCGCAGTGCTCGCTCCACAGCAGCGAGTACATGGCCAGCTCGACCTGGTTCGGCGCGCGGCCCTGCTTCTCGCGGATCAGCGCGTACTCGGACTCCGTCAGCCCGAGCGCCTTCGCGTCGGTCAAGGTCGGGAGAAGCTCGCCGCCGCTGTCCACCTCAGCCCCAACCGCCGCCATGTCAGGAGGCGCCCTCGACTGCGGCGCGCATCGACTCGAAGATCCCCAGCCCGTCGCGAGACCCGCCGACCAGCTCGTCGACGGCGTGCTCGGGGTGCGGCATCAGACCCATTACGTTGCCGGCCTCGCTGCGCACACCAGCGATGTCACCCAACGAGCCGTTGAAGTTCTCTCCGCCTGCGTAACGCACAACGATCTGCCCACGCGAGCGCATCGCATCCAAAGTCGCCTCGTCGGCGTGGTAGCGACCCCAGGCGTGCTTGCACGGGATGCTCAACGGCCGACCTACGGCGCACTCAGACGTGAACGCGCTGTCACCCTCCACCACGTCGAGCGACACCTGCCCGAACGTGAAGTGCAGGTTCGCGTTGCCCAGCAGCGCGCCGGGCAGCAGGCGCGCCTCGCACAACACCTGAAAGCCATTGCAGATGCCGAGCACGAGTCCTCCGTCGCGCGCGAAGGCGATCACCGACTCCATCGCTGGGGAGAAGCGGGCGATCGCGCCCGCCCGCAGGTAGTCGCCGTAGGAAAACCCACCCGGTACGACGATCGCGTCGGCGCCGGCGAGGTCGCGCTGCCCGTGCCAGATCAGCTCGGCGTCGGCGACGCGGCGGGCGGCCTCGAGCGCGTCGACCTCGTCGCAGGAGCCGGGGAAACGCAGGACGCCGAACTTCACCGCGCGCCCTCAGTCCACCAGGACGATCTCGTAATCCTCCACCAGCGGGTTCGCGAGCAGCTTCTCGCACATCGGCTGAAGCTGCTCCGCGTCGGGCACGTCCAGCTCGATCAACCGCCCGACGTGCACGTTCTCGACGCCCTCGAAGCCGAGCGCTGGCAGCGCACGCTCCACGGCGACGCCCTGCGGGTCGAGGATGCCGGCCTTGGGCCGGATCAGCACGCGCGCCCTCACGCGGCGATGCCCGCCCGTGCGAGCCAGTTCGCGTAGGGCTCGCCGGTGATGCGCTCGTAGGCTTCGATGTAGCGCTCGCGCGTGCCGGCAACGACGTCGTCGGGGATCGCGGGCGCGGGCGGCTTCTTGTCCCAGCCCGAGCCGGCGGCCCAGTCGCGCACGTACTGCTTGTCGAAGCTCGGCTGGCCCCGCCCGGGCTCGTACGTGTCGGCCGGCCAATACCTGGAGGAGTCGGGCGTCAGCACCTCGTCGCCGACGACGATCTGGCCCTGCTCGTCGCGCCCGAACTCGAACTTCGTGTCGGCCAGGATCACGCCGTTGGCGCGCGCGTGCTCGGCGGCGAACGAGTACAGCTCGATCGAGATGCGGCGCACCTCGTCCATCAGCTCGGCGTCGCCCACGAGGCCGGCGGCCTGCTCGAAGTCGATCGCCTCGTCGTGGCCGACCTCGGCCTTCGTCGACGGCGTGAAGATCGGTTCGGGCAGCCGCTCGGACTCCTGGAGCCCCGGCGGCAGCTCGATCCCCGAGACGGAGCCGGTGGCCTGGTAGTCCTTCCAGCCGGAGCCGGTGATGTAGCCGCGCACGACGCACTCGACGGGCAGCATCTCCAGGCGGCGCACGACGAGCCCGCGCCCGCGCGCCTCCCCGGGCACGCCGTCGGTGGCCGAGATCAGATGGTTGGGCACGATGTGCCCTGTCTTCTCGAACCAGAACACGGACAGCCCGCTCAGCACGCGACCCTTGTCGGGGATCGGCGTCGGGTGAACCGCGTCGTAGGTCGAGATGCGGTCGGAGGCGACCATCAGCAGCCGCTGCTCGTCGTCGAGCGCGTACAGCTCACGGACCTTCCCGCTGGCAATGAGGGAGAGGTCGGCGAGGTGGCTCACGTGGCGCGATGCTACCAGCGCGGCCGGAAAGGTTTATGGAGCTACGGCCGTCCGGCCTCCGCCCGTCTCCTGCTAGCGGTCGGGGGGCGAAACGGAGTCGAGCCGGCGCATGATCTCGGGCACGTGGCGTACGTACGGTCCGTAGTCGAACAGCCGCTCCAGGTCGACCCGGGAGGTGCGCTCGTCGGCGGCCAGCAGCTCGCGCAGGTGAATGCCTTCGTCCCACGCGCGCTGGGCCAGCTCCTGGGTGATGCGGTAGGCCTCGTCGCGGCTGTGGCCCTGCTCGACCAGCTCCAGCAACAGCCGCTGGGAGAACAGCGCGCCGTAGGTCAGCTCCAGGTTCGCCGCCATCCGCTCTGGAAGCACGACCATGTCGCGCGCGAGCACGGTGGCGCGGTACTGGAGATAGTCGAGCAGTGTCGTCGAGTCGGGCAGGATCACGCGCTCGACCGAGGAATGCGAGATGTCGCGCTCGTGCCACAGGGCGACGTTCTCCAGCGCGGCCTGGGCGTTGCCGCGCAGCACGCGCGCGAGGCCTGAGATCTGCTCGCTCTTGATCGGGTTGCGCTTGTGCGGCATCGCCGAGGAGCCCTTCTGACCGGCGGCAAACGGCTCCTGGACCTCGCGCACCTCTGTTCGCTGCAAGTGGCGGATCTCGGTCGCGAAGCGCTCCAGCCCCGCGCCGGCGAGCGCGAGCGCGCTCAACAGCTCGGCGTGGCGATCGCGCGCGACGACCTGGGTCGAGACGTCCTCGCGCTGCAGGCCGAGGCGGGCGAGCACGCGGCTCTCGAACTCCGGGCTGGTGGCCGAGTAGGTGCCGACGGCACCCGAGATCGCGCCGACAGAAGCCTGGGCGAAGGCGCGCTCCAGGCGCTCGGCGTTGCGATGCGCCTCGAACGCGAAGCCCGCGAGCTTCAGGCCGAAGGTGGTGGGCTCGGCGTGGATGCCGTGGGTGCGTCCGACGCACAGCGTCTCGGCGTGCTCCCGTGCGCGCTCGGCCAGCGCGCCTACGTATCCACGCGCACCCTCGACGACGACCTCGCCGACGGCTTTGAGCTGCAGCGCGAGCGCCGTGTCGAGCACGTCGGAGGAGGTGAGGCCAAAGTGGATCCAGCGGCCGGCCTCGCCAGCGGAGGCGGCCAGCACGTCGACGAACGCGGCCATGTCGTGGTCGGTCAGCTTCTCGCGCTCGTTGACCGCCTCGACGGTGAAGCTGGCGGCGCGGATCGCGTCCAGGTCGGACTCGCTCGGGCCCTCGTCGCCGAGCAGCGCGGGCAGCTCCTCGGACGCCGCGACCTCGACCCGGC
Organism: Solirubrobacteraceae bacterium; assembly: GCA_036490015.1. GTDB lineage: Bacteria > Actinomycetota > Thermoleophilia > Solirubrobacterales > Solirubrobacteraceae > Palsa-744. The sequence continues at coordinate 3,805 of DASXER010000056.1, read as the reverse complement.
GCCAGCTCTCCATGCGCGCCTCGTCGGTCCAGAGGGCGGCGAGCGCGGGGCGGGTGTAGCGAGGAATCACGAGCCGATTATGGTCGAGGCTGGTACCCGATCGGTGACCCGAGCGCTATGCGCTGAGGATCTGCGCGGCGAGGATGGCCGCGTTGCGGGCGTTGTCGAGCCCCACGCAGGCAACCGGCACACCGGGCGGCATCTGCACGATCGAGAGGATCGCGTCGAGGCCACCGGCGGCGGTCAGGCGCCCGGACAGCGGCACGCCGACGACCGGCACGTCGGTGTGCGCCGCGACGGCGCCCGGCAGCGCGGCGGAGATGCCCGCGCCGGCGATGATCACGCGCACGCCGCGCATCCGCGCGCTCTTGGCGTATTCGGCCACGACGTCGGGTTCGCGGTGGGCGGACATGACGCGGATCTCGTGCTGGATGCCGCGCTCGGTCAGCTCGGCGCCGGCTTTCTCCATCTGCTCCATGTCGCTCTGGGAGCCCATCACGATGCCGACCAGCGGGGCGTCGACGTCGAACTCCTCGAGCTGCGCGCGGACCTCCTCTTCGGCACGCGGGTCGGGCACCAGCGAGATGCCGCTGGCGCCGGGACGTCCCTCCTGCGCCGAGGGTCCGCCCTCGTGTCCGCTTGTCCGCTCGCCGTCCATTTCGGGGCCAGCATACGCGCTCGGGGAGCGGCGACGCCGTGCGACAGATCTAGGTGATCGATAGATGCACGGCACACGACCACGCCATCGGTCACCTAGCCAAAGGTGCAGTTTCCGGCCCGCGCGGGACTGGGTCCATTGACAATACGAATGCTCCAGGGACTCCGCAGCCGCCTCACGTACGCCAACGTCGTCGCGACGCTGGCGCTGGTGTTTGCCATGTCCGGCGGAGCGTTCGCGGCCTCCCATTACCTGCTCAGCTCGACCAAGCAGATCAGCCCCAGCGTGCTCGCGCAGCTGCACGGCGCGCGCGGCAAGACCGGGACGCAGGGGGTGCCGAAGCCTGCACCTTCACGGGCTACGCCATCGGCGGCTAGCCCCGTCGCGCTCTACAGCGAAGCGATGAAGTCGTCGATCGGGATCGCCGCGAGCGTCTCATAGCGACCGGTGCCGCGCGAGCCGAGCTCGAGCGAGACGCGCGCCATCGTGCCCTCGTCCGGCGCCTCGATCACCGAGATGAAGTCGACATGGCCGAGCGTCGCCCACTGCGCCTTGACGTTGGCGCCGAGCTGTTCGACCTCCTTGTTGACCTCGAGGATGCGGTCGGGGTTGTTCTTGACGGTCTGCACGCCCTCGGGGGTGAGGGTCGAGAGCATGATGTAGGTGGGCATTGCTTCTCCTCCGTCGGGTGGTCTGCAGTGCTCGCTTTGTAGCGCATCGAGCCGGCGGCGTGGGCTAGGACGGATTCTGAGTTGGGCCTGCCGGCGGCGAGACCCAGTCGGACCACGGCGGCTTGCCTGATATCATATTTGATGTCATGAATCCCGCTGAGCTGGTCAACAGCACGCGCCGGCGGCTCGGCCTCTCGCAGCGTCAGCTGGCGATTCGCGCCGGCACCACCCAGGCGAGCGTGAGCCGTATCGAGCGAGGGCTGGTGTCGCCCTCATTCGCGACGCTGCGCGGGCTGATGCTCGCCATGGGCGAGGAGCCTGTGCTGAGCGGTCGGCGTCTAGAGGCGCATTGGGATCCGGTCCACCTCACCAGCACCCTGGAGCGCTCCCCCGCCGAACGCCTCGCGCTCGCGCTGTCCTGGAACCGCATGGCCGGGCGCTTGGCGTCGGCCGGGCGGGCCGTTCGCTCCGATGGCTGAGCGGAGGCCGGACTTCGAGGCGGAGGGGATTTTCGCCGTCCTCGAGCAGCACGGCGTCGAATACGTCGTCGTCGGTGGCGTCGCCGTACAGGCGCACGGACATGTGCGCATGACGAACGACCTGGACCTGATCCCGGCGCCGACGCACCCCAACCTGGAGCACTTGGCAGCCGCCTTGCGTCAGCTCGACGCGCGGATCCTGAACCCCGGCAGCGAGCGGCTCGCAATCGATGCCAAGATGCTGCCCCGGGCAACCCTCTGGCAGCTCTCCACCGCGCTCGGCGACATCGACTTGCTGCACGATGCACCCGGCGCCGCCCCGTATGAGCAGTTGCGCAGCCGAGCGCTCGTGATCGCTCTCGGCGACCAGGAGATTCCCATCGTCGGGCGGGACGACCTGATCAGCATGAAGCGCGCGTCGGGGCGACCGGTCGACCTCGAAGACATCGCCGCGCTGACAGAGCCCGAGCACCGCGGCCGCTCCAGGCACGACCCACCCTAAGCGGCGACGACGGCCTCCCCGGCGCGCGCTCCCTCCAGCACCAGCTGTCCCTCGCGCGCGTCGACCGTGACCTCGTCGCCGGAGCGGATGTCGCCCTGCAGCAGCGCGAGCGCGAGGCGATCGGTGAGCTGCTTCTGGATCACGCGCCGCAGCGGCCGCGCGCCGTAGGTCGGGTCGTAGCCCATGTTTCCGAGCAGCAGCTTGGCCTCGTCGGTGAGCGTCACGGCGACGCCACGCTCGGCGACCCTCGCGACCACCCGTGCGACCTGCAGCTCGACGATCTCGGAGATCTGCTCGCGGCTCAGCGAATCGAAGCGCACGATGTCGTCGAGGCGGTTGACGAACTCGGGTTTGAAGTGCGCGAGCAGCGCCTCGCGCATCGCGTCGTCGGTCGTAGCGTCGCCGAGCGCGATGTTCGAGGTCATGATCAGGACGGTGTTCTTGAAGTCGACCGTGCGGCCTTGGCCGTCGGTCAGGCGGCCGTCGTCCATCACCTGCAGAAGCGAGTTGAAGACGTCGCCGTGGGCCTTCTCGATCTCGTCGAGCAGCACGACGGAGTACGGCCGGCGGCGCACGGCCTCGGTCAGCTGTCCGCCCTCCTCGTAGCCGACATAACCCGGCGGAGCGCCCACCAGGCGTGAGACCGAGTGTTTCTCCATGTACTCGGACATGTCGATGCGGATCATCGCGTCCTGCGAGTCGAACATGAACTCGGCCAGCGCGCGCGCCAGCTCGGTCTTGCCGACACCGGTCGGACCGAGGAACAGAAACGAGCCGATCGGCCGGTCGGGGTCCTGCAGGCCCGCGCGCGAACGGCGCAGGGCGGTGGCGACCGCCTCGACGGCCTCGTGCTGTCCGACGACGCGTTCGTGCAGGCGATCCTCCATGTGGATCAGCTTCTCCGTCTCGCCCTCCAACAGGCGGCTGACGGGGATGCCGGTCCAGCGCGCGACCACCTCGCCGACGTCGTCGGCGTCGACGTCCTCTTTCAAGAACACGGGCTCCGAAGCCCCGTCCTCGCCTTCGCGGTCTTCGTGCTCGGAGAGCTGGCGTTCCAAGTCCGGGATGTCCTTGTAGAGCAGCTTGGACGCACGCTCGAGATCGGCTTCGCGCTGGGCGCGCTCGGCCTCGACGCGCGCCTGCTCCAGGCGTTCTTTGACTTCGGACAGTCCGCTGATCGCCTGCTTCTCGTTCTGCCACTGGGCCTTCATCGCGGCGGAGCGCTCCTGCAGCTCGGCCAGCTCGCGCTCGAGCGCGCGCAGCCGCTCGGCTGACGCCTCGTCGGTCTCTTTCTGCAGCGAGGTGCGCTCGATCTCCAGCTGCATAACGCGCCGGTCGACCTCGTCGATCTCGGTCGGCAGCGAGTCGATCTCGATGCGCACGCGCGAGGCCGCCTCGTCGATCAGGTCGATCGCCTTGTCGGGCAGGAAGCGGTCGGCGATGTAGCGGTCCGAGAGCGTGGCGGCGGCGATCAGCGCGTTGTCCTGGATCGGCA
>DASXER010000034.1:0-16785 GCA_036490015.1 Solirubrobacteraceae bacterium | reverse complement strand
TCGGAGGCGTCTACAGCGAAACTTCGCTGAACCCGTTCGTGGCGGTGTACCTCGCGAAAAAAGAATTCGTCGTCAACTACGTAGACCCGGGAATCTCTCTCGCGCTAAACGATTGGTACTACTACTGGGACGTCGACACAGCCCCAGCGTTAGGGACTTGGTGCGTCTACTGGTTCTGGCCGACGTTCAAAGAAGCCTACGAACACGGTCCCGTCATATGCGAGGAAAAATGGACCCGCTACGACGGCACCACAATCCAAGCTGGGCTCGAGGCAGGGACCCACCTCGAACCCACGCAGGACGGGAACGACATCGTCGCGACCGCAACCGCGCCCCACAGCCCATTCGAATACTTCGTGCCGTGGGCTGCCGCGAAGACGAAGAAAGAATTCGGCCCTGCCGGCACATGCGGAAAAAACGACCCGTACTGGAGCGAATATCCGGGGAGCATCACATTCGGCGCCGGCGCCGGGGTCTGTGGCGGTAAAGAAGGCGAACTCCTGGCAGCCGCCAGCCCGCAGCTCCCCGAAGGCACCAACCCCTGGACCACCAGCACGCCGGCTGTCGACGGCGCAAAGCTCAGCATGGGCGGAGTACGCAAGATCGTGACCGAACAAGTTCAAGCGCCAACGGGGACGCTGAGCATCAGCCAAGGCAACGTCTGGGAAGCGCTCCACGCCTTCCCGTCCGACAGCGGATCCATGCCGTTGAACAAAGACAACGAAGCCTGGATGGGCCGCGAAGCGTACCTGGTGACAATGGCTGGCTCGTTCAGCTACGAAGGACCTCGCCCGCCGCACAGTCAGGCCATCGTCTACAAGCACGAGGCCCTCGTCGTGGACTCGCACACAGGACAGATCGAGGCGACCTACATCGGCGAAAAAGCGCCCGTGGCCGCAGGCGCCGTCACGACGCTGGCGGAGGAATGAGGCGCCGGTCAAACCAAAGCCCCGACCCACCTCCCGGGCTGTCTACCTCGAACCCTGGCTCTCGGCGCCCGGTCGTCTCACATCGGCCAGCCGCCCACGGAGAAACCGCCGCTCTTGCTCATTCGTCGTGAGCCCCAGCGCGGCCTCATAAGCCTCAGCCGCGTCTCCCCCGCGCCCCAGCCGACGCAGCAGCTCGGCGCGCGTCGCATGAAACGGCTGGTAGCTCTCCAGCCCCGGCGCCAGTTCGTCGAGCGCGCGAAGCCCCGCCGCCGCTCCGTCCACCTCCGCCAGTGCGATCGCCCGGTTCAATGCCACAACCGGACCAGGCGCAGCCGTCATCAGCTGGTCGTACAACGCGAGGATCTGACGCCAGTCCGTCTCATCGGCGTTCGACGCGTCGCTGTGTACGGCGTTGATCGCGGCCTGGATCTGAAACGGTCCGGGTTCCCCACGCCGCAGCAAGCGCCGCACGAGCGCCTGCCCCTCGTCGATCTCGGCGCGCGTCCACAGCGTCCGGTTTTGCTCGGACAGCAGCACGATCGAGCCGTCCGTCGCCACGCGGGCTGGACGCCGAGCGTCGATCAACAGCAGCAGCGCGAGCAGTCCAAGCGCCTCGGGCTCGTCCGGCATCAGCTCAACCAGCAGCCGCGCCAGCCTGATCGCCTCGGCGCACAGCTCGCTGCGGATCAGGTCCTCCCCGTCGCTGGCCGTGTAGCCCTCGTTGAAGATCAGGTACAGCACGGTCAGCACCGAGCGCAGCCGCCCCGGCAGCTCGGCGTCCTCGGGCACGCGGTAGGGGATGTTCGCGCCCTTGATCTTGCGCTTGGCCCGCACGAGCCGCTGCGCCATGGTCCCCTCGCTGACCAGGAATCCGCGCGCGATCTGCCGCGTCTGCAGCCCGCCGAGCAGCCGTAGCGTCAAAGCGATCCGAGCCGCCGGCGCGAGCGACGGATGGCAGCAGGTGAAGACCAGCCGCAACCGGTCGTCCTGCATCGGCCCTGAGTCCTCCTCCCAGTTCTGCTCGTCGTTCTCGAGCGAGCGCATGTACATGGCCTGCTCCTGGCGCCGATCGCGACTCGACTCGCGACGCAGGACGTTGATCGCGCGGTTGCGCGCCGTCGTCACGATCCAGCCGCCGGGACTGGGCGGCAGCCCGTCGTGCGGCCAACGCTCCATGGCGATCACGAACGCGTCCTGTACGGACTCTTCGGCGAGGTCGATGCTGCGGAACTGCCGGATCAGCGTGGCGATCACGCTGCCCGACTCGCGCCGGAAGATCGCCTCGACCTCGCCGTCGCCAAGCAACGGTCCTGGCGTCGCGCTCACCCCTCCGGGTTCGCCTGGAAGGGCCGCACCTCGACCGGGTTGGCGCACGCCAGCGCACCCTTTTCGGCCCATTTCAGGGCGGCGTCGAGGTCTGCCGCCTCGATGATCCAGAAACCACCGATGTGCTCCTTGGACTCGGCGAACGGCCCGTCGGTGAGCACCGTCTCGCCGCTGTCGACGCGCACGACGGTCGCCGTGTCCGTCGATTCGAGCCCGCCCGCGAACACCCACGCACCGGCGGCCCGCACTTCCTGGTTGAAGGCGTCGACTGCCGCGAACATCGCCTCGCGCTGCTCGCCCGACGGAGGCTCCTGTCCCTCGACGCCGTGGACTGACAACAGGTACTGGGTCATCGTCTGCTCCTTGTCTCGTCAATGAGGTGACGCCTCTCGCGAGGCGCCAAGTCTAGGCTCGACCGCTCAAGCAAGCGGCCCGTGAATCCAAAGCGAGCCGCCCGATGCGGCCCTCCAACACGTCTACAAACGGCGGGGGCCCGAAATCGACAGCTAGGAGAAATTTCTTTCTCCGTGCGTCCAGCTCAGCGGATCCAATACCGGCGTTTGACGGGCTCGCCCTCCTCGGGACGCAGATCCTCGAACTCGCCGCCGAGGCGCTCGATCACCGTCCGCGACGCGACGTTGTCCTCGTCGCATGTCACTAGCACGTCGCCGACGCCCTCGGCGCGGGCGATCACGAGCGCCTGACGCAGCATCTCGGTGGCGTACCCGCGACCGCGACACATGGGCCGCACGCCATAGCCGATGTGACCGCCGACGTTGGCCAGGTGCTCATTCAGCTCATGCCGGATCGAGACGCGCCCGACCAACACGCCGTCCACGTCGGCTACGAGGAAGCTCGCCGGCACCAACCCGTCCGGCACGTCGAGACCGCGACGGCGCCGCGCGAGCGACGAGACGTACGCATCCCAGTCGTCGCCGCGCTGCCAGCCGAGCAGGAACGAGAAATGGTCGGCCTCTAGCTCGTCGTGCGCGGCGCGCGCCTCGTGCTCGTCGTCTGGGCGCAGGGGCCGCAAGCGCAACGGCGAAACTGTCATCGCCCCAGCCTCGCACGAACGAGCGCCCGCGTCCGCTCCCGAGCTAGGTTGCCGTCTATGTCGACCGGCAAGCTCACGAGCGCACTCGCCCGGCGCGACCCTGGCTTGCAGGCCACTCGGCGCGCGGCGCGCGCGGCGATCTTCGCCCCCTTGCTGCTGTGGTTCGGCAAAGGGCCGCTCGACGATCCGACCCTTGGCACGTTCGCCGCGCTGGCTTCGCTCGGAATGCTCGTGTTCGCCAACTTCACCGGGCCGATGCGGGAACGACTGCGGGCACAGGTGCTGCTGGCGCTCACCAGCGCCGGCCTGCTGTGCCTCGGTACGCTGACGTCGAACACCACCTGGCTGGCGACGACGGCGGCGGCGCTGGTCGTCTTCGTCGTGCTGTTCGCGGGCGTCTTCAGCTCGCTGCTGGCGAGCGCGACGACCGTGCTCGTGATCAGCTTCGTGCTGCCCGCGACGATCGCCGCGCCGCCCGGCACACTCTCCGACCGCTTGCTGGGCTGGCTGCTGGCGGGCGCCATCTCCGTACTGGCGATTCGCTTTCTCTGGCCAGCGCCCACCGCCGAGCCGCTGCGCATACGCGCAGGGCAGGCCTGCCATCGCTTCGCCGCCCAACTCGATGCGGAGGCCGGCTGCTTCACCGCCGGCTTCGCCGGCGACTCGCTCGGCGATCTGCAGGCGATCAGGTTGGAGTCGGCGACATCCGCCATGGAGCTGCGCAATGCCTTCTACGCCACCCCTTACCGTCCTGGCGGGCTCTCGACCTCCTCGCGTGCCCTCGTGCGTGCCACCGACGCGCTGATCTGGCTCGACCGTGTCTTCGCACGCGTGCCGCTGGACGAGACCACGACGACGAAGGCCGCCAATAGCGGTGCGGTGTGTGCGCTCACGATCGTTGCCGCCGAGCTGCTCGAGCACTGTGCGGACCTGCTGCTGGCGGGCGAGGGCGACCTGGCCCACCTCGACGAGGACCTCGAGCGACTGCACAACGCACGCCAGCGAATGGAGGCGGCCCTCACGACAGCGACGGCCACAGAAGCGACGACGCCGGCCGACGACACGGCGAGGCGATCCGCCGACGACACGGCGCTCAACCTGGTCAGCTCGCTCCAGCCGAGCTTCCGCGCCCAAGAGATCAGCTTCGTCGTCGCCCATGTAGCCGCCAACGTGCACCTCGGCGTGGCGGCGCGCGAGCGCGGCTGGTGGTCGCATCTGCTCGGCGGCGAACCGCGACAACCAGGCCAGGCCGGCGGCGCAGCGCACGGCTCGGCGCTCTCGTCGGTCGCACAGCGAGCCCGCGCTCATCTGACGCCCGGCTCGGTCTGGTTGCACAACAGCCTGCGTGGTGCGATCGCGCTCGCGCTGGCGGTGATGGTCGCGAAGCTCAGCAACGTGCAGCATGGCTTCTGGCTCGTGTTCGGCACGCTCGCGGTGCTGCGTACGGACGCCTTCTCCACCGGCCAGGATGCGCTCAAGGGCCTTTCGGGCACGGTTGTGGGCATCGCGCTCGGCGGCGGGCTGGTGGCGCTGCTCGGCTCCGAAAGCACGCTCGCGTGGCTCGTGCTCGTGCCGGCGGTCGCCCTGATCGCGCTCGGCCCGGTGCTGTTCAATTTCGCGATCGGACAGGTCGGCTTTACGACCACGCTGCTGTTGCTGAACAACATCGTCACGCCGGCGGGCTGGTCGGCCGGACTCGTGCGGATCGAGGACGTCGCCATCGGCTGTGCCGTGGCGCTCGTGGCCGGCACGATGTTCTGGCCGCGCGGCGCCGGACGTGCCCTTGGCCACGCGCTCGCGGCCGGATACGAGAGCGGCGGGCGCTACCTGCAGGCGACGGTCGCCTACGGTGTCGGGCGCTGCGATGCGCACGCGCCCCAAACGCCGAGACCGCAAGACGAGCCGCTCGCCGCGTCGGTGGCGGGCCGGCGCTTGGACGACGCGTTTCGCAACTACGTCGCTGAGCGCGGCACCAAGCGGCTGCCGCTGGCCGATGTCGCGGCACTGGTGGGTGGCGTCTCGCTGCTGCGACTGACCGCCGACGCGATGATGGACGTATGGGAGCGCGACGAAGACGAGCACGACAGCGACAGCGACAGCGGCAACAACAACAGGGACGACAACAGCGGCGACCGCGCGACGGCAAGCGAACAGCTCAACGGCACTGCCCGCGAAGTCGGCGACTGGTACGCACAGGCGGCGACAGCGCTCAACGGCGAAGGCCAGCTCCCGGCCCCGGCTTCCCCTGAGGCGGACACGGTTACGCGCGACGGCGCGCGCTTCATCGAGGCCATCCGCGACCTCGCCGACCACGACGGCGCGGCGCTCGCTACGGCGGTGAAGATGATCTGGACGGCGGACCACGTCGACGCCGCGCGGCGTCTGCAATCAGAGATCGCTACACCAAGCCAAAAGGTGGCGGGCCGGTGGCGTTGAGCGAGCGGGTCATCTGCGAACGCGTGAGGCGCGTGCCGGCGGGCTTCGTCACGACCTACGGCGACCTCTCCCCCGGCGCCCCGCGCCACGCCGGGCGCATCCTGTCGCACACCGAGGCCCCCGACGTCCCCTGGTGGCGGGTCGTGCGCAGCGACGGCAGCTGGCCCAAGGGCAAGGAGCAGCGCGCACGGCTGCTGGAAGAGGACGTACCGATCCGCGGTCAGCGTGTCGTGATGGCCGAGGCGCGCATCCCGCCGGAGGCGATCCTCTAGCTGGTGCTCGGGCGCGCGCTCAGCGGCGGATGCGCCGCCCACGACGGCTCCCGTACACGCCGGCGCGACCGCAGCAAGGCGCTCCACGTCGCCCCGTCGAGCAAGCCGTCGACGTGCAGATGGTGGCGCGACTGAAAGCGCGAGACCGCCCGCGCGGTCGTGGCGCCGAAGAAGCCGCCGACCGGCAGCCGCGCACCGGCGGCATTCAGCAGCTCCTGCGCCCACAGCACCTCGTCGCCGTCCGCGCCCGGACGCACGGTCGGTGCGACGACGCGTAGGCGCAAATCTGGAAGCGGCTCACGCAGCACCGGCGCGAGCGCGAGCGGTTCGGTGCTTTCGAGGTCGAACAGGCTGAAGCCAGACGTGCCGTACTCGGCCGCCGCGGTACGAAACGAGCCGACTTCTTCGAGCGACACGCCGTCGAACAGCTGCCCGACGGGGGCGATCGGCCGCCCGTAGATCGAGTTGACTCCGATCGAGGCCTGAAACGCGCCCGCCACCGACAGTCCCAGCTCGTGCCAGTAGATCTGCGGCATGTCGACCTGGAAGCCGTCGGGCGCGAGGAACACCGAGTACGGGAACGTCGGGTGATCGAGCACCTCGGCCTGTCCGGCCAGCCCGATCGGAAACCTAGCCCCCAACGCACGGCGCAATGTGTGCACGAAGCTCTGCGCGGCGCCGTAGCGACCGTCGTAGGCCTCCTCCGCGTCGACGACGAGACACTGCGCACCCGCGTGCACGGCAGCCACAGCGACCTGCGCCTCAGCCGCCGGATGGACGCCGTAGTCGAACGTCCACGCGCAGACCGACAGCCCGGCTTCGCGCAGCCCGCCTACCAAAGCCGAGTCGAACGCCGCTTCCGGCGTCGAACCGTCACCAGCCTTGACGAACAGCGTCCGCACGCCAGCCTGCTCGGCCTCGCCCGCAAGCACGAGCGACGAGGAGGGCTGGGCGACCCACAGCGCTGTGCCTTCCAACGGGGAGGCCAGAGCCTCCGGCGCACAGGCCAGGCACAGCACGAGCACAACCAGCGTCAGCTTCATCTGGGAAGAGTCTCGCAGTCCAATACGCTGCCTCGGCGGTATGGACGACTCGCTCGGAATCCTCGCCGACGCCCGCTCGCGCGCCACCGAGACGCTCGCGCTGGCCTCCAGGCACCTCGACCCGTCGCTCGTGGACGTACTCTCGATCCTCGGCTTCGACAAGGAGTACGCCTCGGCCAAGGGCTCCTACCTGTACGACAGGGACGGCCGCGCCTACCTCGACATGCACTCCGGCGAGGGCTTCGCGAGCCTCGGCCACAACCATCCCGACGTCACCGAGGCACTGCAGGCGACGCTCACATCCGACCTCGTCGGCGGCGTGCAGCTGCACTACTCGACGCTCGCCGGCCTGCTCGCCGAGGCGCTCGCGAACCTGCTGCCCGGCAAGCTCGACGCCACCTTCTTCGCCAGCACGGGCGCCGAGGCGGTCGACTCGGCGATGAAGTTCGCCCGCGCGGCGACACAACGCCCTCGCTTCGTCTCCTGCGACAGCGGCTTTCACGGCGTCACCTACGGTCCGCTCTCGATCGTCGGCGACGAGTTCTTCAAGGAGGGCTTCGGCCCGTTCCTGCCGGGCTGCGCGAAGGTCCCGTTCGGCGACCTCGACCTCCTGGAGCAGGAGCTGAAACAGAAGGATGTCGCGGCCTTCATCGTCGAGCCGATCCAGGGACGCGAGGTCCAGCTTCCCCCGGCCGGCTACCTGAAGGCGGCCGAGCAGCTGTGCCGCCGCTACGGGACGCTGTTCGTCGTTGACGAGATCCAGACGGGTCTCGGGCGCACCGGCCAATGGTTCGCGCTCGAACGCGACCAGCTCGAACCGGACATCGTCACGATCGGCAAGACGCTCAGCGGCGGCTACATGCCGGTCGCGGCGATGGTCACGACGCGCGCGATCTACCAGCAGGCGGTCGGCACGCTGGAGCGCTGCTACGTGCACCAGTCGACCTACGGGCGCAACCGTCTGTCGATGGCGGCGGGCCTCGCGACGCTCAGGATCATCGAGCGCGACGGGCTGCTCGACAACGTCCGGCGAACGGGCGCGCACCTGACGGCCGGGCTCGAACGGCTCCGCGAGCGCTACGAGATGGTCAGCCAGATCCGCTCCGCCGGTCTGATGATCGGGATCGAGCTGTGCGCGCCCAGCTCGCGCAAGGCGCGCTTGAACTGGCGCCTTGCGCACATGGCCAGCGATGGTCTGTTCCCGCAGCTGATCGTGATCCCGCTGCACCGTGACCATGGCGTGATCACGATGGCCGCCGGCAAGAACGACGTGATCAAGCTGCTGCCGCCGCTGACGCTCTCGGTGCAGGAGGCCGACAGCTTCTTGACCGCGCTGGACACAGTGCTCGCCGAGTGCCACAGCAGCACGAGCAAGAACCTCGCGGTCGTGCGCGACATCGCGACCGCCACCCTGCGCCGCCACGCCGCCGCGACCCTCTCGTGAGCGACGGCCGCTGCCTGCTGACGGGCGCCAGCGGCTTCATCGGCGGCCACCTGGCGCGCAGGCTCGCGCGGGACGGCTACGAGCTGCGCTGCCTGGTGCGCGAGCGGAGCGACACCACGCGGATACCGACAAACGCCGAGCTGGCAACGGGTGACCTCACAAGCCCTGAAACGCTCGCCCATGCAACAGCAGGCTGTCGCTTCGTGATCCACTGCGCGGCGCTGGTGTCTGACTGGGCCACGACGAAGGAGATCACACGCGTCAACGTCGAAGGCACGCGCAACCTGCTCGCCGCCGCGGCCGCAGACGCGCACGTCGAGCGCTTCGTGCACGTCAGCTCGACCGACGTCTACGGTCACCCCGGGACGCCGGGCACCGACGAGCGCCACGAGCCGGCCAGGCTGAGCAACTGGTACTCGAAGACCAAGGCGCTGGCCGAGCGAGAAGTCGCAAGCAGCCAGCTCCCTACGACGATCATCCGACCGGCGACCGTCTACGGGCCGGGATCGAAGGACGTGATCGGCGAGATCGCACGTGCGATCCGCGCGCGTCACATGCTGTTGATCGGCGCCGGGCGCACGGACGCCGGTCTCGTCTACGTGGACAACCTGGTCGACGCGACGATGCTCGCGATCAGCCACGACGCCGCCGCCGGCGAGGCGTTCAACGTCAGCGACGGCCTCGACGTCAGCTGGCGCACGCTGACCGAGGATCTCGCGCAGGGTCTCGGCGTGCCCCCGCCGCGTCTTAGCCTCCCCTACCCCGTCGCATACGGGCTCGGCGCGGCGATGGAGCATGGCTACCGTGCGCTGAGGACGGCGACCCGCCTCTCGACGCCGCCGCTGCTCTCGCGCCAGGCGGTGCAGGTGCTCGGCGTCGCTCAGAGCTTCAGCAACGAGAAGGCTCGCGCACTGCTCGGCTGGGCGCCGCGCGTCGGCTACCGCGAAGGGCTGGAGGCGACGCTCGACTGGCTTCGAAATTCTTTTTTTTAGGGTTTCGGTTCCTCGAGAGGAGTCGCTGCGCTGCTCGGCGTTCTGTTTGCGGAGATCGGCCGCCGGGCATCAGTGCGGCATGAGAGCCACCCCGACAGTCGCGGCGCTCGCCGTCGTACTGCTCCTGGCCACCGGCTGCGGCAAGCAGAACATCGACACGGGCAGCGAAGGGTTGGTTGGCAAATCCTCGGCGCTCGCGTTCGCCCGCGCGGTGAACCTGCGCGCCGGCGATCTCGAAGGCGCACCGGCCGGCGACGCCGAACGCGACGTCTCGCACACGTCTGCCGCCAGTGCTCGTTTCGCCCGCTGCGCCGGTGGCACCGACCCACAACGCAGGCTCATCAACGTCCGTTCGGTGGCGCTGCGCCTGCCGGGGGCCGGCGCGAGCCTGGCCGAGTTCAAATCGTCGGTCGAAGTGATGCCGAGCGCGGCGCTGGCCGCGCGCACGTTCGCTGCGGACTCGTCCTCGCGCGGGCGAGCCTGTCTGAGCCGCCTGCTGCCAGGCGTGCTCGGCAAGACGGGCGCGCGGACGAAGTCGATCTCCTCGCTTCCGGCCGTCAAGCTCGCGAACGGTCAACGCGGGTTCGGCGTGCGCCTCGTCCTGGCGTTGCGACAACGCTCGCCGACGGGGCAGCTGGTCTCGCTGCCGGTCTATCTCGACGTCTACGAGCTGCTGCAGGGGCCGGCTGAAATCGGGTTGACGTCCTCGCGCACGTTGCGGCCGCCGCCCAGCGGCGTCGAGCATGAGCTGCTGACGCTGCTGAGCGAACGGGCCGCGCGCAACAGGGCGTTGATCAGTCGCCCGTAGGGTGCAGGTAGATCGTGTCGCCGACGCCGATCGAGGCGGCGAGCTTGGCCGTCTTGAGCTTGCCGTCGTCGATGCTGTACTGCCAGCTGCCCGAGACGCCGTTGATCTCCGTGATCGCGCCCTTGCCGCTGGCCGGGGCGAACGAGGTCATGCAACCGGCCGGTGTAGCGGCCGACTCTGACGCTTCGAGCACGCCGCCAAGCGTCGTCTTCGATGACGTCGGAGTGATCGTGACGGCGCACACGCCGAGCGAGCTAGGAGTATCGATCACGAGCGCCAGCTCGCTTTTGACGGACGGTGTGAAGCTCGCTTCGGCCACCCACTTGGGCTGACCGTGCGCACCTGCGGGGGCGACGGTAAAGCCAGCGCCGGCGAGCGCGCTGACGGCGTCCTGCGTGGAGTAGAGGTTGCTTTCGCCTTCGAAGCCGAAGCCTCCGTCCGGCCCCTGCTGGGAAAGCAGGAACGAGACCGGTGTGTTGCCGGTCGGGGTCGTGAACGAAGCGCTCGTGGCGCTGACGTGGCAGGCGTTCAGCCCGCGCACGGCCCACGCGTTGGTGTCGCTGTTCGGCCCGAATTCGGTCGCGAACGCGCCGCTGTTCGACGTTTCGGCCGCTAGGTCTGACTCCAGGAAGCTGACGGCGTGGGCGATCGCCGGGTCGCTCGACGGCACGCCCGCGCTGCACAGCGAGGCCATCGCCGCACCGGTGAATTCAGCTTCCGAGGGCGCTCCCAGTTCCGCTTTGTTGCCTTCGGCGCGGGAGAAGGTCCAGCCGCCGTCGGTGTGCTGGTTGCCGCGCACGATCGCGATCGTCTTGTCCAGCAGCGCCTGTGGCACGCGTTGCTTGCGCGACTTGGTCTTTGTCTCTGCCAGCGCGAGCAGCGCGAACGCGGTGCCGTTGAAGTTCGTCGAAGAGCCGTAGTAGCCGGGCGCGCCGGTCTGGTAGCGGGCGACGATCTGGGCGATCAGGTTCTGGTCCGCCGATACGCGGGCCGGGTCGATGCCGGCGGCGTACGCGGCCAACGCGGCGTTCTCGTAGTTCGTCACCGACGGAGTGCTGGGCCAGGTGGCGGGGTCGCCGATAAGTTCGCGGTAGAAGCTGCGGGCGTCGGTCGTGCCGGGCTTGACGGTGACCGGTGCGACCTTGGCCGCGGCGAGCGCGCTGAGCGCCCATTCGCCGCCGAATTCTTCGCCGAATGAGCCGTCGTTCTGCACCTGCGATTCGATGTAGCCGGCGCCGTGTGCGATGGCGACCTTCAGTTCCTTGGCGGGCGAGTTGGCCAGCGACGCCGCCGGGTATGCGCAGCAGGCGGCCGCGATGGCCGCGAACGCGCGGAGTGACTTGATTCGCATCAGATGGATCTCCTTCTGGGTGTGGACGGAGGACTCCGGCCAAGCCTCAGAGAGGGCGAGAGCTGGGTGACCTGCCGTCCGTTCGCGAGAACAGGGTCCGTATGTCTGTGTCACGCATCAGGTACTCGGACTCGGCCTCGCGGCCACACCGTTGCGCGTCAGTCCCGGACTCTCACCGGGTTCCCCCAGACGCGTGACGCCGAGGACGATATAGGACGACCGCTGCAGAAGCCAGCTAGGAGACGACGAAGCTACCGGAGCTGCGGGTGCTGCCGGCGGCGCTCGTGACCGTGACGACGCCGGTGCTCGCGCCGGCCGGGACGACGGCCTTGATCGTGGTCGCCGACAGGAACGTGACGCTCGTGGCCACCACGCCGTTGAAGCTGACGGTCGAGCTGCTGGTGAAGCCGGTGCCTTTGATCGTGACCGTGGCGCCGACCGCCGCGCGCGACGGGGCCTCGCTAGTGACCGAGAAGCTGGGCGTGAACTTCGCGCTGCTGGAGACGGTCTTGGCGGGCGTCACGACGGAGATCTTGCCGGCGCTCGCGCCGTTCGGGACGACCGCTTCGATTTCGGTCGAGGAGAGCACGGTGAAGGTGGCGCTGAGGCCGTCGAAGCGCACGGCTGTCGCTCCGTGTAGCGCGCTGCCGCTGATCTTGATCGTCGTGCCGGTGGCGGCGGTGGCGGGCGTGAAGCCGCTGACCGCCGGGACGTTGGAGGCGACGACGGCGCTCGCGGCCGACTCGACCGAGGTGCCGGCGCCGCTGGCGTTGCTGGCCTTCACGACCACGCGCACGGTGGAGCCGACGGCACTCGCGGGCAGCACGAGCGTGCTCGACGTGGCCCCGCTCACCGCCTCGCATTCGATCCCCGAGCTGGAGCACAGCACCCACTGGTAGGAGTAACCGGTCGGGCTACCGCTCCAGGTGCCGCTCGTCGCCGTCAGAGTCTGCGCCTGTTCGGCGGTGCCGCTGACGCTCGGCACGGCGCTGTCGGCCGGCGTGCCGGAGACCGCGAAAGCACCGAGGCCGATCGGGCTGCCAACGCCCGTCGGACCGTCGTAGCCGGTGGCGGCGGTGCAGGAACGCACGCCCGAGCACGAGCCGGTGCTGCCCGACGTCGAGTCTTGCAGGTTGGCGCTTTCGCCCAGGTGCGAGTAGAGCGTGTCGGCCGGGTTGCCGACGCCTCGCGCGCCGCCCGCCAGGGCGAACTCGGCGGCCACGATCGGCGACGCGGCCGAGGTGCCGCCCCACACGCCCCAGCCGGTCGAGGCGCCGCTGCCCGAGGGCGTGCTGTCGTAGACGTCGACGCCGGTGTAAGGATCGCCGATCGCGGACACGTCGGCCACAGAGCGCTCGGTGCCACAGCCGGTCGCGGAGAAGTTGGCGGCTTCGCTCTGCCACAGCTGCGCGCTGAACACATGGCTGCAGCCGCTGCCGGCGTCGCTCCAGGCTTTGCTGCTCCAGGTGCTGCCCGACAGCGTCAGGGAGGTTCCGCCGACGGCGACGACCGACGGCGAGGCCGCTGGGAAGTTGGCCGCCGCCGTGCCGTTGCAGCCCTGGTTGAAGTAGCCACAATCACCGGATGAGACGGTGACGACCACGCCCGGGTGTTCGTAGTAGGAGTTGAGGCTGTTGATGCCGCTGGACTCGGCGCCGCCGTAGGAGTTGCTGATCTCGGTCGCGCCGGCCGCGGCTGCGGCTTCGACGGCCTTGCCGAGGTCGCTGTAACCCGTGCTCGCGGCCTCGACCAGCACGATGCGACAGTTCTCACAGATCGCGTGGACCATCTGCACGTCGAGCGAGATCTCGCTCGACCATTCGCCGTTCTTGGCCGGCAGCGGGCTCGCTTTGCCCAACTCGTTGATGCGCTTGAAGCAGCCGTTCTTGGCCGTGCAGGCGGGCAGCCCGAAGGCCTGGTCGTAGACGCCGAGGTCGGCTTCCACGGTCGGATCGCTGTAAGCGTCGACGATCGCCACCGTCTGCGTCGCCGAAGCGGGCGTTTCGGTCGCCAGCGAGTAAGCGGAGTGAAGGTTCGCCGGTGTGAGGCCGGCGGGCACGGTCTTGCTCGTGACGGCGGGCTTCACGCCCTGGAGTTCTTCACGCGTCTGACGGCGCACGTTGGCGGCCAGGTCTGACTTCGTCAGCGACTTGGAGATCAGCCGCTCGTCGAGGCACTCGGCGTGCCCTGCGCGCGGAGTGGAGCACAACCGCTGTTCGCGGTTGAGCTTGCGCGAAGGCAGCGCCGTCGCCGGCGCCGCCGCCGTGAGCGCGATCGCCGCCGCGATGGCGGTCCTGCCTGTCAGCCCCCTGAAAGACATGTGAACGCCTCGTCGGATGTGGGCGCTCAAAGCGTGAGCTTCACGTCGGGCCTCTGGACGCGCGAAAGAGCGCTTGCAGCGAATGCCGGGTAACGGACCCTCTAGGCTCGTGGCCATGCCCGCTCGCCGTCTCGCGCTCGGACTCGTCGCGTGCCCGTTGTTCGCCGCGGGCTGCGGCGGCGCCACGATCCCGAAGGGCGCGCTGCGCAAGGCCGCTAGCGCCGGCGAACAGACGACCGGCACCGCCACGACCAAGACCACGACGGGCATCCCCAAGAGCGGCCCGCAGAGCGTCGTGGCCCGTATCGACGCCTCCTCGGACGCGATCATCGCCGAAGGCAAGGTCCGCATCGCCCAGGGCGCGCCGTCGGACGCCGAGGTGCGCAAAGAGATCGAAGCCGCGAAGAAGGCCGGCATCGCGCTGCCGTCCGGAGAATCGGCCGCCTCGTTCGAAAACGCCGAAGGTGCCACCAGCGGTCCCGGGGCCGAAGCGCACACCCCCGAAACACCCTGGAACCCGCGCTTGAAGCCGATCGCCGACTGGATCATCCCGGTGCTGGCATGGGCTTACGAACACGGCTGGCGCGGCACCGTCACAAGTGGCTTCAGGACCTTCTACGAACAGGCGCAGCTGAACGCCGCCGGCGCCTTCAGCGCTCCCGCCGGGCTCAGCAACCACGAGACGACCCGCTATCCCGGCGGCGCCGTCGACGTGACGCAGCCGGGCCAGCTGATCGCGGTGCTGGCGCACTACCCCGGCCCGCTGAAGCTGATCGGCGGCAAGCTCGGCGCGGTCGACCCCGAGCACTTCTCCTCCACCGGGTTCTAAGCAGGCGGCAGCGCGGGGCGGAAATGCACGGTCGGGTCCGGGATGCTCTCCGCCGTGACCAAGCCCTCGTTCACGGTCAACGCGTCGATGATCTCGAACGCGCGCGGGATCCGCTGTGGCTCGTCGAGGGCTACCGTCAGTACCGGCACACGACGGCGCAGCTGAAGCAGGCGGTCACCGTGCGGCTCGTGTTCGGAGCCGTGAAAGCCCCATATCCCGCGCAGGCTCGTCGCCCCCGCGCCGCCCTCGGCGAGCAGTGCTCGCACGATCTCGCCGCTCAGCGAGCGGCCGTTCACGGTCGCCGCCTGTGAACAGTGCACGCTCAGCTGCTGCCAGGCGCCAGGTTCCGGGCGTGCGAGCAGGCGCCCGTCGCGCTTGCAGATGTTCACGGGCTCGACGGTCGCGAACGGCGCCGCCAACAGGGTCTTCAGCGCACCGAACACGCCCGCCAGACGCTCGCCGGGGCCGACGGCGACCACCATCAACGGCACAGCCTTGTTATGGGCCAGAAAGCGCGCCCTGAGGCGTATGCCACGGCGACTTCCGTCGACGCCGAGCAGCACGGTCGCACCCGCCAGTCCGTGACGGTGGAGCAGCTCCGTCACCGCCACGAACGGCGGCCCGCCACGGGCCGACTCCCTCCGCCCCAGATACACCGTCAGCTTGCAGTCCCCGGACGGGGCTATCCCGCGTTCGAGCATCCGCACCGGCTCCAACGTGACGAGTCCGCGCGGTTGCACCGCCCGCACGAACTCCGCCAACCGCTCGATGCGCTCGCGCTCGCCGACCGCGACCGACACGACCGGCGAGTCCTCCGACAGGGTTAGCAGGCGGTCGGTGCGCATGTGGCGCAAGCCGCCGAAGCCCTCGGCTCCACGTAGCAGCACGCTGAGCTCGATCGCCTGACGCGCGTAGAGGTCGAGCAGCTCCTCGCCCAGCAGGCGCCCTCCGACGCGGTCGCGCTCGCCGAAGTAGGTCGTCAGCTTCAGGTGCTCAGCCCTCACAGCGCCGTTCCGATCGCATGGCCGAGCGCAACCGCGGCGAGGCCGGCGAGCAGGCTGACGGCGAGGTTCGCGCCCGCGCCGCGCAGCTCGCCCTCCTCAGCCAGACGGTGAGACTCGAGCATCCAGGTCGAGAAGGTCGTGTAGGAGCCGAGCGTTGCGGTGCCGGCCAGCACAAGCGTCTGCCCTTGTACAGCCGCGCCACTCAGCAGCCCGAGCAGCAGCGCGCCGCTGATGTTCACGACGAGGGTGCCGCGGGGGAACGATCCTCTCGCCCTCGCGGAGACAAACCCGTCGAGCAGGAAGCGTGCGATTGAGCCCACGGCTCCGAGCACGGCTACCCCGACCCACGCCCACGTACTCACGCGATTGTCCTCACCCGCCGCACGAGCGCGCTCGCGAGGTGGATCGCGACGAGGCCGGCCGTGACGCTCGCCAGCGCATAGCTGGCAGCCAGCCCGTAACGGTGCGCTTCGAGCATGCCGAGCAGCTCGACCTGCATCGTCGAGAAGGTGGTGTAGGCGCCGCAGAAACCGGTACCAAGCAAGGGACGGCGATAGATGGACTGCGGTAGGCGCTCTTGCAGGCGCGTAGCGAAGTACGCCAGCGCGAAAGACCCGCTGACGTTGATCAGAAACGTCGTCCACGGCCAAGCGTCCGCCGCGCCCGCGAAGCGACGTCCGAGCCACACGCGCAGCAGCGCACCGCACACCCCTCCGGCTCCAATCGCCGCCAGCTCACGCCAATCGATCCTGGGCACTGCGCTCGTGACTCCTCTCGCGTCGGCAAGGACTCTGTTCGCGAAAGGGGCCATCAGCCCTTGTTCTGTGGGCGGTTCGGAGCGCCGCCGGCGCTCTCGTCAGGGCTCCATCTGACCCACAGAACATAGCGTGGCCCAAGGGTGGACAAAAGGACGGTTCGAGGACGCCATGCTCTGCCCCTCGCGCGCGTGGGTCGATTCAGTGCGGTATGAGAATCGT
>DASXER010000031.1:0-36948 GCA_036490015.1 Solirubrobacteraceae bacterium | reverse complement strand
CGGTAGCCGAGCGTGCGTGTCACCTGCACCGCGCGCGTCAGGTGCTCGGGCGCAACGAGCAGGTCGACGTCGCCGGACAGCCGCCTGCCGTGGTCGCCGTAGATCGCCTGCGCCAGCGTAGGTCCCTTCAGCACTGCCACTGGAATCTCCTGTGCGCCGAGCATCTCGACCGCTCGTCCAGCAAGCAGCGCGAGCAGACTCGCCTGGCGGCGACCGGTCTCTAGGCTCCTCCGGACGGCCGCATGGAAGCTCTCCGGCGACCCCTCATCGGTGAGCTCCACGATCCGCGGCCCAAGCGTCGCGAGCAGCTTTCGAGTGCGCAGTGTGCGCTCAAGAGCGACGTAGTCGACCTGGCCCGCCAGCGCGCGCGCCCGGGCGCCCATCGTCTCGCGTCGCTCGGCACAGCCGGCGCTGATCGTCATCAGCTGATGCTGCACAGCTTGTTGGGCGCGCGTGGGGCGCGATCGTGGGCGTCGCGTCAAAGCCCGCGCCGGGCCGTGACGTGCGGGATGGTTCTGGCCATGATCTTCACGTCGGACCACAGCGACCAGTCGGCGACGTATAGGTAGTCGATGGCGACCATCTCGGCGAGTGGCACACGAGCCGGACCAAGGATCTGCCAGGGGCCCGTGATCCCCGGGGTGAGCGCTAGTCGGCTGCGCTGCCAACCCTGCACGGCAATGTCCTCGTCGGGCACGAGCGGTCGAGGGCCGACGAGGCTCATCTCGCCCCGCAACACATTGATCAGCTGCGGCAGCTCGTCGAGTGCGCTGCCGCGAAGCGCCCGTCCGATGCGTGTGACGCGCGGGTCCTCGAAGATCTTGAAGAGCCCGCCTTGCGCGTCGTTCCGCTCGCGCAGCGACTCCTTCTGCTGCTCCGCGTCGGCGACCATGGTACGGAACTTGTAGATCTCGAATGGCTGCCCATGCCGCCCGATGCGCGCCTGTTTGAACAGCGATCCGCCGCGACTGTCGAGGCGTATCGCGAGCGCGATCACCGCCAGTAGCGGGCTGAGTACGAGCAATGCGACGCCGCTGAGCACGACGTCGAGGCCGCGCTTGAGAGCGCGCGAGGAGCGCGTCAGCTCGAAACAGCTGAGCCCCATCAGCGTCATGCCGTGCACGTCCTCGAACGCGACCGCGCTGCCAACTACCTCCAGCAGGCGCGGCAACACGCTGACCCTGACTCCGACCGCCTTCAGTGTCCGTACGAGATGGAGAGTCTCGCCGGCATCGGCGCTGCGCGGCGCGATGATCGCACGGTGTACGTCGAGGCTCTGCGCCAAGCGCCCGATCTCCTCGAGGCGCGGCTCCGAGAAGCTCTCACTCGACCACGGCTCGATCCTGTCGAGGTCGACGTGCGCCACGAGCTCTGCCTTGATCGCGCCGCGGCCTTCGATCTTGCCGCGGATTCGCTGCGCCGCGCGGTCGTCGCCGATTACGAGGCAACGCTCGCTTGGGGCGATCAATCGGGCGAGCGCCCGCGCGCCCGCGCGCCCGGTGACCAGCATCGCAGCGAGCGCGATCCAGAACGTGAACGTCTCACTCGGACTGGCTGCCGGCCCGTCGAGCGCCGAGGCCGCGAGCGTGCTCGCGAGCGTACACAGAGTCGCCAACTGCGCGATCTGCGGAGCCTCGTCGAGCGTGCCCTTACGCAGCAGGGCAGGGTCGCGGTCATACAGCCCGGTCAACTTCGCGCCGAGCAGCAGCGTGGGCGCGGCCAGTGCGCCGAGCCACAGCTCGCGCCGCGTGTCACCGTAGGTCAGCGCGATCAGCGCGCTGGTTGTGCCCAATGCGAGAGCGTCGCCTGCGAGTAGCGCGCGGCGAAACAGCGAGTCTCGTTGCGTGCAGGCGGCCGGTCCGCGGACTAGTGCGAGCGATGGTTGCAGCTTGTATTGACTGCGAGCGAGCCTCGGCAGTCGGCGCGCTAGGGCCGTGGGAGCCCAAGGATTGTGAGTGTCCGTGGGGCTCATGAACTCATGAACCGAGGGCCGCGATTGTCGCGGTGCCCGTCGAAGCTAGGTGCTCGCATCGTGCCTGCACGCTTGGCTAACGCGCGGCACGTCGGCGCGTTGACGAAGATTGGGTATGAGAAAAGGCTGACTCGGACGCAGCCTCAGCCGGTAACGGGGGTGCCCTTTGCGTGTCAGGCGGTCTGCAAGCTGGCTGTCTCTCCTGCTGCGCCGGGTGCGCTCTCCTCCTGCTTCTTGGGCGTGAGCACGGTGGTCTTCATGCGCTCATAGGCCGCCATTTCAAACGGCGCGGGCGGTGCGCTCAGCGACCGCAGCCACTCCCGTTCGAACTCGACTCCGAGGCGCCACACGCCAGCACCCGCGAGCGCCAAAGCGCCGGTGCCGCCGGCGGCGATTAGGAGCGCTGATTCCGATATCGACATGTCGATCACTGCCCTCCAGATGGGTGCCCGGCTACCGCTCGTCTGGCGGTGACCACGGCATCGGGGATGGGGTTTGAAAGACGCTACACCCGCCGCACCGAATAACCGCCTTCTAACAGCCGGAACCCGTCTTTTTTGATACTGAGGCCCGTTCGGGACGTGGCTCTGGCCGCGGCTGGAGCAGCTAGCATCGCTTGCATGCGACCGACCAGCTGGCATCAGCGGCAATGCTCGCGGGCGATTTCATGATCGTCGCGAGGCGCTACCGTCTTTTTCCCGCCTCGTGGACAGGGCTCGTGCGTGAGGCGGGGACGTCTTACGCGTTGGATGCGAGTGTGGTTTCAAGGAGGCACAGAGGTGAGTGAGTCAGAGCGAGACCGCCGGCGGTCGTCGGACACCTCGCTGCGGCTGTCCCTGGACGAGTTCACACGCCAAGCGCTCGCGCTCGAATCCGAGCGGCTTGGTGTACCCGGGGAGGAGCTTGCGATGTTCGCGGTCGCTTACTACCTCGCCGACCTTCACAGCGGACGTATCGCGCGACGGATCGTGGGTGAGCCGCTCGCGCCCGAGATCCCCGCACGCGTCGTGCCACCGGGCGCCGCGGATTAACTCCAGATCGCTGTCTCTCGTGTGCCTTTCGGCTCCCTCGGCACCGGTCGCGACGTCTCGACAACCCGTACCACTTGATAGCAAAAGCCGCAAAACCTACGCAAACACCGCCCTCTTGACAGCCAAAGTGACGCTCGAATAACGTCGGTGCGGCTGTTTATCAGCATGGGGATGGGGCCGGCGAGCCACGAGGCATGACGGCAAGGACGAATGTCATGAGGGGGGCGTATGGGAGGTCAGGGAGCGAGCCGAACGAACCGGGCAACCGTTTCGGCGGCTGCTGAGCAGAGCCCCGACGAGCGGATCGTCGCGCTTGCCGTGGAGCGGGCAAAGCACGGCGACCGCGCTGCCTTTGCTTTCCTCTACTCGCGCTTCGCGGAGGTCGTCCACCGATATGCGATGAGCATCCTGCGCAACCCGCACGATGCCGAGGAAGTCACGCAGCAGGTGTTCACGCGCCTGTTCGCCACGATCGACAAATATGAGCAGCGCGACGTCCCCTTCCTCGCGTGGATGCTGCGCGTGACGCGCAACGCGGCGTTCGACCACGTCCGGCGGCGGCGCAGCGTCCCGGTCGCGGAGGTGCGTGTCTGTGACCACCGCGACGCCCTTGACCAGAGTGGCGAGACAGCGGATCTCATCGCGGCGCTTGCCCAGCTGCCCCAAGACCAGCGCGAGGTGCTCGTGCTGCGACACCTCGCCGGGCTCTCACCTGGCGAGATCGCCGAGCACACGGGACGAACCGAAGGGTCCGTTCATGGTCTTCACTACCGCGGTCGCGCCGCGCTGAAAGCCGACCTGAAGACTCGTGGACGCGTGCCCGTGACGAGCCTGGCACGTTCGCCCGAGGTACGTCCGACGGCTGGCTGAGGTAGGTCCTTGCCGGGGCGGGTGCTGCCGGCGGTTGTCGTTATCGCTTTGGTGAACCCGTCTCGGCGTCGCGCCGGACCCCAGGCTTCCGGCGACTCGGTCGTGTGCGCATCCGAGCGTCGATGAGAGCTTCGCAGCGCTCCGGACCGAGGAACGGCGCGAGCCACACGTGTGCGACATGGGGCTGGAGTCCCGCGGTCCGCACCCTGCCGCGGGGGCGAGCGGCGAGGTAGATGATCTCGAAGATCGCGGCCACGATCGCTTCCATGCCCGCCTGGGTGGGGGACGGGCGGTCGCGGACCTCCATCAGCCCTTCCTGGAGGAAGAACCCGAACGCGGTCTGGCTTTCCTGGATTCGCTGCACCGCGCTCGGCCCGACCGCATATGCCTCGACGAAGCCCAAACGTGCGATCAGCGGGTAGGCCTCGAGTAGTTGCATGAGCGCCCGCCCGACCTCCCAGCTGCGCTGCGGCCAGCCCTGCACGGAAAAGTACGCTTTGGCGGTCACGTCCATGACCTGTCGGAAGCCAGATTCGTGCATGGCGGTAAAGGCATCCCGCTTGTCGGTGAAAAGGCGGTAGTAGGCGCGCCCGTCGATTCGCGCGCTGCGAATGATGTCGGTCACGGTGGTCGCCGCGTAGCCCTTGCTGGCGGCCAAGCTAGCGGTCGCGTGGAGGATGCGAAGCCGGTGGTTTTCGGCGACCTCACCAGGTTTGAGCGCTGGGCGCCCCGGCGGTAGAGCGGCCGGCATCTGCTGGATCGCCGCATCCGGTACATGCGGTGACGCGGGGGGCGCGACTCCTGGCTCCAGCTGCGTCCAGCGCAGGACCTCCGGCGGCCGCATGTACGCGGACACCCACGTATCGAGCTCGTCGGCGAGCTTTCCGAGTAGGGCTTCGCCGCGGCGCAGCCGTGTGCCAATCAGGCGGTAGGCGGTGCCGACCAGCACGCGTGTCGGTAGGTCCACGAGCTCTTTCGCTGGGTCGCTTGCGGCGGCTTGGTCGATCGCCCGGGCGATGCGCGCAACTCCCTGGTCGCGCTGGTTGAGCCCCAACCTCCCGCCGGCCATCGTCTCCTCCATCAGGAAGCGGGCTCGCTTGGGGTGCTCGGCGCTCAGCTCGACGAGCGCTCGCAGCGCGGCCTGCTGTGGGCTCGTCCCCGGACGCCTGAGCGCGGCGGCGACGGCTTGCTCGGCTTGCGCCTGGACATCGTTGATCGCGGCGGTGAAGCAGGCGTCGTGATCCTCGAAGTAGTCGTAGAAGGTCGGTCGGGAGACTCCGGCGCCGGCTATCACCGAGCGGATGTTTGCCTCCGCGTAGCCGTGGCGGTCTGTCGATTCGATCATGCTCGTGATCAATCGTTCGTACTGAGTGCTCTTGCGTGTGTCGGGCGACATAGTCTCGCCGTCGAAGTTGGCGGCGCTCCGCGGCGCGCGAAACCGTACCCGACTTGAGAGAAGGCACGCCCATCGTTTGGGACTAGCCTCCGCCGATGGGACGTAGTGCTCCACGCCGTAACTGTCGGGGCAGCTCCGACGTTCATCCTCAATCCCAGCGTTTATAGGCGTATTAGCCAAGGATTCGAGGTGGTGTGATGCTGTGTGCTGCCGCGGCCGTGGGCCGTGTGCCTCTTGACAATTGGCGCTAGAGCTGGCGGTACGCCAGCATCACTCACAACATATCATTCGACTCTCTAAAATGCGTCAGACGTGTTTATTGCTGTTCTGGGGCTTCGTGAGCGCGAGGTCTGGGCCGCGTCTCTGCCCGTGGGTCGGCGTCTGATCCCGAACTGGAGATGCGAGCGACGGCTCAGGGCTTCGGGCTCGCCGTGTGGGCGCGCGGTATCGGCTCGGTCGGAGCGCGTACGGAGGTCTCGCCCGCGATGCACTGCTTCAGGAACGCTTTGATCGCGTCGGCGTCGAGCGGCCTCGCGAACAGGAACCCCTGCCCGCCGTCACACTCGTTCGCCTGCAGCAGCTCGAGCTCCCCGACGGCCTCGATGCCCTCGGCGATCGTCTCGATCGAGAGCGCCTTGCCGAGTTGCACGAGCGTGTTGAGCAAGCTCTCTCCCTGCTCGTTGTGTACGAGCCCGGTGATGAACGAGCGGTCGATCTTCAGCGCGTCGACCGGGAACTGACGTAGGTGTCCGAGCGAGGAGTAGCCCGTGCCGAAGTCGTCGATCGCGATGCGAACGCCTAGCTCCTTGATCGCGGTCAAGCGCCTGATCGTTTCCTCGGTGTCGCGCATCAGCGTGGTCTCGGTTATCTCCAGCGTCAGCGACGCGGCCGCGAGCCCGCTCTCCTGCAGCGCCCGGCGCACGTCAGCGCAGATCTGATCGGAGTCCAGCTGGCGTGCCGAGACGTTCACGGCGATTCCGACCGGGTAGCCCTCCCGGTGCCAGATGGCTGCCTGTGCGCACGCGTGCAGTAGAACCCAGCGACCGATCTCGCCAATCAAGCCGGTCTCCTCAAGCAGCGGCACGAACCCGTCCGGCTGCACGACGCCGCGGGTGGGGCTGCGCCAGCGGATCAGCGCCTCGACGCCGGTCGCGCTCATGTCGCGCAGGTCGAACGTCGGCTGGTAGACGAGGAAGAACTCTTCCTTGTCGATCGCCGCGCGCAAATCGAGTTCGAGCTCCATCCTGCTCTGGACGGCCTCGGCCATCGCGTTCTCGAACACCACGTAGCCGTTGCGACCGCTCAGCTTCGCCTGATACATGGCGATGTCCGCATCGCGCAGCAGGTCGCTGGCGCTTGCCCGGTCGCCGGCGGCCACGCCGATGCTGGCGGTGACGGTCACGGGAGTCTCGTCCTCCCCGATCGGGATCGGCTGGCGCAGGGACTCGAGCAGACGCTCGGCGACCAGCTCCCCTCCGGCGCCCGGCGACATGTCGCCGGCGACGATCACGAACTCGTCGCCCCCGAGGCGTCCGACGGCGTCGACGTCGCGCACGACCCCGTCGAAGCGTGCGGCGACGGCACGCAGCAGCTCGTCGCCCGCGCCGTGTCCAAGCGTGTCGTTGATCGTCTTGAAATTGTCGAGATCGACGAACAGCGCGGCAACCGCGGATTTCGTGTGTCGCGCGCGCAGCAGCATCTGTCCGAGGCGGTCCACGATCAGCGCTCGGTTGGGCAGCCCGGTGAGCGTGTCGTGTGTGGCCAGGAAGGTCAGCTCGTGCTGGCGGCGCTCCAGCTCCTCGTCGGCGCGAGCCCGCTCGGCGTCGAAGCTCTCGCACATCTGCACGAGCGTCAGGCGCAGCGTCGTCTCGAGCATCGCCAGCGCGTCCTCGAGCGCGCGCGTAGGCACCTGCTCGCGCGAGGCGGTCCGGCGCAGCACCTCGACGGCGGCATCGCGCCAGCGCCACACCCGCTTGGTCACCTCGGCGAGCGGGGCCGCGTGCTGGGCGGCCAGCTGCCCGAAGATCTGCCATACCTCCTGGCCGACGTCCATCGCTTCCTCTACCGATCCGCCGGCCATCCAGCTGGCGACGGCCAGCGTCGAGATTTCGCCCATGCGGCGGAAGCGCTCCTCCACCGCGTCGCTCAACGCGAGCCCCGAGCTGCGCACGACGGTTGTCGCGAGGATCTGCTCGCTTTGCGCTTTGAGCTGCTCGCCGAGCAGCCTTACGTGTGCGTCGGGGAGATCCCCGACGCTATCGTGCGGCTCGCCCGATGGGCCCCCTACCGGTTCTATGAGCATGTTTATCCCTTGGTGTGTCGCAAGCCGGTGAGCGCCCCCTGGCCTCTCCTCGGCAATGTCTTACCGTCGGCAGCGCAAATACGGAAGTGTTGAATTGAACGCCGCGTTGCACGGTGGCGACCACGATTCAAGGGCTTGAGCGCGAGGGCAGGATGTGTCTCCTATTGGCGTCAATGACCTGGGGCGTGCGGGGAGCGGCCCAGTGACCTCGGGCGTGCGGCGAGCGGCTAGTCGTAGCGGGGCGCCCTGGTCCACTAGGCGAACGAGGAAAGCCGGAGAGGGGTCTCGAACCCCTGACCTCCTGTTTACAAGACAGGTGCTCTACCAGCTGAGCTACTCCGGCGCGCGAGCGCCCGTCGATCGTAGCGGCGCTGGCAGCCAGCCGAAAGCGCGTCCCGCCCGTGCCGAACGCGCTGCCTCGCGCAGCGCTCGCTCGGCCGGAGCGCTTAGTGGAAGTCCGTGACCGTGTAGACGTCGGACTGGTGCAGGACCAGCGGGTCGGGCGGTTCGCCCGAATCCGCGCTCAGGTGATGCACGGTGTAGGTGTCGCGGCCGACTTGGATGATCGCCGAGACGGTCTGCAGGTTGCCGACGTTCAGCTCGCCGACGCGCAGCAGGCAGTCGTGTCCGCTCTGCCGGAACAGGACGCTTTCGATGCGGCGCTCTCGCGAGACCGCACCAGTGCACACCTCGGCGTGGTCGCGCAGCTCCCGATAGGCGCTCTCGGCAGTCGGGGCGCCGTCGGGCAGCGGCGGGACGAAGAAGCGGGACATCAGCGCCGCTTCGCGCGCACGCCGGGCTGTCCGGGGTCGCGTGGCGGGAAGCGTTTGCGCTCGGCCGGCGTCATCTTCCGGATCACGAGCTTTCCGTTGGCGACCTGCTCGCGGATGTCTCTGAGCTTCTGTTCGTGCTGCTCCTGTTGGCGCAGCTGGTAGGAACTTGGCACATCCACTCCTGGAAGTTGCGCGTTCGGGGTTGCCTCGCGCCCCGGCGCTGGGTCGGGCGAGCGATCGCACGAAGGGTTCGATCCCTTCGCCACGGCGTCACCTTGCGCGGACTTACGTCACGTAGTCACAAGTTTGAAACAACACAATCTTACCGCGCCGCGCCCGTCGCGCCGGCATCGGCGAAACCGCCCCGGAACCCGCCCGGCCTCCCCATACTGGGACCGTGTCTTCAGCCGAGGACTTCAACGCGGCGATCGAGAGCCTCTTGCTGGTGTACGCCGAGGACGTCGTCTGCTACCCGGCGCCGGGTTGGGTCGAGGAGCAGGTCTGTCACGGGCATGAGGGCATCCGCCGACTCGGCGCCGTCTGGAGCGAGAACTGGGACGACGTGACGATGCAGATCCACGACGTCCGCGACCTGAGCCGCCGGGTCCTGGTGCTGGCCGAGTTCGCCGGGCGCGATCGCGACAGCGGTGAGCCGGTGCGGGTGCCCTTCGGGGTGCTCAACTCAGACCTACGCACCGACGGGAAGGTCGGCGAGGCGCGCTTCTTCCTCGGCTGGGACGCCGCCCTCGACTACGTCGCGAACGGGGCCTAGGCGCACGTTCCGATGTCTGTTCGCTCGTCGTTTGGGTAGTAGACGGAGCGATGGCCGATGAAGCAAAGACCCTCCCCGTGCCCTGCCGGGTGCTCGAAGCGGACCCCGACCTCGCCGAGGCGGTACCGCCCGAGCGGCGCCCGCAGGCCGTGAACGACTGCCTCGCGCGGGAGCTCTCGGTGCCGCCAGGGCGCTGGGCCGCCCGTCATGGAAGCCTGCAGGAGGGCATCGGATTGTTGGTGCTCAGCGGCTTGTTGATCCGTCGGGTGGGCATCGACGGCCGCTTCGGATCGGAGCTGTTGGGAGAGGGCGACCTATTGCGCCCGTGGCAGGGCGAGAGCGAGCCCACGATCCTTCCGGTTATGTCTAGTTGGAGGATCCTCGAGACGACGCGCATGGCGCTGCTCGACGATGGCTTCATGGCGCGCATCGCTGCCTACCCGGAGCTGTCCGGGAGGCTCGTGGGGCGGGCGCTGGCCCGCTCGCGCAACCTCGCGATCAACATGGCGATCATCCACCACGCGCGCGTCGACGTGCGCCTGCACATGCTCCTGTGGCATCTCGCGGGACGCTGGGGGCGGGTGCGCAAGGGCGGAGAGGTGCGCCTGCCGCTGCGCCTGACCCACGCGGTCCTGGCGGAGATCACCGCCGCGCGGCGCCCGACCGTCACGACTGCGCTGTCGGAGCTTTCGCGCCGCGGTCTGGTGGTGTCCGACGAAGCGGGCGGCTGGCTGCTGTCGGGCGATCCGCCGGGTGAGCTGACGGAGCTCGCGCGGGTCGGCGTGCCGGCGGCGCGGGCTCCACGGGCCTGAGGGGAGCGATCCGCTTCGGGTCATGTAACGGGCCGCTCGCGGGCGGTGTAGTAGAGACGTGACCCTCTCTCAGCCGGAGCCCCAACCCCCCGAGCAGCCACACGGCACCCAGCTCGTCGCCTGTGCCGAGCCGCAGCCGAGCGTCGATCTCGCGAGCTTCCGCGAGCGCTCGCTGCGGAAGGGCGTCAACCCGATCGTCTACCGCGTCCTGCGCACGATCCTGGTGCCCTCCTTCCTGATCTACCTGCGCATGCAGCGCGTCGGGCGCGAGCACCTGCCCCGCAGCGGGCCGCTGCTGCTGGCCGCCAACCACCGCAGCTTCCTGGACCCGTTCGTGATCGGCACGCTGGTCAAGCGGCCCGTCTACTACATGGCCAAGCGCGAGCTGTTCGAAAAGCGCTGGCAGGCCTGGATCCTGAACGCCCTCGGGGCTTTCCCCGTCGATCGCGGCGCGAGCGACAGGGACGCGATGGCGACCGCCAAGGCGATCCTCGAGCGCGGCGACTGCGTGGTCATCTTTCCGGAGGGCACGCGCATCCGCACCCCCGGCCTGTCGGACCCCAAGCGCGGCATCGGGCGCCTGGCGCTCGAAACCGGCGCGCCGGTGGCGCCGATCGCGGTCATGGGCTCGGAGCACGTGCGTCGAGGTTGGCGCATCCGCCCGCGCAAGGTACGCCTGCGCGTGGGGCGCCCGCTTCACTACCCGACCGTCGAGCGCTGTTCGCCCGCGCTCGCAACGGCTGTGACCGAGCGCATCTGGGCTTGCGTCAGCTTGCAGTGGGATTGGCTCGCGGGCGTGGAAGAGGACAGCGCCGCGCGGATCGTGACGGTGTCCCCGCGGGAGATCTCCCGCGCCGCGTAGACGAGGAACGTCGGTTGGAGGGATAGGGTGCAATGAGTGGCCGAGGAGCAGCTCTCAAAGAAGCCCAAGGCGCAGCTCGACGCCGAGTTCTCGGAGCTGTACAAGGCGCATCTGCGGGACGTCTACAGCTACTCCTACTACCGGATCGGCAACCATCACGACGCCGAGGATCTGACCGAGCAGACGTTCCTGCAGGCCTACCGCCACTTCGAGCGTGCGCAGCGCGAATCGCAGGGGCGCCCGCTGCGCCCCTGGCTGATCAGGATCGCCCACAACCTGGCGGCCAACCTGTACCGCGACCGCTCGCGCAAGCCCGCGTCGCCGATCGACGAGACGACCACGCTGACCGCGCCTCACACGACCGAGCAGCTGGTCGAGGGGCGCGACGAGCTGGCGCGCGTGCTCGACGGGGTGGGGCACCTGCCCGACGACCGTCGCGAGGCTCTGATCATGCGCTTCGCGCTGGGCATGGACAACCGCGAGATCGCGCGTGCGCTGGGGCGCTCGGACGGCGCGACCAAGGTGCTGATCCATCGCGCCATCCGGCAGCTGGAGGAGATCGTCGGCGAGCGCGACGGCTCGTCGGCCTCGCGCAACGGCGACCGCCCCGACGCGGCGAAGGAGGACGGCGATGACTGAAGCCGCGTCCAACTTCGAGAGCCTGCTGCGCGAAGCGCTCGCGCCGGTCGAGCCGCCGGCCGACCTCGTCGAGCGCCTGGAGAGCGCGCTCACCAACTTGACCGAGATGGCCGCCGACGAGCTCGAGGCCTGGGAGCTGTCGGCGATGCGCGACCCGCGCAACTGGGTGCGCCCGGCCGCCGCGCTGATCGTCGGCGGCGCCGCCGGCAGCGCGTTGGTCGTGCTGCGCGCGCGCCGTCGCGCGCAGGCTTCGGCGCCCGGCCTCGTGGGTATGCGCGACACCGCCGAGCGCACGATCCGCGATCTCGAGCGCGAGGCGCGCAAGCTGCTCGGCGAGCGCTGAGCCGCCCGCCCGGTTCGGGCGCTCCCATCATCTAGGCTCTCCCCCTCGAACATGGCCACCTGCTACCGCCATCCCTCGCGCGAGACGGGGGTCTCATGCTCGAGCTGCGGTCGGCCGATCTGCCCCGATTGCATGACCACCACGCCGGTCGGGATGCGCTGCCCGGAGTGCGCCAAACAGCGCACCCAGGTCAAGCGCCTGCGCGACATGGGGACCGTGCCGCAGGTCACCTACGCGCTGATCGCGATCAACGTGCTCGTGTTCCTGGCCGAGGGCAGCGGCGCCTTCACCTTCGGCGGCTCGGCGCACGGCAAGCTGCTGTTCAAAGGCGAGTTGCTCGGCAGCTACGCGTTCGAGCCCGGCCAGGGCGTCGCCCACGGCCAGTGGTGGCGTCTCGTCACGAGCGGCTTCCTGCACGAGAACCTGCTGCACATCGGCTTCAACATGTGGGTCCTCTACACGCTCGGGATGATGCTGGAGCCGACGCTCGGACGCGTGCGCTTCGGGGCGATCTACGCGGTCGCACTGCTGACGGGCTCGCTCGGCGCGCTGCTGGTCACGCCGCACGGCGCGACCGTCGGCGCTTCCGGTGCGGTGTTCGGGCTGATGGGCGCCGCGGCGATCGAGATGCGCGCACGTCAGATCCCGATCATGCAGAGCGGCGTCGGCGGCCTGATCGTGATCAACCTGATCATCAGCTTCAGCATCCCCGGCATCTCATGGGGCGGGCACATCGGCGGGCTCGTCGGCGGCGCGCTCGCCGCGCAGGCGTTCCGCTTCGGCGACCGCTACCGCCAACAGGCGCTTGCCTATGCGGGCTGTGTCCTGATCGCGGCCGCGGCGGTCGGCGGGGCGCTCGCGAGCGCGAAGGCGCAAGAAGAACCGTCGGTCACGCTGCCGCCCGGCTTCAAGCTGAAGGAAGAATGAGCCGCTCCAAAGCGATCGCCGGGCCCTCGGGCACGACGACGCCGTCGAGCAGCGTGGGGTGCAGGATCTGCGCGAGCAGCTCGAGCCCGTCGACGAGCCGCGGGCCGGGGCGCGAGAAGTAGGCCGAGGCGTCGACCGCGACGATCCGGCGGGCGCCGAGCGCCGACAGCCGCTCGCCGTAGCGAAGCGCCTCCTCCTCCGCGCGCGGGGCGTCGTAGCCGCAGGGCATCACGACGACGACCTGCGGCTCAGCGGCGGCGACCGTGTTCCAGTCGAGCGTCTGCGACGGTTCGCCCGGCAGGCCCAGCACGTCCTCGCCGCCGGCCATCTCGATCATCTGCGGCGTCCAGTGCCCGGCGGCGAACACCGGGTCGAGCCACTCCAGCGCCGCGACGCGCGGGCGTTCGCGCTCGCCGACGCCGCGCACCGCAAGGCGCACGCGGTCGACGCGGCCGGCGATGCGCGCGACCAGCTCGATGCCCGTGTCGCGGTGGCCGGTTGCCTGCGCAAGCGTGCGGATGTCGCCGAGCGTCTCTCCGAACGTGTGGGGGTCGAGCGCCACGACCTTCGGACGGGGCTCCAGCGTCCGCGCGAACTCCTGCACCTCGTCGTGTGAGACGGCGCAGACCGCGCACAGCGCCTGCGTGACGATCAGGTCGGGCTGGAGGCTGGCGAGCGCTTTGCGGTCGAGCTCGTAGATCGCTTCGCCGTTGAGCGTGTGCTCGCGCACGGCGGCATCGATCTCGGCGGCGCCGAGGCCCGGCGGCAGCCTGTCGTGCGTGACGTGCCTCAGCTTCAGCGCGGCCGGGGGGTAGTCGCACTCGTGCGTCACGCCGACGACGTCGGGGCCCGCGCCGAGCGCAAACAGCAGTTCGGTTGCGTGTGGCACGAGGCTGACGATTCGCATCTCCACGTCAGGGTAGTCTCGAACGACATGGCATTGCTGAGCGAGCATGAGATCGACGCGCGCCTGACCGGGCTGGAGGGCTGGAGACGCGGCGAGCAAGACGGCACGATCGTCGCCGAGCGCGAGCTGGCGGACTTCGCGGCCGCGATCGCCCACGTGGACCGCGTGGCGGAGCTGGCGGAGGCCGCCAACCACCACCCCGACATCCTCGTGCACGGCTGGAACAAGCTGCGCCTGACGCTCAGCACCCACTCCGAGGGCGGGCTGACAGCGGCCGACTTCGAGCTCGCCCGGCAGCTCGAAGCGCTCGACTGACGGTCCTTGGCGCCTCCAATCTCGCCGTCCGCCTTGCTACCGTTGACGGGCCGATCCAAGCGATGAGCGACGACGAAGAATCTCCTCGAAGTAGCAGAGCCCGAGTGGGCTTGACGAGCAGCTCTGTTCGCGCGTGAACGGGCTGAAGCTGATCCTCGCGGCCCTCCTGGTCGCGATCAACGCGTTCTTCGTGATCGCCGAGTACGCGCTCGTGCGCTCGCGCCGGTCGCGGCTGGAAGTGATGCGCGACGAAGGCGAGCGCGGCGCGCGCCAGGCGCTCTCGCAGCTCGATCGCGTCAACGAGTTCATCTCGGCCGTGCAGATCGGCGTCACGATGACCTCGATCGGTATCGGCGCGCTCGGCGAGCCCGCGCTCGCATCGCTGCTCAAAGGCGCGCTCGGCTCGGCCGTCAGCCACGACGTCGCCGTCGCGCTGTGCGCGGTGCTGGCCTTCATCCTGATCGCCTCGGCGCAGCTGCTGGCCGGCGAGATGGTGCCGAAGTTCTACGCCATCGACCGGGCCGAGGCCGTGGCGCGCCGCGTGGCGCGGCCGCTGGGCGCCTTCAGCGCCCTCTTCCGCCCCGTGATCGTGGTCCTCACAGCCGCGGCCGACCGCATCCTGCGGCTGCTCGGCGTCGACATGAGCGGCGAGCGCAGCGGCGGCTCGCCGGACGAGCTCAAGCGCCTGATCGCCGAGTCCTACGCCGGCGGTCACCTCGACCCGGGCGAGGCCGGCATGTTGACCGGCGTGTTCCACCTGCACGAGCAGGAGGCGCGCCAGGTGATGACGCCGATCCCGACGGTCGTGACGCTCGACGTCTCCCAGGACGTCGAGGCGGCGCTCAAGCTATGCGTCTCCAGTGGCCACACGCGCCTCGTGATCACCGAAGACGAAGACCGCGACCGCGTGCGCGGGCTCGTGCACGTCTCCACGCTCGTCGGGCGGCTGATGCAGGACGGCCCGCACGCGCCGATCGAGCCGCTCGTCAGCGAGGCCCTGATCGTGCCCGAGACGAAGCCGCTCGACGACCTGCTCGCCGACCTGCAGCGCCAGCGCGCCTCGATGGCCGTGGTCGTGGACGAGTACGGCCGCGTGGTCGGCGTCGTGACGGTCGAGGACATCATCGAGGAGGTCGTGGGCGAGATCGCCGACGAGACCGACCCGACCTCAGGCGAGGTGCGACGCCTCGCCAACGGCGACTGGTTCGTGCGCGGCCACGTGGCGGTCACGGACCTGGCCGACTACGGCCTCGACCTGCCGGCCGACAGCGACTACAACTCGGTCGGCGGCTTCGTCTTCGGCGAGCTGGGGCGTCTGCCGCGACGCGGCGACACGGTCAACGCCGACGGCTACTCGATCCGCGTCGAGTCGGTGCGCGACAACCGCATCGACGCGGTGCGCATCCGCGAACGGCGGGTGGTCCCCGCGCGCGAGCCACGCGACAGCGACGACTAGTTGGTTGGTTTCACGGTCCTGCACCGCCGGGGACACGCCTGGCCTTCGCGGGCCTTTGTCCTCGGCCTCGGCCTTGCTATCCAGCAAGGCCTTCGGCACTGCGTCCGCGGCCCACTCGGCCATCCGCACCCCCGGCAAACGGCGCACGACCGAGAAATCAACCAACGAGGAGACTCAACCTAAAAAACGGGCCGTTAAACACGTCCGGCCCGCGGGGGGAGCGGACCGGATCGTGCGCACTGGGAGGAGGCGGGTGTGCGATGCGACTCATTGGTCGCATGTACCAGTATCGCCACGTTGATCAACGGGACCTAAAAGGTCCATGAGTTTCTCTAAATGTTTAGTACGAGTGCATCCCGCGGCCGCTCTTGCGCCCCAGATCGCCGGCCGCCACCAGCCGCTCGACGCGCGCCGGGATCGGCTCGCCGATCGTTTCTCCGATCGCCTTCGAGACGTCCAGGCCGACCAGGTCGAGCAGCGCCAGCGGCCCCATAGGGTGCCCGGCGCCGAGGCGCATGCAGGTGTCGACGTCCGCCGGCGCCATGCCCGTCTCTTCCATCAGCCGCACGGCGCTGAACAGGTAGGGGAACAAAAGCCTGTTCACGACGAAGCCCGGCACGTCGGGCACGACGACCGGCGTCTTCTCGAATTTCTCGCACAGCGCCTGGGCGCGGCTGCGCGTTTCCTCGCTCGCGGTGCTCGGGAAGATCAGCTCCACGAGCTGCATGCGCGTGACCGGGTTGAAGACGTGCAGGCCAAGGAAGCGCTCCGGGCGCCCGCTGGCCCGCGCCAGCTGCTCGACCGACAGCGAGGAGGTCGTGCTGGCGAGGATCGCCGTCTCGGACAGGATCGCGTTCAGCTCGCCGAGCAGCTTGGCCTTGACGTCGTGGTCCTCGACGACCGCCTCGACGACGAAGGTGGCCTCGGCCAGCGCCACGGGCTCGGTCACGATTTCGACGTGCTCGGGGTCGACGTCCGCGCCGAGCCGGTCGAGCGTCTTTTCGACCGTCGCGCGTGCGCGATCGGCCGAGCTCTCCGAACGGGCGAGCAGCAGCACCGGTCCATGATGGGCCGCCGTGGCGGCCAACCCGCAGGCGATGGCTCCGCTTCCCGCGACGCCCAGACGTTTGCTCACATTGCTCCTTCTGATCGCTGTCGAAATCGCCACTCCGTCTGTGCTGACCGGCCGGTCGGTTACGGGGCGGAGCGGTAAAGTGGGCCCTGGAGGGCCCCGGGCATCTTCTCAGACGCGCTGCGCTCCTAGGCGAGCCGGCCGCCTGCCCCGCGGTCCGACCATCCATTCGAGCGGCTGGAAACAGCCAGGAGGACTTGCGAGATGAGGCACCCAGAGGGGCGCGAAGTCGTGATCGTCGAGGCCGTGCGCACACCGATCGGTCGTGGGCACAGGGAGAAGGGCTACTACAAGGACACCCACCCCAACGTGCTGCTCGCCAAGACCTACACCGAGGTCATCGAGCGCTCCGGTATCGACGCTTCTGAGGTCGAAGACGTCGTCGCTGGCTGCGTCGCGCAGTTCGGCGAGCAGGGGCTCAACATCGCCCGCAACGCGTGGCTCGAAGCAGGGCTTCCGATCGAGACGCCCGGCACGACCGTCGACCGCCAGTGCGGCTCGGCCCAGCAGGCGGTCAACTTCTCCGCCGCGCTGATCGCGGCCGGCGTGCACGACGCGATGATCGGCTCAGGCGTCGAGCACATGGGCCACTTCCCGTTCTCGGCGACGATGCAGACCCAGCAGGAGTTCGGGCTGGCCTTCACGCCCGAGCTGCTGGCCAAGCACAACATCGTCGGCCAGGGCCTCGGCGCCGAGATGATCGCCGATCAGTGGGAGATCTCCCGCTCCGAGCTCGACGAGCTCGCCGTGCGCTCCCACCGTCTGGCCGCGCAGGCGACCGAGGAGGGCCGCTTCGAGCGCGAGATCGTGCCGATGACCGTCGGCGGCGAGACGTACGTGGCCGACCAGGGCATCCGACCGGACACGAACCTCGAGGCTCTGTCGCAGCTCAAGCCGGCCTTCAAGCCCGACGGCAAGATCACCGCAGGCAACGCCTCGCAGATCTCCGACGGCGCCGCCGCCGTGCTCTTGATGAGCGGCGAGAAGGCGCGTGCGCTCGGTCTGACGCCGCGGGCGCGCATAGTCGACCAGACGACCGTCGGCTGCGACCCGGTGAAAATGCTCGAGGGGCCGATCCCGGCCACGCGCAAGATCCTCGAGCGCAACGGCATGGCGATCGGCGACATCGACCTGATCGAGATCAACGAGGCGTTCGCGCCCGTCGTGGCGGCTTGGCGGCGTGAGTTGGACCCCGACATGGACCGCGTGAATGTGAACGGCGGGGCCATGGCGCTCGGGCATCCTCTCGGTTCCAGCGGGGCTCGCTTGATCACGACGCTGCTGCACGAGCTCGAGCGCTCCGACAAGGAGATCGGCTTCGTGACGATGTGCTGCGGTGGCGGATTGGGCACCGGGACTCTGATTCAGCGGGTTTGAGCTCGGGCCCCTCCGCCCGCGGCTTCGCACCTGACAGACACCCCGCGTCAGCACCTGAACGCGGGGTGCCTCTCTCAGGCTTCGCTGCTCAATGCGCCGACCATAACTTTCCGGACGCGAGCCGGAAGCGATCGAGTCCTTTGAGTTCGACGTTTTCGATCCCGTTACTGAGTTTGGTGCCTGACGTGGCCGTGAATTCCTCCAAATGTGAAGTCGCTTCGGTTTCCACGCTTGGGTAGTTACACGCCATCACGCCCGAGAACATCAAGCTCGGGGCTGGGCATTCCGAGCCCGAGAAGTTGACCGTCATGACCTTCGTGCCAGTCGCCGGTTTGAATTTGAGTTTGAGGTGTCCGAGTTCGCCTTCGAGCGCGATCGAAAGTGGTTCGGTCGTGATTGGAAGCACCGTGCAGCCTGGCCTTTTGAGGAAGACGCATTCCCCAACATCGAGCGCTTTCACACCCGCTTTGCTTTCGCCTTCGATGAAGCCTTCGACGTCCTTGAGCGATTTGCATTCCACTGACCCCAGAGCGCTTTTAACCACGAAGGGTTCTGTGACTTCGGTCGCTTCGGCGATCGCTTCTTTGGCGCCGGCTGCCAGCAGTTTGCCGTTGACCCACCAGGCCGGCGATGCCGAAGCAGCCGAAGCGATGACGGCGTTGAAGGCCAGCCCGGCAAACAGGAGCAGGGTGATTCGCTTGACTCGTGACATGAGATTCCTCCCGACGTTCGTTGTATCTGCATATTGGCATGATTCAGATATATGGATTTCAGATGGTCGGGCGGCGCCTGTGCCTGTCGCGTCGAACGACGTGGATGTCTCCGTCTCGGCATCCGCCGTGTCACGTCGGTGGCATTTCGCGGGTCATAGTCCCGTGGAGGACTGTCCCGTAGAGCGGATGTGGCGGAGGAACGCCGGTGGATGAACAGCAGCAGCAGCAGTGGTTGGCTCAGCGCTTCGAGGAGCAGCGGACCCACTTGCGTGCGGTGGCCTACCGCATGCTCGGTTCCCTGAGCGAGGCTGACGACGCCGTCCAGGAGGCATGGCTGCGGCTCAGCCGCTCGGACGCGCGCGAGATCGAGAACCTCGGCGGCTGGCTGACGACCGTCGTCGCGCGCGTGTCGCTGAATATGCTGCGCACGCGGCACGGCCGGCGCGAGCAGCCATTCGGCCCGCACTTGCCCGACCCGATCGTCGACCGCGCGGATGGCACCGACCCCGAGCACGAGGCGCTGCTCGCCGACTCGGTCGGCCTCGCGCTGCTCGTCGTGCTGGAGACGCTGAGCCCCGCGGAACGGCTCGCCTTCGTCCTGCACGACATGTTCTCGGTCCCCTTCGACGACATCGCCTCGATCCTCGATCGCTCGCCGCAGGCCGTGCGGCAGCTGGCGAGCCGCGGTCGCCGCCGCATCTCCGGGGCGGCCCCGCCACCGGACGCGGATCTGGACGCGCAGCGAGCGGTCGTCGACGCGTACCTCGCTGCCGCCCGGGGCGGAGACTTCGATGCGCTCCTCGCCGTGCTCGACCCCGACGTCGTGCTGAGAGCCGACATCGGGGCCGAGGTTCCGGGAATGGCGGGCGAAGTCCGTGGCGCCGAGGCTGTGGCGGGCCGAGCGCGCAGCTTCTGGCGCCCAGATCTCGTCATGCGCCCGGCGCTCGTCAACGGCGTCGCCGGCATCGTCGTGAGCAAAGACGGTCAGCCGGTCTCGGTCATGGCCTGCACGGTGCGTGGTGGCAAGCTCGCCGAAATGCACATCCTGGCCGACCCTGAGCGCCTGCGGGCACTCGATCTGACGGCCCTCGACGACGGATGACGTGGCGTGCCGTCGTGCCGGGTGCGGCTGCGGGTGCCGGCGCCGTTGTCGCAGTCCGTCACGCGGCCTGGGCGGCGGGCTGGTTGGCGGCGACCCACTGACCGACCCACTCTCCCGTGATCTGCCTGGTCGCAGCGTTGACCCGGTTCCAGGCATTGATCGCGGCGATCGAGACGACGAGCGCCGCGAGCTGCGGCTCGTCGAAGTGCCGTGCGGCCTCCTCCCAGACCTCGTCCGGGACCGCGTCGGCCCTGTCGGCGAGCCGCGTGGCGGCCTCGGTCAGGGCCAGCGCGGCGCGCTCGGCGTCGGTGAAGTACGGCGCCTCCCGCCACGTCGCGACCGTGTGGATGCGCTCGTCTGGCTCGCCCGCCGCCTTCAGCTCACGGGAGTGCATGTCGACGCACACGGCGCAGCCGTTGATCTGGCTGGCGCGCAGCTCGACCAGGTAGTGCGTAATCGCGGGGACACCGCCCTGCCTGGCGGCTGCTCCGAGCGCCTGAAACGCCTTCATGGCGCCGGGAACGGTCATCGCGGGGTTCTCGATGCGGGGTTTCATGGTGTTGGCCTCCGTGTCGGTTAGCGAGGGTCTGCTGCTATGACCCCGCTCGCGGCGCGCATGTGACAGTGCGATCGGGCCCCGCGTCCTGGCGGTCCTGAAGCCGAACCGGCCCTCACCCCGACGAAGGTCCTTTTCCGGTCCAAGTCACAGCCACCGGCGCGAGCGCCAAAACCGCGGCCCAGGTGGCGGGGTCCGTCACGCCCGTCACCGGGATGCCGTGTGCGCTCTGGAACGCCTCCAGATTGGTCGTCGTCTGCGCGGCGAAGATGCCGGTCGTTTCCTGCGCTGGCTCGGTCGCCGCGAGGTGCTCCTGCAGCCACAGCACCTGATCGCCCTTCGAGCCTTTCGACAGTTCCGGGTAGGTCTCGTTTGGCGTGACCGTGGTCAGCGGGGTCATGGCTTCGGTGAGCGCGGCCCAGCCCTTGGCGTTCGTTTCCTGCCAGTCCCAGAAGGACCAGCCGGGCGCGCCGTAGTCGACCGCCTCCTCGCGGAAACGCAGGATTTCGGCGGCCGAGACGCCTTCGTAGGTCTGTCCGAGCGGGAAGATCGGGCGGTTGTAGATG
Source organism: Solirubrobacteraceae bacterium (assembly GCA_036490015.1). Classification (GTDB taxonomy): domain Bacteria; phylum Actinomycetota; class Thermoleophilia; order Solirubrobacterales; family Solirubrobacteraceae; genus Palsa-744. The sequence goes on along the minus strand of DASXER010000031.1, from coordinate 16,125 downwards.
CGGTTCTGGATGTAGGTGTTGGCGTAGACCGTGTCGACCGACTGCCCAATCGTCTTCCAGTACATCTGTGGCAGGTTGAACTGGGCGCCTTCCGGTCCCAGGAAGACCGAATAGGGGAAGGACTCGTGGTAGTAGACGTACGGGAAGGAGGCCAACGCGAGCGGGTACGGCTGACCGATCTTGACGCGCAGGTCTTTGATGTAGGTCTGGGCGGCTCCGTATTTGCCTTCGTACTCGGCCTCGGCGTCGATCACCAGGCAGTCGGCACCGTTGGCCACCGCCTCGGCGCCGAGTTCGGCCTCGCCAGCGGGGTTGGATCCGTAGACGTACTGCCAGGCGCACACTTTGAGCCCGTTGGCGTGCAGTTCGGCGACCAACTCGCTGGAGAACTGGGTCCAGTAGTTGCTGGCGCCGTCAGAGCTCTTGACGAACACGGTCGTCACGCCGGCGGCGTGCGCCTGGGCGACGATCGAGGCGACCGAGCCGCCGCTGGAGCGGCTGACGTACCAGATCCACATCCCTTGGCCTTCGAGCGCGCCGGAGGCGACGCCGCCCGCCTCGACCGGCGCGACGATCGCCTTGGCGGGCGGGTGCAGGGCGTGGTGGTAGACGTAGATCGGGCCGTAGGTGTGGCTCATGGCGCTGCCGTGTCCGAGCACGATTGCGATGTGGCCGGAGTGTGCTGCCTTCGGCACGGTCACGAGCAGGCCGGTCGTGGTCTGGCGCAGATGGCCGCTGGGCGAGGAGCCGTTGATGCGTGCGCCGGCGCGCTTGGGGAAGCCGACGGCCATGCCGACCTTCAGCCCGGCGCCCTTCAGCAGCAGCGTTCCGTGCGTGGAGACCTGGTGCGGGTTGCCGCTGCATTTGGAGACCGGCGTGCAGCTCACAACTGTGATGTGGATGTTCGCCGCCTGCTCGGCGATCGACGGCGTCTTCTTCGTCTTGGCCTTCGTGCTCGTCTTCGGCGGGCTCGTCGAGCCCGGAGGGGCGGTGCCGCCGGCGCTGGCGGCGGCACCATCCGGTGCGCACGCGAGCAGCACAAGCAGCAGCGCGAGAAACGCGACTGTCTTGCGTGCCGATCGGTGTTGGGCGGCCTTACTCGCCAGGTTCACCAACGCTCCTTCGTGCCGATCAAGCGCCTTCCAGACCCCGCGACACGTTCGCGGGCGCCCGAGCGGCGCAGATCGAAGTTAGCGACTTTGGCCCTGCAAACGCGCACTCGCCACGGAAGTTGCGCGCTCTTAGATCCCTCTTCAGCCCCAGCGGAAGCCGCGCTCGTGCGGCACGGGCTCCAGCGGGCTGTCGGGCAGGCCGGCTGGTGTCTCGGTCAGGTTGTAGCCCGTCGGGGCCACGTCGTTGGGTGCGTCGGCGTGGAACAGCGAGGCCAGATACTGGTTCTGGCCACGGCCGACGCCCAGCTCGAACTGGCCGCCGCCGTAGTTGCCGATGCCGCGCGCGGCGCAGTAGTCATAGGCGTCCAGCAGGTTGCGCAGGCCACCGAGTCGCGAGGGCTTGATGTTGACCATCGCCGGCGGGTAGGGCAGCGTCTCGATGTCCTCGATCGAGTGGATGTTGGCGTCCCAGGAGAAGCGCTCGCGGTGCGCGGCGAGCACCACGTCGGTCTCGTCGGTCAGCTTGGGGTCCTCGATCCAGGCTTCGGGGAAAGCGTTCACGACGCGTTCGTAGAGCAGTGGGTCGGCGGGCTGGTCCACGATCGAGCCCCCATACAGGCCCTTGAAGTCGACCGAGTCCACCGCGCCGGTCGCGACCAGCGCGGCGATCAGCGGCTCGTCCCAGGAGCTGGTCGGGTCGAGCTTGAAGCGCAGCGAGGGGTGATCCTTCATCCGCTGCTCGATCGGCTCCATGCTCGGCGGCTCGCCGAGGCGCAGCGAGACGACGAAGCGCACGGGCAGAGGTGTGCATCCGAGCGCCTCGTGCAGCGACAGGCCGTTCTGGCGCAGCGCGAGATCGAGCGCCGCCGACTCGTAGGCCCACGTCCGGTAGCGGGGCGAGACCTCGCGCTGAGGCGGCTCCGGAAACAAGGAGAGCCCGCTCAGGTGTTCACCGAAGGAGGCGATCGTGAAGCGCCCCGCGAGCGGCAGCACGGCCCCGACGGCTTGCAGGATCTCCTGGTCGACGGCGTCGTAGACGACGTCCTCGCCGAGACCTTCCTCGCCGGTGCCGCGCAGGTGGATGATCGTGCTCTTGCGCTGAAACGCGCTGGACACGTCCTGCACGAGCCCCTCCAGCTCGTAGTCCTCGATCTCGAGCTCCAGCCCCGCCAGCTTCTCCCAGGTGCTCATTCCGGTGTCGCCTCCCGCTCCAGCCGCGCCACCAGCTCGTCGAGCTTCAGCTCCTCGAGCGCGCCCGAGACGGCGGCCAGCTCGCCGGCACAGCGCTCGATCAGCTGCTTGCCCTCGCCGATCAGGCGCAGCGTTTCGTCCAAGCTCGCCTCGCCCGAGTCGAGCCTGCGGATGATCTCCTCGACGCGGGCCACGGCGGCCTCGTAGCTCGGCTGCGACGGCGGCGATGTCGTCAACGTCGGCTCCTGGCTACTCATCGTTCCTCCTCGATCGTCCGCGCGTTCAGCTCGCCGTCGGCGAAGCGCAGTCGTAGCCGTCCGGCGCCGCGCGCCGCCTCGACTGTGCTCAGCGGCCTGCCGTTTGGGTCCTGGGCGAGCACATAGCCGCGTTCGAGCGTTCGCTGTGGGTCGTGCCCGGCGAGCGCCAGCGCGAGGCGCCCCAGATCCGCGGGGCGACGCTCGCGGCATTCGTGGGCGGTCGAAGACGCCTTGCGGGCGATGACCAGCGCTCGCGTGGCGTTGGCGGTGCGATCGCCGGCCAGGCGACGCCTTGCGCCGGCGCGGATCTCGCGCAGTTGCTGGTGCAGGCGCGCGCGTTGGCGCTCGATGTGCTCGGAGGGCGCGCGTGAGAGCAGCGCGAGCTGGCGCGCACGGCCGACCACGGTTCGGCGTCCGTGATCGCGCAGCCGCTCGGCACGGGAGAGATGAAAGTCGTGGGCGCTGCGCACGCGCGACGCGTGCTCGCGCAGTCGGAGCGCCACCGCCAGGTGCTCGCCGCGCGCTCGGTTGCAGTCCAGGCGCACCGCCGCCTCGGCGGCATGAGTGGGGGTCGAGCAGCTGACCGCCGCGACGTCGTCGAGCAGCGTGCGATCGGTGTGATGGCCGACCGAGGCGATCACCGGCACGCTCAACAGCGCCACCGTGCGGCACAGCGTCTCGTCGCAGAAGCAGAGCAGGTCGGCTAGCGAGCCGCCGCCGCGGGCGACGATCGCGACCTCTACCTCGCCGCTGCCGGCGAGCGCGCCCAGCGCCTTGGTGATGGCCGGGGCGGCGTGGCGATCCTGGACGGGGGCAAAAGCCCACACGATCCGCCCGGCCCAGCCGCGACGGGCGAGCCCCGCGAGCAGGTCGTCGCGCGCCTTGCCGCTCTCGCCCGTGATGACGCCGATCGTGCGTGGGAGTACGGGCAGCTCGAAGCGCTTCTGGCGCTCCAAGAGGCCCTCGCCATCGAGCTGCTTGCGCAGCCGCTCGATGCGCGCCAGCAGGTCGCCCTCGCCGGCGATGCGCAAGTCGCTGACCGAGAACGAGAAGCCGGGGGAGGAGGTCGCGCTGCCGGGGTAGTAGTCACAGCCCCCGGCCAGCACCACCTGCGCTCCGTCCGTCGGTGGCTCGCCGATGCGTGCCACGATCGCCTCCCAGTCGCGCTGCCAGACCGCGCAGGGGATGGCGCCGTGCGCGTCGCGCAGCTCGAAGTAGACGCGCGCACGGGCCGCGCGCAGGTGCACGATCTCGCCGATCAACTGAACGTTGGCGAACGCTCGCAGTCGCGCCCGCAGTGCGCTGGCGTACTCGCCGACCGGATAGGGGCCCGGCAGCGGGCTATCGGGTATGCCGGCCGGGGGGCGCTGGCTCCTGGCGGGAAGCGAGGACATCCGCCCCAGCATAGGCGCTAGCATCGACGCCGATGCGGCGCAGCCAAGCTCCGGGCGGTCACTGAAGCCGTGGCCAAGCGCAACAGGGGGCGGGCGTCTGCCGGCACCAGCGCTCGCGCGCGCCGGCGCCAACGACGGAGCGCCGCGACCCAGGCAGTCGCGGAGCCGGTCGAGGAGGCCGCGCGCGCGGCCAGCGGTGGGCGGGCGAGCCCGGTGCGCGAACGCGGGCCGCGCTCGCGCGAAGCGAAAGCACCGGGCGGCGGGCTGCTCGGCGCGGACCGCGATCCGGGCGGCGTCGGCGAGCGTCCACGCGCGCCGTGGCATCCGGTGCCGGTGGCCGAGCTGCTGATTCTGATCGGGTTGATCGCGGTCGTCGTCGGCGCCGCCAGAGGCGAAGCCGGGATAGCGATCGTGTTCTCGGGTATCGCGGCCGTGCTGATCGGCACGCTCGAGTTCTCGGTCCGCGAGCACCTGAGCGGCTACCGCGCCCACAGCAGCTTGATCGCGGCTGTCCCAACGGCGATCCTGCACGGCGTCGTGGCGTTTGGCCTGTCGACGCTCGGCGCTCCTTCGGCGAGCCTGATCCTGGTGCCGCTAGCGCTCGACGTGCCGGTCTTCGCGCTGCTGTTCAAACTGCTGCGCGGGCGCTTCGACGACGCCCGCCGCAAGCGGGTCCTCTCGCTGCGCTAGCGCCGCTAAAGCGCTAAAGCTTCAGGGAGGGCATGGCGCGCTCGCCCTCGGCTGCGCCCGAACCGCGTGTCTCGCCGCTGAAGCCAAGCTGCTCCAGACGCGCGATCTCGCGCTCGCCTTCGAGTCGTGCCGGATGGTCGGCGGGCAGGTCGGAGATCAGCTTCGCGATGCGGTTGCGCAGCTGCAGTGCGAAGTGCGGCGTCGAGGCTCCCATCAGCTGACGCACGTCCTCGACGGTGACGCTGTTGCGGTTCAGACGGCGGGGATCTTCTGCTTGGCTCAACTCGACCTCGTTCCGCTAAGGCTGTTCGCTGTTCGTTTCCGTCTGGGTCGCGGGCGTTTCCGCTTCCCCTTCGGCTTCCGTCTGGCTATTTTCGCCGATCGCCTGCTGGGCCGGGGCGATCGCGAGCTGCGCGTCCAGTTCCGCTTGGACGATCGTAGACAGCGCCCGGTCGTCCCCGATCAGCCAGCCGCGATTGTAGACGCCGCGCACCGCCTGGAACTGGGGTTGGGAGGCCGAGTAGGCCGGCTGGATGTCGGCCAGGTAGCTCGCTAGCGAGACGCCGACGGCGCTCGGGCGTTCGAGCAGCAGCGGCGGTGCGTAGTCGCCAGTCGAGGACAGCAGCGCCGCGGCGGGAGCGTCGAGTGGGCGCTGGTCGTCGAGGAACACGAGTCCATGCCCGGGTTCTTTGACCCCCCAGCCGAAGTTACCGTCGGTGTAACGCGCGACCGCGATCGCGTTCATGGCTGGCCCTTCGCTGCCGGCGGTGCCGCTGATCTGTGTGACGCGGCCAAGCTGCGCGAGTTCGCCGAGCGACTTCTTGCCGGCGAAACGAGGGTTCAGCACGTAGATCGATGGGTGCTGCAACTGGCTCAGGACGGCACGGGTCGGAGCGGGCAGCGCTTCGCCGGTCGTGTACAAGATCGGCGCGCCGCTCTCAGCCGCCAGTCCTGCGGCCGGCATCTGCAGGGCCCGCGGCGCGTTGCTGGGCACGACGATCACCTGTTTGGGGGGACTGCCGCCCGCCGAGGCCTGCAGTAGACGCTCGATCGTCGCGGCCGTGGCGGCGGCGTCGGTGGCGGGCAGGGTGCGCGTGTCGAGCGACTTCGGCGTCGGCGCTTTCGTGCCGATCGCGATCAGCTGCGTGGCGCCCAGGCCGACGTCGCCCTTGGGGCCCATCGCCTGCAGCGCTTCGCTCGTGACGGAGGGCAGCGTGTTGCCTTGTGAGTACAGCAGCGGTGCGTGCGCGGGCGCCGAGGCGAAGGCGGCCGCCGCGAGCGCGGCGGGCCAGTCCTGCTCGCCGACGAGCAGCACCATCGCTGGGCGCGTGGCCGCCGTCAGGCCGGGGTAGACCGTGCGCGCCACGGCGGCCGCGTCGACGGCGACGTTGGCGCCGCCGATGCGCGCGGTGTTGCTCGTGATCACGCTCACCGCGCCGGAGGAGCTGAGCGGCGCCACGCCACGAGCCGGGCCCATGCCGAGCGGTTGGTGGCTCTTCTTGCCGCAGCCGGCGAGCGCGAACGCGAGCAGCGCCACGCACGCGAGCAGCGGTAGGCGCGAGGGGCGGCGAGACATGCGGGGACAGTAGCGGCCGCATCGGAGCCATCGAAAGCCCTTGGTTTACGGGGAATTTCTCGTAAATCGGGCGTTCGCTTGCACTTAGGCGCAACATGCGTCATCGGCTTTTGCTAGCGTGCCGCCATCGAATTGCCGAGTCCTTGACCAGGAGTCACGGACCGGGGGACCCAAGTTGTTGGGGCTAATCTCGCGGCCTCGCGAGAAGCGCAGACTCTTTCAGCGCTAGCCCGTCAGCTAACCCCGGAGGCCTACGAAAGAGGTAGCCGTTTTGCGGGTACGTACCCTCAGCGCGTTGTTCTGTTGCATCGTTTTCTCAGGCGCCGGCGCCACAGGCGCAATGGCAGCCAACACCGGCGGCGCTGCCGCCGCTCCCCCGACCACCGCCAGCTCCACTGGCGCCAGCGAACCGACGACGCCGGCTTACAAGCCTGCTCCGGTGACGGCGAAGACGAGCCGCCTCAACTACAAAGGGCCGGTCTACGAGAAGACCGCGACCGGCGAAGTCGTGCCCTACGTCCCGCTCAGCAAGAGCAGCATGGCCGGCACCGGCGGCGCGGCCGTGGGCGTTACGGCCGCGACCAAGCCCGACCTGCTCGTGCCCGGTACGACGGCTCGCTACATAAACGGCCTTGCCGCCGCGCCGATGGAAGCGCCCGCGGTTGTGCAGGAGATCGTCTGGGCGGGCAACCAGCTGATCGGCCTGCCGTACATCTTCGGCGGCGGCCACGCCTCCTTCATCGCGCGCGGCTATGACTGCTCGGGGACCGTGTCCTTCGCCCTGCACGGCGGCGCGCTGCTGTCGTCTCCGGAGGACTCCTCCGAATTCGAAAGCTACGGCTCGCATGGGCTGGGACGCTGGGTGACGATCTTCAGCAATCCTGGCCACGCGTACATGACGGTTGCCGGCCTGCGCCTCGACACGAGCGCCGCGGACGATCCGTCCGATCAGCAGGGGCCGCGCTGGCGCCCGCTGCGTCAGAACAACGCTGGCTTCCGCGTGCGCCACCCCGTCGGCTTCTAGGTGGGTCGGGCCAACCATCTCGGCCCGTCGGCTACGCTTGAGTTCGTAGGCCGGTAGCGAGCCGGTCCCCCGCCGCAACATAGGAGGATCCAGATGGCCGGCCTGGCCGGGCGCATGTCAACCGTCGTGAAGGCGAAGGTCTCGAAGCTGCTGGACCGGGCTGAAGACCCAGCCGAGACGCTCGACTACAGCTACACGAAGCAGACCGAACAGCTGCAGAACGTCAAGAAGGGCATCGCCGATGTCGTGACGGCCAAGAAGCGCCTGCAGATGCAGGAGAGCACGCTGCAGCAGAACCTCGTCAAGCTCGACACGCAGGCGAGGCAGGCGCTGGCTGCCGGGCAGGAGGACCTCGCGCGGACCGCCCTGGAACGTAAGAACGTCGCCCAGACGGAGCTGCAGTCGCTCGACACACAGGTCACCGAACTCGAGGATCAGCAGCAGAAGCTGACCGACTCCGAGCAGAAACTGCGCGCCAAGATCGAAGCCTTCAGGACCAAGAAGGAGGTCATCAAGGCGCAGTACTCCGCCGCGGAGGCCCAGGTGCGCATCTCGGAGGCCGCCACGGGCGTTGGCGAGCAGATGGCCGACGTCGGGCTCGCAATGCAGCGCGCGGTCGACAAGACCGAAAACATGCGCGCCCGCGCTGACGCCGTTCAAGAGCTGGAAGCGGCCGGCACCTTCGACGACGTGACGCAGCTCGGCAGCGGCGAAGACGATATCGATCGTCAGCTGAAGCAGCTTTCGAGCCAGCCCGCGGTCGACGACGAGCTGGCGAAGATGAAGAGCGAACTCGGCCAGGGCGACGCGCCTGCCGCCGCGCCGCAGATCGCGGCCGGCGATACCGCTGCCGCGCCGCCCGAGTCCGCACCCGCCGGCGAGAGCGGCCAGGCATGATCGTCAGGATCTCCGGCGAGGAGCAGTATCGCCTCGCCGACGAGGACGCGGCCCGCCTGAACGAGCTGGAGAACGTCGTCGTTGCGGCCGTCGAAAGCGGCGCCGAACAGGACTTCCAGCCGGCTTTCGGCGCGCTCCTCGACTATGTGCGCAGCGCCGGCACTACCGTCGCCGACGACGAGCTCGAGGGCTCTGATGTGATTCTGCCGCCTGCCGACACCACCTTCGCCGAGGCCGGCGAGGAGTTCACCGGCGAGGGCCTGATTCCCGACTAGGTGGTTGGTGCCGCGCCGCGGCGTTGTGCCGTGGCCTTCAACATGGTCGAGCGGGCTGCGGACGCAGCGCTCAGATCGGGATTCCCCACAGCGGGAACCAACGCTCGATTTCGGGCTCGATCGGCAGTTCGCTGCCCATCTGCGCCTTGATCTGGAGCTCGCGCTCGGTCAGGCGCTGCTGGTCGTGGCCGGTGTCGGGCACGAACGGGTACCACGAGCCGCGCTTGTAGTTGTAGATGAAGTAGACGGGTTGGGGCTTGGCCACGTCGCGGTGGTCGGAGAAGGCGAACACCGCGCACAGCAGTCGCTCGCCGTGGCCTGCGTTCTCGATCGAGCCGGAGACGGCGTTGACGCCCACCGCGAGGTCTTCGACGCACGAGTCGCCACCCTCGGTCGGCTTGTGCAGCACCATCCAGCGGTAGCCGAAGCTGTCGTTCTCGCTGCTGACGCTGACGCCGCTCTCGTTGCCGGTGGCGGTGACGACTTCTTCGGTTTCCTTCAGCGTCGCTTCGAACTCGCTCGTGGCCAGCGCCTGGAAGACGATCGCGGCCGCCCCGGCGGGGACGATCTGGTGCTCGGTCTCGAGCGTGACGTAGGCGGTCGAGATCGCGAACAGCCGGTCGGGCGCGGGGCCCTTGACCGAGTGGCGGCCGGTGAAGATGTCGCGCAGGCCCACGGTTGAGCAGGCGTCAGGCGGTGCCCTGCAGTTGGGTCTCGAGCCGTTCCAGCGCCGCTAGGCGCTGCTCCAGCGGCGGGTGGTCGGCGAACAGGTTCATCAGCGAGTTCTTGGCGCGCGCCGGGACGATGAAGAAGGCGCTCATGCCTTCGGCGGCGCGCAGGTCCTGGCGCGGCACGCGCTCCATCGTGCCGCTGATCTTCAGCAGTGCCGAGGCGAGCGCGCTGGGGCGGCCGGTCAACACGGCCGAGCCGCGGTCGGCCGCGAACTCGCGATAGCGCGACAGCGCGCGCAGCAGCAGGAAAGAGATCGCGTACACGACGGCCGAGACGAGGATGATCAGGAAGATGTCCTCCTCCTCATCACGGCTGCGTCCGTAGCCGCCGCCGAAGCCACCGCCGAAGAAGAGGGCGAACTGCAGGATCATCGAGGCCAGCGAAGCGAAAAAGCCGGCCAATGTCATGACCATCACGTCGCGGTTGATGACGTGCGTCAGCTCGTGCGCCATCACGCCTTCCAGCTCGGCCGCGTCGAGCAGTTCGAGGATGCCGCGCGTAGCGCAGACGGTCGTGCTCTTGCGCGAGCGGCCCATCGCAAAGGCGTTCGGCATCGAGGTCTCCATCACGCAGACCCGTGGCATCGGCAGGTCGGCCTGCACGCACAGGCGCTCGACGATGCCGTGCAGCTCCGGCTCCTCGGCCGCGCTGACCTCTTTGACGCCCATCGTCGCCATCGCCAGCTTGTCCGAGCCGAACAGCTGCAACAGCAGCAGCGCGACGGCGATCACGACGATCAGTCCGGCGGCCGCGCCAGCGGCGAACAGGATGCCGACGAACACCACGTAGAGCAGGCCGAGGAGGAACATCGTCAGCAACATGCGAGCCTGCAGGCCCGTGTCGCGGCCAAAGCTCTTGCGCGTCGTCACGGCCATGCGGTGATTCTCGCAGACAGAGTTACGGGTGCCCTAAAGTTCCCCTCCGTGAGCGCTCGCCGATGAAGCCCGAAGTCCACATCATCGGGATCTCCGTCAAGACCTTCGGCGTCATGTTCGCGCTTGGCTTCCTCGCCTGCGGCGCAGTTGTCGCTCGCAGGCTACGTGAGCTCGACAAGCCAGTCGACTGGGCTTACGAGATCACCTTCGCGGCGCTGCTCGGCGGCGTGATCGGCGCGCGTGGCTACTTCCTGATCCAGAACTACAGCTCGGTCAAGCACGACCTGCTGGGCAGCATCTTCTCCGGCTCGGGGCTCGTCTGGTACGGCGGCGCGATCGGCGGCGCGATCGGCGTGGTCGCCTGGATGCGCTGGCGCCAGGCGATCGAGCTGCGCCTGTTCGACATGACCGCGACCGCGCTCGCGCTCGGCTACGCGATCGGCCGCATCGGCTGCCAGGTCTCCGGCGACGGCGACTACGGCATCCGCTCGAGCCTGCCGTGGGCGATGGGCTACCCGCACGGGACGGTGCCGACGCCGCCGGGAGTGCGAGTGCAGCCAACCCCGATCTACGAGACCGTCGCGATGTGCCTGCTGGCATGGGCGCTGTGGCAGCTGCGAGACCGGGTCAGACCTGGGGTGATCTTCGCGCTCTACCTGGTCGGCAGTGGCCTGGAGCGCTTCCTGGTCGAGTTCATTCGCCGCAACAAAGAGGTCCTGATAGGCCTAACGGCGCCGCAGGTAGAGAGCGTCGCACTGTGCGTGATCGGACTGACGTGGCTGGCGGTCATGGTGCGTAGGGGAGGCGGCCTCGCCGCGCTGCGTCCGGCCGCCGTCTGAAGCAGCGGGAGCACATCAGACGGGATAATTCTGTGGTCTCGTGTGCCGACGCGTCGACTACGCTGGGCTGATGGACAAGCGCATCGAAGGCCGTGCCCTAACCCCCCGGTACACCATCACCGAGGCTGCGACCATCATTGGACGCCAGCCGGAGACAGTGAGCCGTTGGAGTTTCGGTCATGAGCGTCGCTACAAGGGCCAGCCGCGCCGAGACGAGCCGCTGATAGGGGCAGATGGGGAAAAGGGTGGGCTCGCGCTGTCCTTCTTGAACCTGCTCGAACTCAAGACCCTCTCGATTTACAGGGGGGACGCCGCGCTTCAAGCGATCCGGCGCGCTCTGGAATACGTGGGCAAACAGCTCGATGAGCAGCGACCTCTGTCGACACGGCGTTTCCACGTCTACGGCGGAGACCTTCTGACCAAGTTTGCCGAGACCGATGACGGTGCGCTGCTACTCAACGCGTCCAAGGGCGGGCAACTGACCGTCGAGAAGCTCGTCGAAGGTGCACTCTGGACAAGGGACATCGACTACGACAAAGATGAACGTGCGCGACGCTGGTGGTTCAAGACGAGGGCGGTGCCCGTTGTCGTGGACATGCGGGTAGCTGGCGGCCATCCGATCACCGCCGGCACTGGGGTGCGCTTGGACGCGATCGCAACCCGTCATCGCGAGGGCTATTCAACCGCTGAAATCGAGCACGACACCGGTGCCACGGAGGCCGAGGTGGTAGCGGCCATTCTGGCCGCGTGATCCGAGATCTCTACGTCGAGAACTCAGTCGGCCGCGCTCTGACCGACACGATCAACCGCTTCACGCACAACGACGGCGTCACAGCGCATTTTCAGCACGACATTCATCCCGAGATGCAGCGGCCCCAGAAAGGGGATGAGTGGTGGATCGCCGACATAACAGCTCGTGGCATGGCGATCCTCACTCAGGATGCTTCGATCCTAGGAATACGACAAAAGCGCCAGCAAGGCGTCGTCACCCCGGAGCGACAGGCGGTCATCGACACTGGGGCGCACGTCCTTGCCTTCGGAGACGCCAAATACACCCAATGGCAGAAGCTCCGCTGTGTGCTGAACCATTGGGAAGCGATTGCGGCAATGCTCGATAGGCCAGGCCCGCAGGCCGGCCTGCTGCATCTCAGCGGCTTCAGCAAGGACACCATGCCGTAGCGGCGCAGGCTGGCGGGGGTCGTCACGAGCTGAACGTGTGATCGTCCGAGGCAGCGATAGGCGGCATCGTGACCTCCAGGTCGACTCACCAAACCGCTACCCGAAGCAAAGTCCAAGAAACCAGCACCAAAACCGAAACCAGAAACGGCCGCCAGCAGCAAGAGCCCAATCAAGAAGGGCGCCCCGCACGCGGCGGGGGTCGCGGGCCGCACGGCGAGGCCAGTGAGAATCGAACCGAAGGCAACGGAAACCCGGCGCAGTAAAGAAAGCCCAATCGCAAGGCAAGAAAGGCCTCCCGCGCGCCCCGCGACCCCCGCGCAAGCGATAATCACCGCCCGATGAGCGACACCCCCACGACCACCGCGCAGGCTCTGTCCTCCGTCTACCCGCTCGGCAGCCGCTTGAACGAGCGCGGCCGTCTGGAGATCGGCGGCTGCGACGCGATCGAGCTGGCGCGCGAGTTCGGCACCCCCGCCTACGTGGTGGCCGAGGACGATCTGCGCGGCCGCGCGCGGAGCTTCGTCCGGGCGGCCCGCGCGAGCGCCTACCCCGAGTTGGGCGTCGTGTTCGCCTCGAAGGCCTTTCCCTGCACCGCCGTGCTGAGGTTGTTCGCGCAGGAGGGCCTGTGGTGCGACGCCGCGTCTGCCGGTGAGCTGCACCTGGCGCTCTCCGCTGGCTTCGACCCAAAGAGGATCGTGCTGCACGGCAACGCCAAGTCCGAGCAGGAGCTGTCGATGGCGCTCGACCGCGGCGTTGGCACGGTCGTGCTCGACAACTTCGACGAGCTGGCGTTGCTCGGTCGTCTGCTCGGCGAACGCTCCGACACCGCGACGACGCAGGACGTGCTGATCCGCGTCACGCCGGACGTGCGCGGCGAGACGCACGAGAAGATCTCGACCGGCCAGGCGGACTCCAAGTTCGGCTTCTCGATGAAGTCGGCGCCCGAAGCGATCGCCCGCGCGAACGCCGCGCCGGGCCTGAACCTGCGCGGTCTGCACGCTCACATCGGCTCGCAGCTGCTGGAGCTGGAGCCGTTTCGCCGCGCCGCCGCCCAGCTCGCCACGCTGGGCGAGTTCGACACCTGGGACGTGGGCGGCGGGCTCGGCGTGCGCTACTTGAACAGCCAGCCCGAGCCGCCGGCGATCGCCGACTACGTGCGCACTGTGACCGAAGCCGCCGCTGAGGCCGGCCACGCGCCCAAACGCCTGCTGATCGAGCCCGGCCGCTCGTTGTGCGCGAACTCGGCTGTGACGCTCTACTCGGTCCAGAGCGTCAAGCAGAACGTCTCGTGTTGGGTGGCGGTCGACGGGGGCATGTCCGACAACCTGCGCCCGATGCTTTACGGCTCGGTCTATGAGGCCGAGATCGCCGACCGCTTCAGCAACGGCAACGGCAACGGCGATGGCGACGGCGAGCCCTGCGTGCTGACCGGCAAGCACTGCGAGTCGGGCGACGTGATCGTGGCCAAGGCGAACCTGCGCGACCCCGCCCTAGGCGACATCGTCGTGACGCCCTGCACGGGCGCCTATGGTCATGCGATGGCCAACAACTACAACGGTGTGCCGCGCGCGCCCGTGATCTTCTGCCGCGACGGCGAGGCACGGGTCGTGCTCAGGCGCGAGACGCTGGATGACCTCAAAGCGCGCGATGTCGACTGAAGCCAGGGAGCCGTTCCGCGTCGGCCTGCTCGGGCACGGCACCGTCGGCGCTGCCTTCGAGACGCTGTTGGCCGAGCGTGCGGACGAGATCGAGCGCTTCAACGGGCGCCGACCGGTGATCTCCGGCATCCTCACGCGCAGCAGGGGGGACTACCAAGACATTCTCGCCGACTCCGACCTGCTGGTCGAGCTGATGGGCGGCCTGGAACCGGCGCGCGAGTACCTGCTGCAGGCGATCGCGGCCGGCAAGGACATCGTGACGGCCAACAAGCAGCTGCTCTCCCAACACGGCGAGGAGCTGTTCGAGTTCGCTCGCGAGCATGGCGTCCGCCTGCGCTTCGAGGCCGCCGTGGCCGGCGTCGTGCCGGTCGTGCGGGTGCTCGAGGAGTCGCTGTCGGCGACGCCGATCGAGCGTGTGCACGGGATCGTCAACGGCACGACCAACTACATCCTCACCGAGATGGCCAACGGCTCCACCTACGCCGAGGCGCTGGCCGAGGCGCAGCGGATCGGCTACGCCGAGGCCGACCCCTCGGACGACGTCTCGGGGCGCGACGCGGCGGCGAAGATGGCGATCATCGCGCGGCTGGCGTTCGGTGCGCCCGTGCACCTCAACGAGGTCAGATACGAAGGCATCGAGCACCTGGAGCTGGATGACCTGCAGTACGCGAGCGAGCTGGGGCTCGGGCTGAAGCTTGTAGGCACGGCGGAGCGCCGCGACGGCGCCATCTCGGTGCGTGTGCACCCGACCTTCCTCTACTCGGGGCACCCGTTGGCGTCGATCAGCGGCCCGTTCAACGCCGTAACGGTCGAGTCGGGCACGATCACCGAGATCACGATGTCTGGTCCGGGCGCCGGCGGTCAGCAGACGGCGTCTGCCGTGCTCGGCGATGTCGTGAGCGTCATGACCGGCGGCGCGCGACCGCCAGCCGCGCCGCTGCAGATGCCGCTGCTCGAGGACATCGAAAGCGCCTTCTACCTGCATTTGGACGTCGAGGACGAGCCCGGGGTGTTGGCGTCCGTGACGCGCGTGCTGGGCGAGCACGACGTCTCGATCAAGTCGGTCGTGCAGCGCGGCATGGGCGAGCACGCCCGCCTCGTCATGGTCAGCCACCCCGTATCCGAGTCCAAGCTCGCCGCCGCCGTCGAGGAGGTCGCCGAGTTCGGCTTCGTGCGCAGCACCCCGCGCACCATCCGTGTGATCGAAGAGGAGTTCCTGTGAACTACGACGACATCCCCCCAGTCCCGCTCCCCACGATCGAAGGGGATGCCTTCACCGGCAGGCACGTGCCCCTGATCGAGCGTTACCTCGCGCATCTGCCGTTCGCCACCGGCGAGAAACTCGTCTCGTTGCAGGAGGGCTCGACACCGCTGCTCAGGGCACCCGTCTTGTCGGAGATAGTCGGCGCCCAGGTGCGCCTGAAGCTGGAGGGTGCGAACCCGACCGGCTCCTTCAAGGACCGTGGCATGACCTGTGCCGTCACCGCGGCGGTCAGAGACGGCGCCAAGGCGGTCATTTGCGCCTCGACCGGCAACACGGCCGCGAGCGCCGCCGCCTACGCCGCGCGCGCAGGCATCACCTGCGCGGTGATCGTGCCGGACGGCAAGATCGCGCAGGGCAAGATGGCGCAGACGCTGATGCACGGCGCCAGGGTGATCGCGCTGAAAGGCAACTTCGACCAGGCGCTGACGCTCGTGCGCGAGTTGACCGACACGCACCCGATCGTGCTCGTCAACTCGGTCAACGAGTTCCGCATCGAAGGCCAGAAGACCGCCGCCTTCGAGATCCACGAGAGCCTCGACGGCGGGCTCGACGCGCTCTGCATCCCGGTCGGCAACGCCGGCAACATCACCTCCTACTGGCGTGGCTTCAAGGAGATGGGCGCCACGCCGCGGCTGCTCGGCTACCAGGCGGCGGGCGCCGCGCCGCTGGTCGAAGGCAAAGTCGTCGAGCACCCGGAAACGGTCGCCTCGGCGATCCGCATCGGCAACCCGGTGCGCTGGGAGGACGCGATGAGCGCGGCGACCGAGTCGCGCGGCGCGATCCGCTCGGTCACGGACACGGAAATCCTGTCGGCGTTCCGCTTGCTGGCCTCGCGCGAAGGCATGTTCTGCGAGCCGGCCTCGACCGCCTCCGTCGCGGGTCTGCTCAAGTACGGCGCCGAAGGCGCGGAGCAGATCGTCTGCGTGCTGACGGGGCGCGGGCTGAAGGACCCCGAGACGGCGATCGCCAACAACGACGGCAGGATCATCAACTGCTCGGCCGAGATGGCACCGATCGAAGAGGCGGTCTTGGGTGATCCGTAGGCGGCTGGTCCGGGTGCCGGCCTCGTCGGCCAACCTGGGCCCCGGTTTCGACTGTATGGCCGCCGCCGTCGCGCTGTCGCTGGAGGTCGAGGTCGAGGAGACCGGTAGCTTCGCGGTCG
>DASXER010000104.1:0-15586 GCA_036490015.1 Solirubrobacteraceae bacterium | reverse complement strand
TAGGTTTCGAGGTTTCCGCCGCTGGTTTGGAAGGTAATCTGGTAGCTCCCGCCTTCAAGTGCGGTGATCGAGGGGCTGGTTCCTTCGTTCATGGATAGGCCGGTGTTTGTGGCTTTGCCGGCCGCGAAGACGTAGAGATTGTGGGTATTCGCTTGGAATGCCGCCGCGTAGCCGCCGCCCACTAGCCCCGTAATACTGGGGCTGGTCCCTGCCGCCATACCTAGCCCCTCGTCATCGTGTTCCGTCGGCAGAAACAGGCATAGATCGCCGTTACTGCACTGGTACGCGACGATGTAGCTGGTGCCGAGGGCCGTGACGCTCGGACTCGTGCCTTTCGACATCGGCAGCCCCTCATCGTCAGCTTCTGCTGGCACCCGCAGCCACAGATGTTCGTTGCTTCCCTGGGCAGCAATGACGTATGGGGAGGGGCCGCCGGCAAGTCCGGTGATGCTCGGGCTTGTGCCCGGAGCCATCACGATCGTCTCATCGTCTGCTTCGGTCGGTACGAAGACCCACAGGTGATGGGTGCTTTCCTTGTTCAACGCCACGATGTATGGGCTACCGCTGCCAAGTGCTGCGATATCCGGACTGCTGCCTGGGTCGATCGTCAGCAGCTCGTTGTTGGCACCTTCTGGCCCATCGAGCCAGAGCTGATCTGCGCCGCCTTGGAAGGCCGTGAGGTCTTGGCCGTGTTCGAGCGTGGTGAGGCTCGGGCCCGTGCCGGCCTTCATCGCCAATCCGGTGTCCAACGGTTCTCCAGGCGTGTAGGTCCAAAGGTGTCCGGTGTTGGCCTGAAATGAGATCTTGGGGTGCTGCCAGACCTTGACGTAGTCGACCACCATCTGATCCGGCGCCTGATATGGCTGATGACAACACGTCGGGCCGGGCGTCTGGAAGCCCATGACAAGGTATTGCGGTGTTGGACCCATGTATGGGGAGGAGATTTTGCCTACTTTGACGCCATCGTAATAGTAGGTGACGCTACCGGGCTCCCAGTCGGCGCCATAGGTGTGCCAGCCCGCATAGCTGCCTGTTACGCATTCGCCGGTATTTTCATCTGTGGCTGCGAAGTGATGGAAGTGAAAACAGGCCTGCCCCAGCGTTTCGAGTCCCTCCATAGTGTCGATCTCGGTGACGTGGCTCTCCGGCAGGCTCCACAGTGCTGGCCAGTCGGGCAGACAGCCACCTTTCGGACATTTCAGCCCTTCGGGGCCTATGCCTGGCACGTAAGCGCGCCATTCGACGTAACCGTAGGAGAAGCTAAAGCCGAGATGCCCTGACACGCCGTCGGCGGGGTTTGACTCGACAGCAGCACCACACCCGTTGGACGTGATGCCAAGATTGAGATAGCCGTTGCCCATCTGGGAAGTGTTGCTCGAGGATATGCACCGTCCAGAGATTTCAGAGGTGCCTTCGTGTTGCCAACCCTTGGTCCACAGTGCTGTGTTGACACCGGCGGTGGTGAATTCTTCATTGAGGGCCAGCGACCATTCCCCAGGCGGCAAGGCTTGAGCAGCAGGCACGCCTGCGCTCGCCGATGCCGCGACGATCGCCAAGACGGCGATAGCAACTCGAACTGCGCATGAGACTTTTGCTGTCGCCATGCCCCACTCCTTGCCTTGTCTTGAGATTGGATAGGCACTGAGCGGACGCCTAATGCCGGGCGGGAAAGCTAGTCGAACGGCTAGAACAATGTCAGCCGGTGTCTATTACTCGATGTGGCTTGCATGGCAAGCTCGCAGGCGAGCCTCGATGCGCTGTGGTCGGCATTCCGGGAAACGAGTACGGCACACACCGCAGCTAGAGCTTATGCACCAGCTCGCCGGGGTCGAGGCCGAGCCCGTGGGCGATCTTCACGAGATTGTGCAGGTTAAGGTTGCGCTGGCCGCGCTCGACTTGGCCGAGGAAAGTCCAGTGGACGCCGATCCGGTCGGCCATCGCCTCTTGGCTGAGGCCCAAGGCCTGCCGACGTGCACGGACTCGTTCGCCGAGAACACGCGTGGCATCAGACAAAGGCTCGGGCATAAGGTACCCAACCCCATACGTCCCGAGCCTTAGTGTCCAGAGACACTATGTCCTATGCTGTCATATCTCAACTGTTTGTATCCTGCTAGCTTGTCGCCCGACCGAGCCCATGCCCCATGGGCTTTAGGACACGACCAGCCGATTCAGGAGGGAGATCAGCTCATGCAGATCAACAGCAAGCGCCGATCAGCGAGTTGGCTGGTCGTGTTCGTCCTAACGAGCGTGCTGGGTGTGCTGTGGCTTGGCGCCGCTTCGGCGGTGGCGGCCGGGCCGATCAAAACCACGCCCCAGATCTTCCAAGCTGAAGCTTTCGAAGGGCGACTGCTGGAATACCTCGGGTCGGGCTGGGAAGGCTCAGGCACCATTTTTGTGTCGATCCAGTGGCTGCGCTGCGATAGCGCAGGCGGCAGCTATCAGGTGATTGAAGACGCTACCGACAAGACCTACTACACCCGTGTCGAAAGCCGATGTCGGCTCGACGCTGCGGGTCGAGGAGACGGCCAGCGACAGAGAAGGCACGACCGGGCCGATCCTGTCAGAACCAACGGCCGTCATCCAATCTGCCGGTACGGCTGAACTGAACATGCCATTCACGATCGCCACCACGCGCAACGGCTTCGGGGAAGACATCATGACCCTGACCAACGACGAAGCGGTCTGCTTGGAGTTCTACTTCCAGGGCTACTTCAAGGGCGAACCCTACGCCAACACCGGCGGGCCAGAAATGGGACCGGGCGAACACATCAGCTTTGAACTGCCGCCAGAACTGGAGGGCGAACCGGCCCTGATGGAGTTCTTCCCCTGTGGCGGCAAACCTGGTGCGGCGCAGATCGAGGCGCTACTCAAGCACGACAGCTTCAGCGAGCCGTTCGTGGCACCGGAGGCCGGGACGGCGACAGTGCAGTGGTCGGCTCCCCGTCAGGCAGCAAGGCCGCCAAGAAGGCCAAGCCGGTGCTGGTGGCCGGCGGTCGCTTGAGCTATGCAGCGGCAGCCAGCGGGAACCTCAAGATCAGGCTGACGGCGGCGGGAAAAACGTGCTCAGACAACATCGGCAACTCAAGCTGACGATCCGCGACAGCTTCACGCCGGTTGGTGGTGCCGCCATCAGGGTGACAGTGGGTGCGGCGGTAGGGGGCATCGTCTCCCTAAATCGAAATGGGCCCAAGGGCTTACGAATGAGCCAGCGACTGCCATGCCGCCTACCGAGAGGCTGGCGGACCGCTGCGTCGCCAGTTCAATCTGGCGTTCTTCAAGCGGCTGCTCATAGACGATGAATACGACGTCCAGGGTGAGCTGGCAGCGCCCTTCGACAAGCTGCTTGGCCCGGAACTGCGCCGAGCAGCCGCCGAGAAGGCCCACCGCAGCTCGCAGGCAGAAGTCGAGGCGGTCATGCGACGCCGGGAGGCCGAAAGTTGCATCGTCCCGGCCCAAACTGGCCCGGAAGTACAAAACCTCCGCCCTACTTTTAGAGGACGGAGGTTTGAATGCAAGCTTTTGGTGCGGGCGAGAGGACTCGAACCTCCAAGGGCTTTCGCCCACCGGCTCCTAAGGCCGGCGTGTCTACCAATTCCACCACGCCCGCTCGACGCCAGAAGCGTATAGCCGATGCGGGGCCGTGCGCTGGGGACCCAGTCGTCGTCGTGCCGCACAGAGGGCCGCGCGAGCGGGTATCGTGTTCCCCGATGTCTTCGGTTCCGCCGCGCGAAGCAGGGGATGACGTGATCATCACGCACCCGAACCGCGACAAGCCCGTCGTGCAGGCGACGCGTGCCATCGTCGTGCTGCTGCTGCTGGCCAGCGTGGCCCTGGTCCTGATCGTGACGGTCGGCGGCTGGAGCGTGCTCGAGGGCGCCACCCCCGTGCAGATCGGATACATCGTCGTGTATCTGACGTTGGCCTTCTACGCCGCGCGCTGGAATCGCGGCGTGCTGCCGGTCGCAGCCGCGCTCGCGGTGCTGCTCGGGATCTTTGCCCTGGTAGCCGGCCCAAGCTGGTTCAACCGCGACAAATTCGGCTTCGCCGCACCGTCGATCAACGCCAGCGTGCTCGGCACGCTGACGCTGCTGATCGTGCCGGTGCAGATGCTGTTGGTGGCGTTCGCGATGCGCGGCTTCAACCAGGGCTGGAACGTCGAGCTCGAGCGGCGGGCGTCCGCGCCGGGCGCGCCGCTGCCGCCGGAACCGCCTGCGCACGCCCCTCCCCCACACCCGGCCTGACGGTGCGGGTATCCTCGCCGTGACGGCGAGGTTTGCGGCGGTGGCGGAACGGTAGACGCGGGGCCCTCAAAAGGCCCTGTCCGCAAGGGCGTGTGGGTTCGAATCCCACCCGCCGCATCACTACTCGATCGACATGCCCGAAGGCACAGCGGCAGCATCCCCCGCGCCCCTGACGCCGGCGCGCCTGCGGCGCCTCTGCAGTGCGCGCGCGAGCGCGTAGGAGCCGTAGACGACGAGCAGCGCGGCGAGCTGCGCGCTGATCCCCTCCCACGTGGGGAAGACGCCGAGCCACTGGCTCCACCACAGCTGTAGGTGAAAGCCCGTGGATGAGTTCGGCACCCATCCAAGGCCCTGCAGCGTGTGCACCGTCGTCCCGACCATCACCGCCAGCACCAGCCCGATCAATACGCCGGTGGCGATCAGCATCTTGCGGTACGGCAGCTTGCGCTCGAGCTTGAAGGTCACGAATCCGACGAGGAGCGTGCAGCCGAGGCCGATCGCGACGCCGACCGCCGTCACGCCGCTGCCCGCGCTGAGGCGCAGGTTCTGCAGGAACAGCACGGTCTCGAAGCCCTCGCGGTACACGCTCGTCAGCCCGAGTAGGACGAACGCCGCCAGCTGACCGGAGAAGAGGCCGAGCCGGTCGACTCGCTCCAGCGCGCGCCGGCGACGGTGAAAACGACCGATCCACTCGCTCCAGTAGACGCGGTGAAAGAACCAGTTCGTCACCACCAAAAGGACCGCGATCGCGATCAGACCGGTGATCGCCTGCAGCCGCTGGCCGCCGTCGCCAAGCGCTTCCACGAGCGCCTCGGCCAGCAAGTACGTGACCGCCGTGGCGACCAGGCCCAGCAGCGCGCCGAGCAGCACCGGTCGGCGCAGCGCTCGGCGCTCGCCCACGAACGAGGCCGTGATCGCGGCGAGGATCAGCACGGCCTCGAGGCCCTCGCGAAACACGATCACGGCCGCCTCCGTGACGAACTTCTGGTTGCTGACGGCGGCCGCGACGAGCATCTACGCGCCGCTGACCTTGGCCGCGACGGTCGCTAGCGGTTCGTCGAGCTGACCGACCTCGCGCGCGAACGTCTTGCGGTCTTCCGGCGTCAACTCGCCGTACAGCGCGAAGCCGAGCGGCGTGTTGCGGCGATAGGCGTCGAGTCCATGCTGCACGGCCGCGAAGCGCTGTTCGATCTGGCTCACGAGCGCGCCGTTGCCGGTCTGGCGCAGGGCCGGCCGCAGCAGCTCGAACGCCTCGCGCGAGCCGGCGAGGTTGCCCTGGAAGTCCGACAGGTCGGTGTGCGAGTAGCGGTCCTCCTCGCCGGTGATCTTCGAGTTGGTGACCTCGTTCATCAGCTCGACGGCGCCGTTGGCGAGCTGCGCCGGCTGCAGCCGCAGCGTGCGGACCTTGCGTTGCAGCGTCAGCACGTCGGCCAGCAGCCGCGTCGCGTAGTCGCCCGTCCCACTCGTCGTGTGCTTTTCCCACAGGATCTGCTCGATGCGGTGGAAGCCACGCCATTCGCGCTCGTGTTCGACGTCGTTCACGCGCGCGTCGATGTCGGGGTCGAGCTGGCCGAAGCTCTCAGCCACCGGCTCGATCGCCTCGTAGTGGCGGCGCACCGGACCGAACAGCGTCTTCGCGCGCGCGAGCTGGCCGTCGTGGAGCGCGGCCACGAAACGCGCGGTGCCATCCCGCAACGCCGCGACTTCGCCTTCGACGTAGCGCTTGTAGCTGCTGGTCGCCTGTGCGAGGAGGGCAGCCGAGGCGCCTTTCGGCAGCGGAGCGGCGCTGCCCGAGGCGACGAGCGTGCCTTGGTCTTCCGCGTTGCCTGTCGGGCAGTTGACGACGTACCGGCCCGGCTCCAGGTTCAGTGAGAAGCGGCCTTCCAGCCCTTCGACGATGTTCTCGGACTCGCCAAGGATCACACCCGAGCGATCCTTGAGCTCCATCTCCGACACCTTCGAAGTGCCGCCGTTGCCGATGTCGAACGTCACCGGCCCGGATGGGACGCTGATGCGCCGCGGCGTGCAGCCGTTGTCCGTCAACGTGACCGCGACCTGCTTTCCGCCTTTGGCCGCGGTGTTACCGCAGGCGGCCAAGGCCACGGCCGCGGTCACTGCGCCGATGGCGGCGATCGTGCTCCTGATCATGCTGTCTCGGTTCTCCTTGGGTTGAGGTTGAGCTGCCTCGGCCACAGCACGAACAGCAGCATCGGCACGGCGTAGAGCAGGTAGGCCCCCACCTCGCCGTAAGTCGGGCTCGGCTGCAGGCCGAGCATCCCCGTCAGCAGCGAAGACGTGACGGTCCCGGGCACGACGAGCCAGCTGAGATCCAGCGCGTGCCCCTGCAGACCGTTGAACCAGCCGCCCTCGTGCGCGGTGTGGACCGCCGTGGCCAGCAGGCCGGCGGCGATTACCACCAGGAACACCGCCGTGACCTTGAAGAAGCGCGCGAGGTCGATCCTGATACCGCCGCTGTAGAGGCCGGCTCCGACCACGACGGCCGTGACGATGCCGAGCAGGGCGCCAAGGCCGGCGGTCAGCGCGTTGCTCGAAGCCTGGAAGGCCGCGAGCAGGAAGACGGCCGTCTCCAGTCCCTCGCGCAGGACGGCGAAGAAGGCCATCGCGACCAGCCCCACGACCGAGCCGGTCGCGAGCGCCGCGGCCGCGTGACGCTCCAGCGCGCCGCGCATTCCGGCCGCGTGCCGGCGCATCCAGACGATCATGAACGTGACGATGCTCACGGCGCACAGGCCGACGACCGTCTCCAGCTGCTCCTGCTGGCGCTGCGGCAGCTGTTCGTCGAGCAGCTGGAGCGCGACGCCGACGGCTGTGCACAGCACGATCGCGAGGCCCACGCCGAGCCAGACATAGCGCAGCGCGCGCCGCTGACCCTCGCGCTTGAGGAAGGCCGCGACGATGCTGACTATCAGCGCCGCCTCCAGGCCCTCGCGAAATCCGATCACATAAGTCGGAATCATGGCGGCAGGACAGTATCACGAAATTAGGGCACCCTAATTAGGGTGCCCTAATTCATCGCTTGAGTCCGCACCACGTGCCGTCGACAAGTCGAATCTTGGCTATAGCTGGAAACACCACTGGCGTTTGTCTCTGACTCGTCGGTAGCCTCCGACAGGCCTTCGGCCGAGAGTGGAGGTTCTGTCGCTTCGACCTTGCGGGACACGGCCGACGGGAGCGGCGTCGGGAGGGCCAGGTGACGTGAAGAGCTTTGTCGAGAGTCGGATCTGGAGGGAAGCGCTCGCGGAGCAGGCGGGCGTCGATCCGTATGCCGACGAGCGGGCACGACTTCGGCGCCTGTTCCTCGAGATGCGGCAGGCCTCGCAGCTTCTGGCGGAAGAGATCAAACGCGACCTGCCGAGCTTCACGCGCCACGACCGCGTACACCACGATGCGCTGTGGCATCTCGCCAGCCTCGTCACCGGCCCCACGATCGACTTCCTGCCGAGCGAGGCATTCGTCCTCGGGGCAACATTCCTGGTGCACGACCTCGGGTTGGGTGTGGCGGCGTACCCCGATCCCGACGCGCTCCAGCACGGCGCCGAATGGAGCGACGCCGTCGCCCAGGTGCTGCGGGCGACGCACGGCGAGAAGCCCTCGCCGGAGGACATCGCGAACCCGAAGCCCGAGGTCGCACGCCAGGCGCTGGAAACCGTGCTGCGCGAGCGCCACGCCGAATGCGCGGAGGAGTTGGCCGTGGTCAGCTGGACCGCCCCCGGAGATCCCGATCCCATCTATCTGCTCGACGACTTCGATGCTCGCCACGCTTACGGACGGCTGATCGGGCGTATCGCTCACAGTCACTGGCTGGCGGTCGCCGAGCTTCCGGGCCTGTTCGGCGCGGCGCCCACCGAACCAGGCGCGGCGCTCACCGCCCCGAGCTGGCTGCCAGAGGAGTGGACCGTCGACGCGCTGAAGCTCGCGTGCGTACTGCGCCTGGCCGACGCGGTCCACCTCGACGCCAGCCGCGCACCGGCCTTGAGCTGGGCGATCCGACGCCCGCCGGGGATCTCCGACGATCACTGGAAGTTCCAAGAGCGGCTCCACCAACCGACCGCCCAGAACGACCGGCTCGTGTTCACCGCCGGTCAGGCGTTCCGTCGCGAGGACGCGGACGCATGGTGGCTGTGCCTCGCGCATCTGCGCCAGGCGGACGCAGAACTACGTTCCGTAGACGCCCTGCTGGCCGATCTCGGCCGGCCGCGCTTCCTCGTGCGAGGAGTCAGCGGCGTCGACGACACCCGCCGATTGTCGCGACTCATTCCCACCGACGGCTGGCTGCCACGAGAGACGCCGATCCGGGTCGGCGACGCGCCAAACGTGCTGGAGAAGCTGCTCACCCTCTTCAGCCGCGATCTGGCGATCGCCCTGCGCGAAATCATCCAGAACGCGATCGACGCCGTCACGGCACGACGCTGCCAGGAAAGCCTGCCCGACGACTGGGGCCAGCTGGACGTGCGCCTGCACCGCGACGGCGAGGACTTCTGGCTCGAAGTCGAGGACACCGGTGTCGGCATGACCGCCGGGGTGATGGAGTCGCTGCCCGACTACGGACAGTCGTTGTGGGAGTCCGCCGAGGTCGTTCGCGAGCTGCCCGGACTGCTCGGCAAGGGCTTCGACCCGATCGGTAGATACGGCGTCGGCTTCTTCGCCGTCTTCGCCCTGGGCGAGCGTGTGACGGTGACTTCCCGGCGAGCCGAGGCCGCTCGTTCCGAGACGCTCGTAATGGAACTCGACGGTCTCAGAACACGGCCGATGCTGCGCCCGGCACGACTCGACGAGCAGCGCACCGACGGCGGCACAACCGTGCGCATCCGGCTCTCGACGCCGCCGCACGCCGAGGGCGGTCTGCTCTATTCATCGCCTGCGGTCCCGGCGGTCACGATCATGCGGCTCTGTGGGTACGTCGCCCCGGGGTCGGACGTCACGATCCACGCCGAGGAAGACGGACAAAGACATCTGGTCCTAACGGCTGGCGACTGGAAGACGATCGAGGACCTGGAGGTCATCGATCGACCCTCAGATCCGCGCTGGTGGCGACGCGCGTCCGAGCAGCGCGAACAGGACGCCGTAAACCTCACACCGATTTACGAGCCCGACGGTACGATGGTCGGCCGCTGCGCGATGCGTCCGCTCCGCTACTCGACCGACGCTGGCGTCGTAATGGTCGGCGGGCTGCGCGCCGAGAGCACTATGCAGCTGGTCGGCCTGCTCGTTGGCCGCTCGACGAACATCTTGCGCGAAGGCACCCCGACGGTTTCGCCGGAGGCGCTCGGCACATGGGCGACCGGCCAGGCGCGCTTGATCCACGCCCAGCGCCTGCCGATCTCACAACAAATGCAGGCGGCGCGCTCGATCTACCACTGCGGTGGCGACCCGGGGCCGCTGCCGATCTGCATCTCGGCAAGCGGCCCTTTGACACTGCGCCAGCTGATCCTGTGGGCCGGCCAGCGCCACGAGATCTTGCTGGTCAACGAGGATCTCGTGTACCGCGACTGGCCGAGCGGCACCGAGCTGAGCCTCGGGCCGGACTGCATAGCCGGCCCGCTCGGCCAGGCCTCGTTCCTGCAGACACCGGCGCCATCTGCTTGGCCGTTGTCACGCTACCCCGCCGGCCGTCACGAGCCCGGCGTCGACCCCGTCCACCGGGCGATCGCCGAGGCATGGGGAACAACGGCCGAGACCGAGGGCACCGTCACGCTCCTCAATGGCCGGCACACCCTGGAGGAGCGCGCCGTCGCCTCGCTCGATGGCAAGCCGATATCCACCGTCAAGTACCACGCCTACGTGCGGCCGTCGCCCACCTGCCAAGCCAATGAGCGAACCGGCATCACGACGGCGACCGCGGCCGGGGTGTCGGACGACGGCCAGTAAGAAGCACGGAGCGACTCACTCGCCGTCGGCGAGCCGCAACAGCGCGTCAGCCAACCCGGCCCGTGTCACCAGCACCCCCCACGGCAGCACCCCCACCGCCGCCAGCTCGCGCACCTCCAGCCCCGCGCGCTGGCACACCAGCACCCCGGCGGCGATGTCCCACTGCTTCACCGAGCGCTCGAAGTAGGCGTCGTAGCGCCCGGCCGCGGTCCACGCCAGATCGAGCGCCGCGCTGCCGAAGCGACGGATGTCCCGCACGCATGGAACGACACGCTGCAAGACCCGTGCCTGAGCGGCCCGCACGTCGGCGTCATAGGCGAGTCCGGTCGCGACCATCGCGCTCGACAGCCCGCCAGCCCCGCCACCAGACGGAGCGCCGGGGCCGGCGAGGCGGCCGCGCAGCTCAAGCGGCTCGCCGTCGCCCCGCGAGAGCAGCGCGGGGCCGGAGCGCGTCGCCGTGAACAGCTCTTCACGGTTTGGGTCGAACACCGCGCCGGCCAAGACGTCGCGCTGATCGCGGACGGCGACGCTGACCGACCATTGCGGAATGCCGAACAGGTAGTTGACGGTGCCGTCGAGTGGGTCGACCACCCAGTCCAGGCCGCTCTCCCCGCTCTCGCTTCCTCCCTCCTCGCCGATGAAGCCGTCGTCGGGCCGCTCCTGCGCCAGCAGCGCCCTGATCGCCCGCTCGGCCTCCAGGTCGGCTTCGCTGACCAGATCGGTCGGCGTGCTCTTGCTCGACACGCCCAGCTCCCCGCCCTCGCGCACACGATCCAACAGCAGCTCGCCCGCCAGGCGCGCGGCGCGGACTGCTACCTGGAGCAGCTCCCGCTCGTCTCCCTCGTTCACTGAAAGCCGGCTGGCCGCGTCGCGGCCCACGGGCGCTCGGCCTCGATCTGGGCGGCGAGCGACAGCAGCGTCGTCTCGTCGTTCGGACGCCCCACGATCTGCACGGCGCGCGGCAGGCCGTCGGAGCCGAAGCCGGCGGGGACCGACGCCGCGGGCTGGCCGGTCAGGTTCCAGACGCCGTTGTAGGGCACCATCCCCGCGACCGCGTTCAGCGTCCACAGCGCGCCTCGTGCGTGTAGCTGGCCGATGCGCGGCGGCGGCGTCGCCGTCGCCGGTGTGATCAGCACGTCGTTGTCGCGCAGCACGGCGTTCAGCCGCTCTGAGATCGCCGCCTCGTTCGCGAACGAGCGCGCCAGCAGCGGTCCCATCAGACCGCCGAGGCGAGCGATGCCCTTCGTGCGGCGTTCGAGGCGCTCGGGGTACGCCACACCGGCCGCGTCGTCGTGCGCGCCGTTGAGATAGCGCGCGAGCAGCGCCGGAATCGCGTCGAGGCCGTAGTCGGGATCGCTCTCGCGGACCTCGTGGCCGAGCGAGCGCAGCAGCTCGACGGTCTCCTCCAGCGCCTTCGACTGGTCGGCGTCCAGGCGCGTGATCGTGCCTTTGGGAATCGCGCGGGAGAAAGCGATGCGCAGTCGCCCCGGCGGGCTCGCCGCGGCCACCGCGAACGACGTCGCGGGCGGCTCGGCGTGGTCGGCGTCGGAGGCGATGCCGCCCGAGGCGACGTCGTGGAACAAAGCCGTGTCGGCCACGTGGCGGGTGAGGATGCCGTTGACCGACAGCCCGTGCCACGGCCGCTGGCGCGGCGCCATCGAGACGCGCCCGCGCTGCGGCTTGAGGCCGAACAGTCCGCACCAGGCCGAAGGGATGCGGATCGAGCCGGCCCCGTCAGAGCCGAGCGCGGCGCCGACCAGGCCCGCGGCCACGGCCGCTCCGCTGCCGCCGCTCGAACCGCCGGGGGCGCGCTGCAGGTCCCACGGGTTGCGGGTGGCGCCGAAGGTCGCCGTCTCGGTGAAGGGCCACAGGCACAGCTCGGGCACGTTGGTCTTGCCGATCACGACCGCGCCGGCCTCACGCAGGCGGCGCACGACCTCGGCGTCAGCCCGCGCGGCCTCGCCGTAGGCGTTGGTGCCGAACGCGGTCACCTCGCCCGCGACGTCGACGTCGTCCTTGACCGCGATCGGCACGCCCAGGAGCGGACGCTCGCCGTCGCCCGCGCGCCGGCGCGCGTCGGCTTGATCGGCTTCCATCCGCGCCCGCTCTGCCAGCACCACGCGAAAGGCGTTGAGCGTCACGTCATGACGTTCGATCCGCGCGAGATACAGCTCGACCAGCTCGCGCGAGGAGACCTCGCCGGAGGCGATCAGCTGCGCCTGACGGGCGATCCCTGCGTAGGCGAGCTCGACTGCCTCCATCGCAAGCCAATCTATTCAATCCGCTTGCAAGCCGACCGAGTGCCTACTTAGGATGGGCAACCAATGAGCTACCCAGCCACTTTCGAAGCGGACTACATCGAGCGGCGCAGCCGCCTGACGGTCTTCTTTCGCCTGCTGCTGATCATCCCGATCGGGATCTGGGCCTACGTGCTCGGCATCGTCGCCAGCATTCTGGTCCTCATCTCCTGGGTCGTGATCGTGATCACCGGGCGCTTCCCGGCGCCGCTGTACGAGTTCGTCTCCGGCTACACGCGCTTCCTCACGCGCCTGGTCGCCTACGGCTCGCTGCTGTGCGACCGCTACCCGTCGTTCGGGCTCTCCGACGACGGCGAGTACCCGATCCGTATGCGCTTCACCGGCCCGCTCGAACGCTACAGCCGCCTGAAGACCCTCTTCCGCCTGATCCTCGCGATCCCGATCCTGATCATGCGCTACGTCATGCAGCTGCTGTTGGAGATCGGCGCGTTCGCGGCCTGGTTCGTGATCCTCGTGATCGGCCGTATGCCGCGCGGCCTGTTCGACGTGATGGTGCTCGCCAACTCCTACACGGCGCGCAGCGACGCCTACATCTACCTGCTGACCGAGACCTACCCGCCGTTCCAGGACGAGCACACGCGCGCGGCCGGCACCGAAGCGCCCGGACTCTGATCGCTAGAAAAGCTAGACCGGCGTCACCGGGTTGTGCTTGGCGGGCCACTCACGCCGCTTGCGCCCGGCGTGCGCGAAGCGGCGGACCAGCTCGCCGCGCAGCTCCTCGGGCTCGATCACGGCGTCGATCACGAGCTCGGACGCCAAATGCAGGATGTCGATGTCGGCGGCGTACTCGCCGCGTAGCTCCTCGGTGCGGGCGGCACGCGCGTCCTCGTCCTCGATCGCCTGCAGCTGGTTGTAGAAGACCGCGTTGACGGCCGCCTGCGGGCCCATGACGGCGATCGAGGCGCTCGACAGGGCGATGCAGCAGTCGGGGTCGAAGGCGGGGCCGGCCATCGCGTACAGCCCGGCGCCGTAGGCCTTGCGCACGACGACCGAGATCTTCGGCACGGTCGCCTCGCTGACGGCGCTGATCATCTTCGCGCCGTGGCGGATGATGCCTTCGCGCTCGACCTGCGTGCCGATCATGAAGCCGGGCACGTCGGCCAGGAACAGCAGCGGCACGTTGAAGGCGTTGCAGCTCCAGATGAAGCGCGCCGCCTTGTCGGCCGAGTCGCCGAACAGCACGCCGCCCTTGTGCTTCGGCTGGTTTGCGACGATGCCCACCGCCTTCCCATCCAAACGCGCGAATCCGACGACCAGCTCCTTGGCCCAGCGCGGGTGAATCTCCAGCAGCGAGCCCTCGTCGACGAGCGCGCCGATCAGCGTCTTGATGTCGAATGGCTTGTTCTCGTCGGCGGGGAGCAGGTCAGAGATCGAGGAGCCGTCGGCCACCACGCCCGGCGCCCGCGCCCCCGACACCGGCGGCTCGACACGCCAGCTACCGGGTAGGTAGGAGAGGTAGCGGCGCGCGAGCGCGATGCCCTCCTCGTCTGTCTTGACGAGCTGATGCCCGCAGCCGGAGACGCCTGTGTGCATCCGCGCGCCGCCCATCTCCTCCAAGGTCACCTTCTCGCCGATCACCATCTCGGCCATGCGCGGCGAGCCGAGGTACATCGAGGCGTTGCCCTCGCGCATGATCACGATGTCGCAGAAGGCGGGGATGTAGGCGCCGCCGGCGGCCGAGGGACCGAACAGCACGCAGACCTGCGGCACGACGCCCGACAGCTTGACCTGGTTGTGGAAGATGCGCCCCGCGCCACGGCGGCCGGGGAACATCTGCACCTGCTCGGTGATGCGCGCGCCCGCCGAGTCGACCAGGTAGATCATCGGTAGTTCGAGCGCCAGCGCCCGTTCCTGGATGCGCAGGATCTTCTCGACCGTCTTCGGCCCCCACGAGCCGGCCTTGACGGTCGGGTCGTTGGCCATCAGCGCGACCGGGCGGCCTTCGATCTCCCCCACGCCGGTGACCACGCCGTCCGCGCCGAGACCGTCCTGCTCCCAGTTCGCCAGCAACGCCTCCTCGGCGAACGTGTCCTCGTCCAGTAGCAGCGCGACGCGCTCGCGCACCGGCAGCTTGCCCTGCTCGCGCGCCTTCTCGCGGTGGTGCGCCGGGCCGCCGGCCAGCGCCCGCTCGGCGGCGTCCCCGAGGGCGCTCATCGCGGCAGCTCGCGGTGGTGCCTGCGCGAGCGGCGGCCGCTGGGGCCGTGGTCGAGCCGGCGCGCGCGGCGCGCCTCCAGGCGCCGTTCTACGGATTCCTCGTCGGGTGCCGGGCCGAGCAGCGACCAGCCGTCGCGCAGCACCGGCAGCAGCGTGAACAGGATCACCCAGATCGGCCAGAAGGAGCCGCTCGCGCCCGAGGCGAGCCAGATCGCGACGCAGACGACGGAGGCCGTCGCCGAGCCGCCCGCCTCTTGCACGAGGCGCCGGCGCAGGTGCGCGCGGCGCTGGGCGAGCGAGCGCTTGACGACCGCGGGGCTGACGGGCAGGTCGACGCTCAGCGCATCCAGGTCGCCGCGCGTCGTGGCCTTGTAGGCGAGGTCGAGGCGCTCCTCGAACTCGCTGGAGGTGAGGCGTCCCGCGAGCATGTGCTCGCGCAGCTCCTCGATCAGCGCCTCACGGTCGGCGTCGGCGACGCGCAGGCTCGCGGGATCGGTCATGCGAAGAGGTTAATCGCCGCGCGCACGCAGAACGGGATCAGATACCGGCGTTCATCGCCGGCGCCTCGCCCGAGTAGTCGTAGAAGCCCATGCCGGCCTTGCGCCCGTACCAGCCGGCGGCGAGCATCTTGCGCAGCAGCGGCGGGCGTGCGAAGCGCCGCTCGCGGAACTCGTCGAATAGCACGTCGCAGATCGAGCCGAGCGTGTCGAGCCCAACGAAGTCGGCCAGCGTCAGCGGGCCCATCGGATGTCCCGCGCCGGCCTTCATCGCCTCGTCGATCTCCTCGATCGAGCCGACGCCCTCTTCGTAGGCGCGCATCGCGTCGAGCATGTAGGGCACGAGCAGCCGGTTGACTATGAAGCCGGCCTTGTCCTTGGTCGGGATCGCGAGCTTGCCCTCCGAGCGAGCGAACTCGAGCGCGAGGTCGAAGGCCGCGTCGGTGGTCGTCACGCAGCGCACGACCTCGACCAGCTTCATCACCTG
>DASXER010000103.1:0-40376 GCA_036490015.1 Solirubrobacteraceae bacterium | reverse complement strand
GCGAAACCCTGGAAGGCGCGTACGGCGTCTGGATCGAGGAGCTCAAACTCATGCTCGTCCGGGGCTGTCACCCGACGCTGCGTGGCCTCGACGACACGACCAGGGCAGTGGTCATCCGGCAGATCGCATGGCACGAGTGGGGTCACGCTCTCAGCGTTACGCGATGCACCAGCGACGATATCCGAGCCGGTGAGACGCTGCTGGCCCTGGCCCCAGCGGGGGTCAAGGAGAGCATCCGTGCGGCGCGTTACCCTCGCAGAGAGCTGACTTACGAGGTGATTGCCGAGGTGTTCGCGCTGCTCATGGCGCGGCGGCTCGCCGGACAGAAGGGGCGGCCATCGTGGCTGAACAAGACGGTCTACGAACTCGTGATGAGATTGACGAAGAACTGAAACAGCGCGGAATCTGGACTGGCTTCAGGCTAGGCGAGGACCAGCGCATCGAGGACGTGGTGGCCAACTGGGTCGACACGCTCAGCAGCGAGGGTGTCGATCTTTGGGCAACCTTGCCCGCGCCCGCGGCCAGCAACCGCGGCTGAGCTCCCCTACGCCCGGTACTTGACGATCTTGATGTGCGTGCAGCCGACCAGCTTCCACGGGCGGTTCTGCGGCAGGTAGCGCATCACAAGCGTCTTCAACCCGGGCCCGTTGCAGTAGACGGTGCCGTGGCCGTAGACGAGCGCGACGTGGTCGTTGCCGGCGCCGGTCCAGATCACGTTGTGGCCCATGCTGGCGTAGATCCAGTCGGAGCCGGCGCCGCCGTGTAGCTGATCGGACTGGTTGGGGGGATCGTCGGGATGCGAGTCACCCCAGATCACGTCGCCCTCGTCGCCGGCCCAGATGATGTCGTTGCCGTCGCCGCCGAGCAGCATGTTGTGCACGTTCGCCGCACCGCGCATGACGCCGCTTTCGTTGTTCGGATGGCCCTCGTGGTGCGTCGTCTTCGGCCAGCCCGCGTGGCTCGCGAGGCCG
Source organism: Solirubrobacteraceae bacterium (assembly GCA_036490015.1). Lineage (GTDB taxonomy): Bacteria > Actinomycetota > Thermoleophilia > Solirubrobacterales > Solirubrobacteraceae > Palsa-744. The sequence goes on along the minus strand of DASXER010000103.1, from coordinate 39,405 downwards.
AGCGCCGAGCCCGCCAGCCCGAGCACGCCGCAAACGCATACACACACGAACGCGACGAACCGCGGTCGCCAGCGTCGGATGCTCCTATCGAGGAAAGTGTCCATGGATGGACAATCCTTCCCATCAAAAGGATGGGAGAAGCCGCGCGCGGACGTTTAGACGACGGGTGAGCTAGTGCGCGCCGCCGGCCATCGCCGGCAGGATCACGAGCGTGTCGCTGTCGCCGACCGCCGTGTCCAGCCCGTCGAGCACGCGCACGTCCTCGTCGTTGAGGTACACGTTGACGTAGCGGTTGAGCGCGCCGTCGGCCGAGAACAGCTGGCTCTCGGTCGCCGGGTGGGTGCTCGCCAGGTCGCGCAGCACCTCGCCGACGTTGCCGCCGGAGGCGCCCACTTGCTTCTCGCCGCCCACCGAAGCGCGCAGCACCGGGGGTATCTTGATCGTTGCCATCGCCGGAATGATTAGCAGGCTCGCTAGCCGGCTGCGGCGCAGAACGCCTCGTAGTCGGGGAACACGCCCATCTCCTCGTCGGAGATCTCCTCGGGATCGCGCGAGCAGATCGGGCACTCCGGGTCGCGGTGGACTTTGACCTCGGTCAAGGTCGCGCCCAGGGCGTCGTAGAGCAGAAGCCGTCCGATCGCGGGTTCGCCGATCTCCAGGATCAGCTTCACGACCTCGGTCGCCTGCAAGAGGCCCATCGTCCCGGGCAGCACGCCGAGCACGCCGTTGGCGCCGCAAGAAGGAGCCAGCTCGGCCGGCGGCGGCTCGCGAAACAGGCAGCGGTAGCACGGCCCGTCGTAAGGCTTGAAGACCGACAGCTGGCCGTCGAAGCCGAGGATCGAAGCCGAGACGACCGGGATCTTCAGACGCACGGTCGCATCGTTGAGCAGGTAGCGCGTGGGGAAGTTGTCGACCCCGTCGACGATCACGTCGTAGCCGTCGATGATCTCCATGATGTTGGAGGCGTCGATGCGCGTCTGGTACTTGACGACTTTCACGTCGGGGTTCAGCGCGCGGATCGACTCCTCCGCCGAGTCGACCTTCGGCACGCCGATGCGCTCGCTGGTGTGGATCACCTGGCGCTGCAGGTTCGAGAGGTCCACGACGTCGTCGTCGACGATCCCGAGCGTGCCGACGCCTGCGGCGGCCAGGTACAGCGACGTCGGCGAGCCGAGCCCGCCCGCGCCGAGCAGCAGCACCTTCGCGTCGAGAAGCTTCTGCTGGCCCTCGGCGCCGATCTCGGGGATCAACAGGTGGCGCGAATAGCGGTCGCGCTGTTCGGCGCTCAGGGCGCGCGGCACGACGACCTCGTAGCCACGGTCCTTCCACAGCGTGATCCCGCCGGTCATCGAGCGCACGTGCTCGTAGCCGAGGTCCTCGACCAGCGTGCGGGTGCCGTAGGCGGAGCGGTTGCCCGACTGGCAGTAGAGGATCACCTGCGTCGAGCGGTCGGGAACGACGCCCTCGATGCGGGTCTCCAGATAGCTGCGCGGGACGTGCTTGGCGCCGGGCAGGTGACCGCCGGCGAACTCGTCTGTCTCGCGCACGTCGATGATGACCACACCCTCGTCGATCAATTCCTTGACCTCCGAGGGGTCGACCTCCTCGATCTCACTCTTGATCCGGCGAAGAAGCTCTGGCCCTGAAGGACTCATCTCGAAACTCCTAAACCACACTCGGGATTCATAGACTTCACAAAGTATAGCGGGGTCGTGGTATCAGGTGCCAGGTCCACTTAAGCTCTCAGCAACGTATGCCACCCGAACGCCCCAGCAGTCGTCCAAAAGCACGTGAAAAGGACCTGGACAAGCTCGTCAAGAAGGCATGGAATGCCGGGTGGATATGCGTCGAACGCAGCAGTAACTACATCCTGTGCTATCCGCCCGATAAGGACCAGGGCCCAGTGGTCGTGAAGTGCACGCCAAGCGACCCGCGCTATCTCAAAAACCTTCGGGCGGCGTTTGCCCGTAAGGGACTGGACCCCTAGGCTGGGATCAGCTCGCGGGAATCGCCGGAGCGGGTGGCGGTCTCGGTGTTGAACTGAACAGGCACCACCTTCTGTACCGCAGCAAAGACTTCGGCGATCCGCTGGTGAACCTGCGCCGCCGTCTCTTTCTCGACCGTGAATAGCACGTCAACGGTCAATGGCTCGTAGCGACACGAGACCGCAGCGCCAGGGGCAGCCACAGCCGCATACGCATCGAGAGCCTGCTGCACGGCGATGGCCCAATCATCCAGCTCGTCACGGGAGCAGCCGCCGAACTCCAACCCCACGACTACGCAGGTCTGCTCGGGAATAGCCGACGCCATCAGCTCGCTATCGGATCCCTGATGCACCGCCATAAATCCTGTTCTCCCCGGTACGCGGATCTCTTACCACGAGGCCGGGGCTGTCGTCGGGTACCCGTTCATCATAACCAACAGTCGCATCTTGTAGCAACCTGTTACAAGCACTCTACGGACCTCGTCCGCACCGTCAGACTGCTCCCACATGCTGACTCTCTACGGCGCCCTGGCCGTCACCTTCATGATGCTCTGCTACGCGCTCGAGCGTCGCGACGAGCGCTTCGTCCTCGCCTTCGCGTGCGGCTGCCTGCTGTCCTCGGCCTACGGCTTCTTGGCCGGCACCTGGCCGTTCGGCGTGGTCGAGGCGATCTGGGCCGTCGTCGCCGTCGCTCGCTATCGCCGCGAGCGCGACGGCGCGTAGGCTGCTGAGCCAGATGCCGACGATGCGCCTGCGCTTCGCGATCCCGCTGCTCCTCGTCACGACGCTGCTGATGGTCGTGCTCGTGATCCTCGCCCTGAGCGCGGGCGGCTCGGGCACCAGCTCGCCTGGGAGCGCCGAACCCGCCGCCCCCGGCACCGAAGCCCCCAGTTCGGGCGCCCCGCGCAACGCCGAAGGCCAGGCCGCCCCTGCCGCGCAGCCGGCAAGCCCGAGCAAACAGCGCTTCGACGGCGCCACGCTCCCGGAAGGCGTGCTCGCGCCGCCGTTCGCGCTCACAGACCAGGACGGCCGCCAGGTGGCGCTCACGAGCCTGCGCGGCAAGGTCGTCGTGCTCGGCTTCCTGTACTCGCGCTGCGGGGCGACCTGCATCCTCGTCGCCGAGCAGGTCCGCGGCGCGCTCGACGAACTCGCGAAGCCCGCGGCCGTCCTGCTCGTGAGCGTCGACCCCCGAGCCGACACGCGCGCTTCGGTGCGAACGTTTCTGAAGCGCGTCTCGCTCGCCGGGCGCGCCGACTACCTGGCGGGCACACCCCGGCAGCTCGCGCCGATCTTCAGCGCCTACTCCGTCAAGGCCCCTGACCCCCACGAACCAGAGAAGGCCAAAGGCGCGTTCGCCTCGGTGCTGCTGATCGACCCCGAGGGCCGCGAGCGGGTGCGCTATGGCGTCGAACAGCTGACGCCCGAATCGCTTTCGCACGACATCCGCAAGCTGCAGGACGGCGGCTGATACCCTAGCCCGTAGGTAGGGATTACGACGATGATGTTCTCAACCAAGGCCGAGTACGGCGTGCGCGTGATGGTCGAGCTTGCTCGCCGGTCCAGCGACGCCTCGGGGGCGGGGTCGGGGGGACCAGTTCCCGTGCCGCTCGCGGAGATCGCGGCGGGCGACGGGATGCCGCTCGCCTACCTGGAGCACCTGGTCGCGCGCCTGCGCAAGGCGGGTCTGGTCGACTCCAGGCGCGGCTCGCGCGGCGGCTACCTGCTGGCGCGCCCGGCGAGCGAGATCTCGATGGCCGAGGTGGTCGAGGCGCTGGAGGGCTCGATCGCGCCGATCGAGTGCATCTCCGAGGCCGCCGACGGCTCGATCGTCTGCGCCCGCGAGTCGCAGCTCGATCACGTCTGCCCCACGAAGCTCTTGTGGACGCGCGTGCGCATGTCGATCATCTCAACCCTGCGCGAGACGACGCTCGCCGACCTGCTCGTAACGACCCCGCGGCTGCCGTCGATGCCGCCCCTGCAAATCGAACCACTCAGAACCGGAGCCTGAACAACCGACATGGCCGACCTAGAGATCACCGACCTGCACGTGCGCACCGAGGAGCGGGAGATCCTCCGAGGAGTGGACCTCGAGATCAACCGCGGCGAGATACACGCCCTGATGGGCCCGAACGGGTCGGGCAAGTCGACGCTCGCCAACACGCTGCTGGGCCACCCCGCTTACGAGATCACGCAGGGCTCGATCACGTTCAAGGGCGAGGACATCACCGAGGCCGAGCCGCACGATCGCGCCAAGGCGGGCCTGTTCCTGGCCTTCCAGTACCCGGTCTCGATCCCCGGCGTGTCGGTCGCCAACTTCCTGCGCATGGCGATCAACGCCAAACGGGAGGAGCCGATCCAGGTCAAGGAGTTCCGTACCCAACTGCAGCACGCGATCGAGTTGCTCGACGTCGACCGCGCGTTCACCTCGCGGCACCTCAACGACGGCTTCTCTGGCGGTGAGAAGAAGCGCGCCGAGATCCTGCAGATGGCGATGCTGATGCCCGACGTGGCGATCCTCGACGAGACCGACTCCGGGCTCGACATCGACGCCCTGCGCACGGTCGCCGAGGGCGTGCAGCGCCTGCACGACGAGCAGGGCCTCGGCGCCCTGATCATCACCCACTACCAGCGCATCCTGCACTACGTCAAGCCGCAGTTCGTGCACATCCTGATGGACGGGCGCATCGTGCTCGAGGGCGGCGTCGAGCTGGTCGAGCGCCTGGAGCGCGAGGGCTACGACCAGATTCGCCAGGAGGTCGGGGCCGGCGCCACGGCCGGTGACGGCAATGAGTGACCCCACGGCCGAGGTGAGCACGAACGGCAACGGTGCCGCGCCCGTGCAGATGAAGGCCGGCCGCCACCGCGAGGCGACTTTGTACGAGGCGCTGGCGGGTAACGGAGCCGGCGACGGACGCTCGCTGGAGGAGCTGCGCGCGGCGGCCAAGCAGGCGTACGAGACGGCCGAGCTGCCGGTGTGGCGTCGCTCGGGCTTCTGGACGACGAGCTTCCAGAGCCTCGACCTCGACGCGCTCTCCACCGCGTCTGTGTCTGATGCCGTCCCCGACGTCGTGCAACGCACGCTCCCGGACCGCCCCCACGCCGGGCGCATCGTGCAGAGCGCCAACGCGATCGTCTCGCTGGACCTCGACCCGGCGCTGGCCGAGCGCGGCGTGATCCTCTGCTCGCTCGCGGACGCCTTCAAAGATCACCCCGAGCTGGTGGGCGAGTGGTACTCGAAGCGGTTGACGATCGACCGCAACAAGCTCGAGGCCGCCAACGCCGCCTTCTGGAGCGCCGGTGCCTTCCTGCACGTGCCTGCGGGCCTGGTCGTCGAGGACCCGTTCGAGATCGTCTACGCGATCGACGCGCCGGGCGTCGTGCAGTACGGGCGCACGCTCATCGTCGGCGAGCCGACGAGCGACTTCCGCGTGCACGAGTACGACCTGGCCGAGGACTTCGAGGAGGGCCAGGCGCTGCACGCGGGCCAGTTCGAGCTGTACCTGAAGGACGGCGCCCGCGCGCGCCTCGCGCAGGTGCAGGACTGGGGCAGCGGCGAAGTGTTCGACCTCTCGACGCGCTTCGTCGGCATCGGGCGCGACGCCTATTGCCACTGGCTGCCGTCGCTGTTGGGCGGGCACCTGGTACGCCAGCACCTGGAGCTGGCGGTGTCCGAGCCGGGCGGCGACATGGCCTTCCGCGGCGTCTTCTTCGCCGAGGCCTCAGAGCACCTGGACGTGTTCGCGGCCGACCTGCACGAGACCGGCCCGTCGGGCGGAGACGTGCACTGGCGCGGGGCGGCGAGCGGCGAGAGCCGGGCGAGCTTCGAGGGCCTGATCCAGATCGACCCGGGTGCGCAGCAGACCCACACCTACCTGCAGATCCACTCGATGATGCTCTCGCCGAAGGCGCGCATCGACGCGATCCCGTCGGTGCTCGTGTCCTCGGACGACGTCTCGGCCTCGCACGGCGGCACCGTCGGCGAGCTGGACGAGGCGGTGATCTTCTACATGCAGAGCCGCGGGCTGGATCGCGCGGCGGCGGTGCGGATCATCATCGAGGGCTTCTTCGAGCCGCTGCTGTCCGAGCTGCAGGACGAGCCGCTGGCGGAGCTGGTGCGCGCGAAGGTCTCGCGCAAGCTGGCAGCCGCCCGCGAGGACATCGAAGCCTATGCGACCGCGCGTTAGATGGCGTTTGATTTTTATGGTTGCGTCGTCGCGTAGTGGCGGGTTGGCGCTGAGCGCCGGATGAGCGGGGCGCCGTCGATCACCGCGCGCGCCTCCGCGCTGGACGTGCGCGGCGACTTCCCGATTCTGTCCGCACGTCCGGGCGGCCTGCCGCTGGTGTACCTCGACTCGGCCGCCAGCGCGCAGAAGCCGCAGGTCGTGATCGACGCGGTGAGCGAGCACCTGAGCCTGCACAACGCGAACGTGCACCGCGGCGTCTACCCGCTCGCGCAGGAGGCCGACGCGGCCTTCGAGGGCGCCCGCGAGCGTGTCGCCGGCTTCGTCGGCGCGGAGGTGAAGACGACGATCTTCACGAAGAACGTGACCGAGGCGATCAACCTCGTCGCCTACAGCTGGGGACGCGCTCATGTAGGTGCGGGCGACGTGGTTCTGGTCACGCAGATGGAGCACCACGCCAACCTCGTGCCGTGGCAGGTGCTGTGCAAAGCAGTCGGCGCCGAGCTGCGCTACCTGGAGGTCGATTCCCAGGGCGAGCTGTCGCTGGAGCAGCTCGATCGCGAGCTGGCCGGCGGGCGCGTGAAGCTGTTGGCCTTCGCCCACGTCTCGAACGTGCTCGGCACGATCAACCCGGCCGCCGAGATGATCGCGCGCGCGCGCGCCGCCGGGGCCGTGACGGTCGTGGACGGCGCGCAGGCGGTGCCACAGATGCCCGTCGACGTGGGCGCTTTGGACGCCGACTTCTACGCCTGGACGGGCCACAAGGCGCTTGGGCCGACCGGCGTCGGCGTGCTGCACGGGCGCCGTGAGCTCTTGGAGGAGATGGAGCCGTTCCTGACGGGCGGCGACATGATCGCCTCGGTCGGCTTCGACGGCGCGAGCTGGAACGAGCTGCCGTGGAAGTTTGAAGCGGGCACGCCGATGATCGCCGAGATCGTCGGGCTGGGGGTCGCCGTCGAGTACCTGTCCGCGCTCGGCATGGAGCGCGTGCGCGAGCACGAGCGGGCCCTGACCGCCTACTTGCTCGAACGGCTTCAGCGCGTGCCCGGCCTGCGCGTCGTCGGCCCGCGCGAGGCCGAGCGTCGCGGCGGGCTGGCCTCGTTCACGATCGACGGAATGCACCCGCACGACATCGCCGAGATCCTCGGGCGCGACGGCGTCTGCGTCCGCGCCGGACACCACTGCGCCCAGCCGCTGATGAAATGCCTCGGCGTGGCGGCCACCGCGCGCGCCAGCGTCAGCGTCTACAACGAGCGCTCCGACATCGACGCGTTGGTCGTCGCGCTTGAAGCCGGACGCGAGATCTTCGGTCTCTGAGGAGCTGGCGAGACGTGGACGACCTCTACCGCGACTACATCCTCGACCACTACAAGAGCCCGCGTAACTTCGGCGAGCTGGACCCCCACGACCTGGAGGCGCTCGAGCACAACCCGCTGTGCGGCGACGAGTTGGGCGTGCACATCCGTATCAAGGACGACCGCATCGAGGACCTGCGCTTCCACGGCCACGGCTGCGCGATCTCCCAGGCCGCCGCCTCGATCGCCTCCGAGGAGCTGAAGGGCATGTCGCTCGACGAGGTCGGCTCGTTGGGCGCCGACTGGATGATCGACCTGCTCGGCATCCCCGTGTCCGCCACACGGCGCAAGTGCGCGCTCTTGAACCTGAAGGTCGTGCGCGGAGCGGTCACCGGGGACGGGGACTGGCCCTCCTAGAACGTAAATGACCGTGGTAATGTGACCATGGTCATGTCATCGAAGATCGTTTCCGCCAGTGAGTTCAAGGCGCGCTGCCTGGCGATGCTCGACGAGGTCTCTAACAGTGGCTCGGAGATCGTGGTCACCAAGCGCGGGCGTCCAGTTGCGCGCGTGATCGCCGTCGAGGAGCCGCGAAGCCTGCGCGGCTCCGTCAAATACAACGTGTCCGACGAGGAGCTGATCCGCCCGATCGAGGTCGAGTGGAACGCGATGACGGAGTGATCGTCCTCGACACGCACGCCTGGCTGTGGTGGGTGGACGCGCCGGAACGGCTCTCAGAGCCGGCGCTGGAGGCGATCGAACAGGGGACGCGCCTGGGCGTCTCGACGATCAGCGCTTGGGAGCTCTCGACCCTGGCAGCGACAGGTCGCATAGATCTCGACCGCGACATTGGAGCGTGGGTCTCCCAGGGCCTCGCGACTCACGGCATCGAGACGCTCGAGCCAACGATCGAGATCGCCGTCGCGGCGGGGACGTTGGACGACAGACGCTTCCCTGGCGATCCAGGCGACCGCCTCATCTACGCCACCGCCCGCACCCTCGGCGCCACCCTGATCACCCGCGACGCGGCAATTCGCGCTTTCGACCCCGCGGCTACGCTCTGGTGAGAGGCCTCTCCGCAGGCTCGTAAGCACTCGGACGGGAAGCGCGTCGAGCGGCTCGATACAATTCCTACCTCAGAGCACAGGATTCGACTTAAAAGCTCAACGGCAGCGAGGAGCCAGATGGCGACCATCGACAGCACCAAGATCACCAAGCCAAGCCCAATCGTCGAGGATGAACAGGGCCAGCTGCGCGCTCGCCAAGGCATCTCACGCGAGGTGATCGGCGAGCTGTCCAAGATCAAGGGCGAGCCCGACTGGATGGCCGAAAAACGGCTCAAAGCGCTGGAAATCTTCGAACGCAAGCCGATGCCGAAGTGGGGCCCCGACCTGAGCGGCCTGAACCTCGACGAGCTGGTGCTCTACTCGCCGCCCACGGCGGGCCGCTTCAACAGCTGGGACGAGGTGCCGCAGGAGATGAAGGAGACCTACGAGGCGCTGGGCATCCCCCAGGCCGAGCGGGAGCATCTCGCCGGCGTGGTGGGCGTGTGGCGCCAGGAGCCCGTCTACGAGGGCCTCAAGGAGGAGTACTCCAAGCTCGGCATCCTGTTCTGCTCGATGGACACCGCCATCACCGAGTACCCGGAGCTGGTGCAGAAGTACTTCATGAACAAGTGCGTGCCGGCGCAGGACAACAAGTTCTCGGCCCTGCACGGCGCCGTGTGGTCGGGTGGAGCGTTCTGCTACATCCCCAAGGGCGTCAAGTGCGACCTGCCGCTGCAGTCCTACTTCCGCATGGAGGGCGCCGGCGAGGGCACCTTCGAGCACACCCTGATCGTCGCCGACGAGGGCTCCGAGGTGAACTACATCGAGGGCTGCACGGCGCAGACCTACAGCGTCAACTCGATGCACTCCGCCGTCGTCGAGATCTTCGTGCACGACGGCGCCAAGGCCCGCTACACGACCGTGCAGAACTGGTCCAAGGACGTCTACAACCTCAACACCAAGCGCGCGATCGTCGACGCCGAGGGCACCGTCGAGTGGGTCGGCGGCTCGATGGGCGCCAAGTACGTGATGCTCTACCCCGGCTCCTACCTGATGGGCGAGGGCGCACGCGCCGACCATCTCAACGTCGGCGTCGCGGGCAAAGGCGTGCACAAGGACACCGGCGCCAAGGTCGTGCACCTGGCGCCCAACACGACCTCCAACATCCTCGCCAAGTCGATCTCCAAGGACGGCGGCATCATGGGCTACCGCGGCCTCGTCAAGATGGGCAACAACTCCGCCGGCTCCAAAGCCCGCGTGCAATGCGACGGCCTGATGATGGACGGCGAATCGCGCTCGGACACCTGGCCCGACATCCAGATCCAGAACCCGCACGTAACGGTCGCCCACGAGGCCACCGTCGGGCGCATCTCCGACGACCAGCTCTTCTACATGGGCTCACGTGGCTTCACCGAGGACGAGGCCGCCGCCATGATCGTCAACGGCTTCATCGAGCCCGTGACGAAGGAGCTGCCGATGGAGTACGCGGTCGAGCTGAACCGGCTCATTCAGCTAGAGATGGTCGGCTCAATCGGCTGAGAGGCGCGATGGCCGGCGCCTCGCTTCGTCCTCGTCGGCTCGTGTGCTGTCGCACACTTCACCTCCTGCGTCCTTGCGACGCTTGGCCCTCGCGCCTCTCAGGGGCGTAGTGGTCACTCGCTTTCTTGCGCGCTCCTGTTGACACTATTGCTGCTCCGCTCTTCCCCACGAAGCTTCCGTGGGTGAATGTTGCTGGGCCTCAGGCGACTATTCAGCGGGGGCGGCCGATGCTGGTGGAGTTTTGGGACTTCTGCCGGCCGCACTCGATGCGGACGTTGCCCTATGTGAAGGCTTGGCATGAGCGCTACGGCGAGGACGGCCTGCGTGTGATCGGCGTGCACTCCCCTGGGTTTGCGCCTTCGCGCGACGAGGCGGCCGTGCGGGCGGCTGTGGCTCGGCTCGGCGTCGAGCATCCGGTGCTGATCGACGGCGAGATGGAGCTTTGGCAGGAGTACGAGAACGTCGGCTGGCCAGCGCGCTACCTGTTCGACGGACACGGGCGACTGTTCGACTACCACTACGGCGAAGGCGCCTACGAGGAAACCGAGCTGGCGATCCAGGAGCTGCTGGGCCTCGAACGCGAGCCGCTGCCGGCGCTACGCGCCGAGGACCGGACCGGCGCCCCGCTGCTGGCGCCCAGCGAGGAGCGCCCCGGCGCCTACAGCGGCCCTTATGAGGCGGGGGCCGCGTGGGCCGTGCTGGAGGGCAGCGGCGAGCTGCTCGTCAACGGCGAGACGGTTGTCGTGGTCGAGCATCCCGGTGCCTACCCGCTGGTCGAGCACGCACGCCACACGCGCGCCGAGATCGAGCTGCGCCCGGGCGAAGGGGTCATCTGCCACGCGACCTGCTTCATGCCCGGGCTGACGGCTTGAGCTGCTCGTGGGAGTGCTCCTGCAGCAGGCGCAACAGCGTCGGGGGGCCGGAGTCCTCCAGTAGCACGCAGCCGCCGGGCCAGTAGGGACTCTCGCCGGGCTCTGAGGTGAGGAAGATCGGCGCGTAGGTCCAGCTGCCGCAGTTGACGAGCCGCGCGCCCGCGCGCCCACGCCACTCGCCCTCCGCGTCGCCGGGCAGCGGGCCCGTGCGGTGCGTGTGGCCGAACACCACATAGGCGTCGACGACCCCGATCCGTGCCGCTACCTCGCCCATCGCGAGCAGTCCGGCCCGGCGCAGCTCCTCAGTCGAGATCGTCGCCTTCAGCGGCCCGAGGCCGGCACGGTTGAGGACCGAGGTCGCGACCGGGAAAGCGATGCGAAACGCGCGCCTCGTCAGCGAGCGGCGCAGACGCTGGTGCAGCGGCGAGGCGGACCTGCCGCCTGCCTTTTTGCTCCGGGCGGAGGAACCGCGCAGCGCACTCCAGGCATTTACGGTCGCCATGCCGTTCAACGCCGCGCCGGTGCGGGTGTCACGGGCGACCGCATCACGCCAGGCGAACACCGGGGCGCCCATCGCCTCGTAGTCGCCGGGACAGTCGAAGCCGTCCGCGGGCCGGCCGAGCAGACGGCTCATGGCCGCCACGCTGAGGCGCTCCAGCGTCGGCACGGTCAGATGGCAGTCCAGGTAGTGGCCGTGCATGGCGTAGACGTCCTCGCGCAGCCATACGCCCGGATAGGCGACGCGCACCCTGGCCGGCGTACACCAAGCGGCGATCTGGGCGAGCGCCGGCGAAGCCTCTGAGGGCTCGATCAGCTGCTCTGCCGCGAGCGGCGCGGGCTCGCCGGCGGCGCCGCGCGCCGCCAACCACGGTTCGAGCAGCGCGTGGTCGTGGTTGCCCGCCGTGATCAGCACCTCGCCACCGTCGAGCGCGCGGCCCAGGTCTTCGAAGAACGGCCGTGCGGCCACCATCGCCTCGCGCATCGGACCGTGCCGCAGCTCGAGCACGTCGCCCAGCAACACCACGCGATCGACGTCTTTGACGGCCTGAAGCAGCGGCTCGCGCAGATCCTCGTGGCGCAGCAGGTCCGAGCGGGAGACGCTGCCGAGATGCAGGTCGGACAGGATCAGCGTGCGCATGACCGTGCCCAGCCCGTCCCGCGCGTCGCCGCGACGGAGGAAGAAGCCACCCTCAGGATCTGGCGAGCGCTCAGCGCTCTCCGCCGGCTGTCGCGACCTCGCGGATCTGCTTGGGGAGCATGAAGCGGACGTCCTCGCGCACGACGTCGAACTCGCTGACGTCGCTCACGCCGCGGGCGCGAAAGAACTCGACCAGGTCCTCGACCAGGTTCTCGGGCGCGCTCGCGCCGGAGGACACGCCGACCACCTCGCGGTCCTCCAACCACTCCTCGCGCACCTCGCCGACGTTGTCGATCAGGTGGGCCTCGGTGCCGCAGTCGCGTGCCACCTCGACCAGCCGCACCGAGTTGGAGGAGTTGCGCGAGCCGATCACGAGCAGCAGGTCGCAGGACGGCGCCATCTGCTTGACGGCCGCCTGCCGGTTAGTCGTGGCGTAACAGATGTCGTCGGTGCGCGGACCGGTGATGTGGGGGAACCGTGCGCGCAGCCGCTCGAGGATGTCGCGCGTTTCGTCGACGGCCAGCGTCGTCTGGGTCACGAAGGCCACACGCTCGGGATCATCGATCTCCAGCCGCTCGACGTCCTCGACGTCCTGCACGAGCACGATGCGCTCCGGCGCCTCGCCCATCGTGCCTTCGACCTCCTCGTGGCCAGCGTGGCCGACGAGCACGATCGTGTAGCCCTGCTCGGCGAAGCGGGCCGCCTCGCGGTGCACCTTCGTCACCAGCGGGCAGGTGGCGTCGATCGTCTCCAGGCGGCGTTCGACGGCGCCCTCGCGCACGCTCGGCGCTATGCCGTGGGCCGAGAACACGCAGACGGCGCCCTCCGGCACTTCGGTGTGCTCCTCGACGAAGATCGCGCCGCGCTTCATCAGCTCCTCGACGACGTGCTTGTTGTGCACGATCTGCTTGCGCACGTAGACGGGCCGGCCGTGCTTCTCGAGCGCGCGTTCGACCGTCTGCACCGCCCGGTCGACGCCCGCGCAGTAGCCGCGAGGAGCCGCCAGCACGAGCTTCTGCACCGTATTGGCCACGAGCCCCATTGTATTGGCACCCACCCGCCTCAGCCCGGTACCCTAAGCGCGATGGCGCAGCGCCACCTCGATCGCCTGACACCGGTAGACGCCTCCTTCCTGCACCAGGAGGGTCCCGTGTCGCACATGCACATCGGCGGCCTGACGCTCGTCGAGGGCCCGCCGCCGCCGATGGACGAGTTCCTCGAACAGATCCGCAGGCGCCTGCATCTGGTGCCGCGCTACCGCCACAAGCTCGCCAACACGGCGCTCGACAGCGGCCGGCCGGTGTGGGTCGACGATCCCAGCTTCAACCTCGAGTACCACGTACGCCACACCGCCCTGCCGGCCCCCGGCACGTGGGAGCAGTTGCAGGACCTGACGGCGAGGATCTTCTCGCAGCAACTGGACCGCTCCAAGCCGCTGTGGGAGATGTGGCTGATCGAAGGTCTCGAGGACGACCGCTTCGCGCTGATCACGAAGACGCATCACTCGCTGATCGACGGAATCGCGGGCGTTGACCTGGCGACGGTGCTGTTCGACCTCTCCCCCGACCCACCCCAGATCCCGCACTCGGGACGCGCCTGGCAGCCGCACCCCGAGCCCGGCACGACGCAGCTCCTGGCCGCTGGCATGGTGGGAGCGGTCAAGACCGGCGTCGCGCTGGTCGAGGGCGCCTTCGACGCGATGACCCACCCCGAGCGCGCCTTGGACCGTGCCAAGGAGGCGGCCGAGGGCATCGGCGAGATCGTCTGGGCCGGCCTCAACCCGGCACCTGAGACGCCGCTGAACGTGCCGATCGGGCCGCACCGGCGGTTCGTCGGCGTGCGCGCGGAACTGTCCGACTTCAAGGCCGTCAAGAACGCCTTCGGCGGCACCGTCAACGACGTCGTGCTGGCTGTCGTGGCCGGTGCGCTGCGCACCTTCCTGGAGGTGCGTGGGCGGCGCACCGAGGGCGTTGAGATGCGCGCCTTGGTGCCGGTCTCGGTGCGCACCGAAGACGAGCGCGACGGCGGCGGCAACCGCATCGTCGTGATGCGCGGACCGCTGCCGGTCTACATCGACGATCCGATCGGGCGACTGCGGTTCGTCTCGAACGCCATGGACGGCCTGAAGGAGTCCAAGCAGGCGCTGGGCGCCGAGGTGATCTCGGGCGCGCAGAACTTCGCCCCACCGACGATCCTGGCGCAGGCCTCGCGGCTGAACTTCTCCACGCGCCTGTTCAACCTGATCGTCACGAACGTCCCCGGCCCGCAGTTCCCGCTCTACGTGCTCGGGCGCAGGATGCTGCAGGCGATCCCGGTCGCCTTCCTGCCCGAGAACCACGCACTCGCAATCGCGATCATGTCCTACAACGGACAGATGAACTTCGGTCTGCTCGGCGACTTCGACGCGCTGTCCGACATCGACAAGATTGGCGCGAGCATCGAAGAAGAGCTGTCGAACCTGCTCGCACTCGCGCGCGAGACCACTCCGACCGCCGCCTGACCAGCGCGGCCCGGCTCGGCTCAGTAGCCGAGCGCGAACTTGGCGTCTTCGCTCATCATCTCTGGCGTCCAGGGTGGCACGAAGACCATCTCCGATTCGACCGACTTGACGCCTTCGACTTCACCCACGAACTCGTCGATCTGTTCGGTGACCTGAGGGCCGATCGGGCAGCCGGGGGTCGTGAGCGTGAACGTCACCTTGACGTGACCGTCGCTTACCTCGACGCCGTAGATCAGGCCCAGCTCGACGAAGTCCAACCCCAGCTCGGGGTCGATCACGTTCGACAGGGCGTCCATCACGTCTTCCTCGGTGGGAGCGGGTGCGGTGGCATCTGACATGAGAGGGAGTCTAGCCGGGCCGTATATTGAGCCGGTGCCGGACGACTGGATCAGACAGCGGGGTGACCCGGCGCTGCACGAGCAGGCGGCGCCCGTGCTCAGCTTCGACGGTCATCTGCGAGTGCAGGTCGAGCGCGCGAGGCGCCGCCTAGCGGCCCGCTAGTTGTCGCAGCCGAGGCGGTCCCACATGTACAGCTGGATGCACTCGTTCGCGAGTTCCACGGCGCGCTCGTTCGACAGCCGTGGCAGCACCGTGTCGAGCGCCTGGTCCTCCGCGACTCCGGCCTGGAAAGCCTCCTCGCCACGGAAGCCGGCCGCGATCTTCAGTGCCTCGCGGCGGTTCTCGCCGAGGCTCGGGAAGACGCCGACGAGAAAGTCGGTGTTGGGGATCGGCTGGCCGACCTCCAGCGAGGCGTGCCAGGCGGCCAACAGGTGCAGGTCCTCCTCGTCGAGATCCGCGATCGCCTTCGCGTAGTGGACCGACAGTTCCTGGTCGGGTATGTCGTCGACCCACGCTCGCACGACCTCCCCCACGAGCTGCCGGCGCGCCTCGCGACCGACCGACTCGGCGATCACGCGGATCGCGTCCTGGGGCTGTATGAAGCAGAGTGGCATCGCGGCTCCCGACGGTCTTTGGCTGCTGACTGCCATTGGACTGTAGGCGCCCGTGTGGACGACATCTCTCGGAGCCCGGATCTACAGGCCGAAGACTTCCCGTGTGCGCTCCAGCAGGCCCACGTCGAGCGTCTCCGCTGGCACTCCGAGGCTGGCTCGCTCGCCGCTACCCCAGCTCGACAGAGCTGGATCCAGCGCCTCCAAGGGCGCCTCGATCGCCTGTGCCAGCGTGCTCGCGCGACGCTCGAGCAGGATCGGGTCGCCAATCCCGAAGACGCGCTTGGCCGCCAGGATCGTCGGCTCCCCGGCTGCCTCTCCCCGACCGCCGCCGAGGTGGAGCGAGTCCGGGCGCAGCTCGAACAGGCCGAGCCGGCCGAGCGTCACGAGCAGGTCGTATCGAGCGGCGCGCGAGAGGCCGGGTAGCGCGAGCCGCTCATACAGGCGCTCGAAGCGCCGTTCGGGACTCCAGCTCTCATCGCCCGCGAAGGCCACCGCCTGGGCGCCACCGCCGTTGCGCTGAAGCCAGTCTGCGTAGGCCTTCAACGTCGAGATGCCACGGGCGGGCTCGTGCGAGCCGCGCGGCCCGGTCTCCACCCCATCGAGCACGGCCTCGCCGTCGGCCTCATTCAGCGACTCGACCGACGGCAGCCGCTCCAGCGCTAGGCGCACGCCGGCGAACGGGTCCTCGCCCTCGAGCGGCGAGAAGTAGGCGAGCAGAAAGCAGATCCAGGCGGCGCGCTCAGGGTCGCTCGTCGCGACCGCACGCGCCTCGCCGTAGAGCCCGGGCGGCTCGACGGCCAACACGCTCAGGCGGCCGGCGGCAAACGCTATCTCCTCCGCAAGCCGGCGCGCGTCCTCCGAGGCGCGCAGCCCCGGCATCAGCCCGCTGCCGTACCCGTCCTCTAGCGCACGTCCCTCGCGGCGCACGCGCAGCCCCGAGCCGGAGCGCTTCGTGGGGCTCGTGCTCTGGCGCCGCGTCCTCGTGCCGGTCGCCGCCGAGCCGCCCGTCCCCGACGCGCTCGGTAGGTCCCGGCTGCAGATCGGGCAGCGCTCTAGGAAGCGATTGTGGCGGCAGAAGGTTGGCATAGCGCCGGTGGGAGAAAGCCGCGGGCTCGTGCCCGGACGGCCCCCGCCTGGCGCTCTTTCGCCAGTGCGAGGAGGTAGTCGTCGAAGTCGACCTGGATCGTGTGTCGCTTGGAGGCTACGTAGCGCTCGCGCATCGCGCTCTGGTCGGCCTCGATGTCGGCAAGCAGCTGGGTCTTGGATGGCAGCTCGTAGTCGCCGCGCAGGTAGTCGGCGACCCAGGCTCCCTGCGCCTCGGCCAGCGGCATGATCGCCCCAAGTGGCTGCAGCAGGCCGACGAAGAAGACGTTCTCGATCTGCGGGTGAAAGACGCGCCGGTACAGCTCGATGTGGTTATCGGGCGCGGAGATCAGCTCCTCGTCGAAGAACGGGAACGTGATTTTGTAGCCGGTGCAATAGACGACCACATCCGCCTCGACGCTGCTCTCGTCGGTGAAGCGCACGCGCGAGCCGTCGAAGGCCGCGATGTTCGGCTTGGGTGCGATCGTGCCGTGCTGAATGCGGTCGAGGATTCGCCCGGAGACAGTCGGGTGCGCCTCGCCGAAGCGGTGGTTGGGCTTCGGCAGCCCGTAGCGCTCGGGTGGACCCGCGTAGCTCTTGATCAGCTGTTGCGTGAAGCGCTGGCGGACCTTGAAGGGGATGCGCGGGTCGTTGCGCAACTGGTCGACCGGTTTGCCGAAGATGTACTTCGGCACGATCCACACCCCCTGGCGTGCCGCCAGGTAGGTCTTCTCGGCGACGTAGGAGGACTCGACGGCGATGTCCATCGCCGAGTTGCCCATGCCGAGCACGACCACCCGCTTGCCCTCGAAGATCTCGTTGTCGACGTAAGAATGAGCGTGCATCTGCACGCCGTAGAAGCCGTCGGAGCCCGCGAACGACGGTTCCGGCCAGCGCGGGTCCCAGTGGTGGCCGTTGGCGACGACAAGCGCTTCGTAGCGGCGTGTCTCGCCGCTCTCCAGGCGCACGTTCCAGACGCCGTCGGCGCCGCGCGAGGCGTGCTCGACGCCCGTTCGGAAGGCGATCTTGTCGCGGAAGCCGAAGTGGTCGACGTATTCGTCGAAGTAGGCGGCGATCTGCGTGTGATGCGGGAAGTCCGGATAGGAGTCCGGCATCGGGAGGTCCGAATAGGCCATGCGCGGGCGCGAGGTGTTGATGAACAGGTCGCGGTAGGCGGCTGACATCCCGTTGCTGTTCTCGAACACCCAGTTGCCGCCGACGCGGTCGGACTTCTCGAAGCAGTCGAACTGGACGCCGCGCTCGTGCAGCGCCTTGGCGGCCGCGATGCCCGAGGAGCCGGCCCCGATCAGGCAGACGCGCTTGATCGCCTCGCCCTCGCCATGCGCATCGGCGGCGGGGTCATCGACGGCGGCATGACTCATAAACGGGAGAGTAGCTACCCGCCGGCGCCGACTCCGGGCCCGACGTGCTGGGGCGGCCCCTCCGGCCCAGCGTCGGCGTCCGCGTGGCCGGCTTCGCCCTCGTCGCGCGTGCCCTCGGCGTGGCCGCGCTTGGCGGCGAGATAGCGGTCGACCATGCGCGCGCACTGGCGACCCTCGTTGATCGCCCACACGATCAGCGACTGACCGCGACGCGCGTCGCCCGCGGCGAACACGCCGTCGACCGAGGTCGTGTACGGGCTGATGGCCTTGACGTTGCCGCGCGGGTCCTTTTCGACGCCGATGCCGTCCAGCAGCGGCTGCTCGGGGTGCAGGAAGCCCATCGCCAGCAGCACCAGTTGTGCCGGCAGATCGCGCTCGGTGCCCGCGACCGGCGCGAACGGAGGCGCCGCTTCGGCGTGGGCGATCGTGAGGCTGTGAACGCCGCCGTTGCCGTCGTCGTTCAGGGCCGTCGTCGCGACCGCGTAGTCCTGCTCGCCGACGCCGAGCGCGTGCGCCTCCTCTATCGCGTAGCTGAGGCGGTACTTCAGCGGCCACTCGGGCCATGGCGTGCGGTCGTCGGGGCGGTGCGCGGGCGGCTCGGCGAGCAGCTCGAGCTGCACGATCGAGCGCGCGCCCTCGCGCAGCGCGTTGCCGACGCAGTCGGCGCCGGTGTCGCCGCCACCGATCACGACCACGTCCTTGTCCTTGGCGGTGATCGGCAGCTCGACCGCAGGCTGCGCGCTGCGCGGCGGCGGGCCGATCTCGCGCGCCAGCAGGCGGTTGCGCTGGTACAGGTAGTCCATCGCGAAGTGCACGCCGTGTAGCTCGCGACCTGGTACCTGCAGATCGCGCGGGACACGGGATCCCGTCGCGAGCACGACGGCATCGAAACCGGACAACAGCTCCTCGGCGGACAGGTCGCTGCCGACCTCGACGCCGCAGCGGATCTCGACGCCCTCGGCCGCGAGCTGCTCGACGCGCCGCTCGACGACCCGCTTCTCGATCTTGAAGTC
Organism: Solirubrobacteraceae bacterium; assembly: GCA_036490015.1. Taxonomy (GTDB): domain Bacteria; phylum Actinomycetota; class Thermoleophilia; order Solirubrobacterales; family Solirubrobacteraceae; genus Palsa-744. The sequence goes on along the minus strand of DASXER010000103.1, from coordinate 20,419 downwards.
CGGCACGCCGAAGCGCACGAGCCCGCCGACGGACTCGTCGCGCTCGAACAGCACCACGCTGTGACCGGCGCGCCGCAGCTGCTGCGCGGCCGCCATGCCAGCGGGGCCGGAGCCGACGACGGCGGCCGTCTGGCCGGTCTCGTGGCGCGGCGGCTGGGGCGCGACCCAGCCCTCCTGCCAGGCGCGGTCGATGATCGCGTTCTCGATCTGTTTGATCGTGACGGCGTCGCCCTCGCGGATCTCCAGCACGCACGCGGCCTCGCACGGCGCCGGGCACAGGCGCCCGGTGAACTCGGGGAAGTTGTTGGTCGCGTGCAGCTGCGCGATCGCGTCCTCGAAGCGGTCGCGGTAGACGAGGTCGTTCCAGTCGGGGATCAGGTTGCCGAGCGGGCAGCCGTTGTGGCAGAACGGCACGCCGCATTCCATGCAGCGTCCGCCCTGCTGCTGCAGCTCTCCGACCGGGCGCGTGATCAGGAACTCGTTGTAATCGTGCGCGCGCTCCTTGCTGTCCCGGTACGGGACGCCGTGGCGCTCGACCTTCAGGAAGCCGCCCAGCTCGCCCATCAGACGCCCGTCTCGCTGGCCGGTTCGGGGATGGGAGCGGAGCGAGTGTCTCCCGGTCCGGCCGGTTCGGGGATGGGAGCGGAGCGAGTGTCTCCCGGTCCGGCTGCGTCCAGCGGTCCGTCCGACGACAGATCTCCATTTTCAGCCGCCTGTGCCGCATTGGTCTCTTCCTCGGCCCGTTCGCGCAGCACGCGCTTGTAGTCGTGCGGCATGACCTTCACGAACGCGCCGCGCTCGAGCAGCAGGTCCCACTCCAGCAGGACCCGCGCCGCAACCGGCGAAGCGGTGCGCCGGCCGTGCTCTTCGATCAGCGCGCGCAGCTCGATCGTGTCCGCCTCCGAAGGCTGTTCGAGGCCGACCATGCCCATGTTGCAGCGCTTGGCGAAGGTGCCGTCCTCGTCGAGCACGTAGGCGACGCCGCCGCTCATGCCGGCGGCGAAGTTGCGCCCGGTGCGCCCGAGCACGACCACGCGGCCGCCGGTCATGTACTCGCAGCCGTGGTCGCCAACGCCCTCGACCACGGTCCAGGCGCCGGAGTTGCGCACCGCGAAACGCTCGCCAGCGAGCCCGCGGAAGAAGGCGCGTCCGGCGGTTGCGCCGTACAGCACCGTGTTGCCGACGATCACGTTCTGCTCTGCCACGAAGTGCTCGCCCATGCCCTCGCGCGGGCGGACCGCGAACACGCCGCCCGACAAGCCCTTGCCGGCATAGTCCTGTGCGTCGCCGCGCAGCGTGAAGTCGACGCCCGGCGCCAGCCAGCCGCCGAAGCTCTGGCCGGCCGAGCCCTCGAACTCGACAACGATCGAGTCCTCCGCCAGGCCCTCCGCCCCGCGCGCGGCCGCGACGTGGCTGGAGAGGATGCCGCCGACGCAGCGGTTGCGGTTCCGAATCCCAAGCGCAATGCGCACCGGAGCGCCACCCGCGATCGTGTCCTTGGCGGCCTCGACGAGCTGCCAGTCGAGCGCGTCGTCGAGCACCGCCGGCGGCGGTTCGACGCGCCGCCGCGGCGCACCGTCGGAGCACTCGATGTGGGTCAGGATGTGCGTCAGGTCGACGCCACGCGCCTTCCAGTGCTCGATCGCGGGCGCGACGCCGAGCAGGTCGACGCGACCGGTCGCCTCGTCCAGTGTGCGCAGCCCGAGCGAGGCGAGGATCTCGCGCACTTCCTCGGCCACGAAGAAGAAGAAGTTCACGACGTGCTCGGGCGTGCCCTTGAAGCGCTTGCGCAGCTCGGGGTCCTGCGTGGCGATGCCGACCGGACAGGTGTTCAGATGGCAGGCGCGCATCATGATGCAGCCGGTCGCGATCAACGGCGCGGTCGAGAAGCCCATCTCGTCGGCGCCGAGCATCGCGGCGATCACGACGTCGCGTCCCGTCTTCAGCTGGCCGTCGGTTTGGACAACGATGCGAGATCTCAAATCATTGAGCAGCAGTGTCTGCTGAGTCTCGGCGAGGCCGATCTCCCACGGCACGCCCGCCGCCTGGATCGAGGACAGCGGCGAGGCACCCGTGCCGCCATCGTGGCCGGCGATGAGAACCCGATCCGCGTTGGCCTTCGACACCCCCGCCGCGACCGTGCCCACCCCTACCTCAGACACGAGCTTGACCGACACCTCAGCGCTCGGGTTGGCGCAGCGCAGGTCGTAGATCAGCTGCTTGAGGTCCTCGATCGAGTAGATGTCGTGGTGCGGTGGCGGCGAGATCAGCCCCACGCCGGGCGTGGTGTGGCGGATCGAGCCGATGTAGGAGTCGACCTTGTGGCCCGGCAGCTGGCCGCCCTCGCCGGGCTTCGCGCCCTGCGCCATCTTGATCTGTAGCTCGTCGGCGTTGACGAGATAGTGGGCGGTCACGCCGAAGCGCCCGGAGGCGACCTGCTTGATCGCCGAGCGCCGCCGGTCGCCGTTGGCGTCGGGCTGGAAGCGCACCGGGTCCTCGCCACCCTCGCCGGTGTTCGAGCGCCCGCCGAGGCGGTTCATGGCGATCGCGAGGTTCTCGTGCGCCTCGCGCGAGATCGAGCCGAGGCTCATGGCCCCGGTGCAGAAGCGGCGCACGATCGCGCTCGCCGGCTCGACCTGCTCCAGCGGGATCGGCTCGCCGCGCGACCCGTCGCCGCCGCCGATCTCGATCAGGCCACGTAGCGTGGCGCGACGCGCGGCGTCCTCGTTGATCGCCTTCGCGTACTGGCTGTACTTCTCGTAGGCCTCGCTGCCGCGCACCTCGGCGAGCGCGTTGCTGTCACCTTTCAGCGCCGCGTCCACGTTGCCATTGGCTGAACGGACCGCATGTTGCACGAGCGCGATCGTCTCCGGGTTCCACTGGTGGTGCTCGCCGTCGCGGCGCCAGGCATAGACGCCGCCGACCGGCAGCAGTTGGCCCGTGACGGTGCGTCCGGGCTCGGGGTAGGCACGGGCGTGGCGCTCGAGCGCCTCTTCGGCCAGCTCTTTCAGACCGACGCCGCCGATGCGCGAGGCGGTGCCGGTGAAGTGCGCGTCGATCAGCGACTTCTCCAGGCCGACGGCCTCGAAGATCTGCGCGCTGCGGTAGGACTGGATCGTCGAGATGCCCATCTTGGAGATCGTCTTGAGCAGGCCTTTGCCGATCGCTTTGATGACGTTCTGGGCCGCCTGCTCGGCCCCGACCGGCTCCGGAGCGCCGTCGGCGCGCTTGCCCACGATGCGGCCTTCGAACACCAGCTCGTCGAGCGTCTCAAGCATCAGGTAAGGGTTGATTGCGCTCGCCCCGTACCCGATCAGGGTCGCGAAGTGGTGCACCTCGCGTGGCTCGCCGGACTCGACGATGATGCCGGCGCTGAGACGGGTGCCCTCGAGCACGAGGTGGTGATGCACGGCGGCGACCGCGAGCAGCGACGGTATCGGCACACGCCGCGGTCCGAGCAAGCGATCGTTGAGGATCAGGATGTTGTTGCCTTCTTCGATCGCCTCGTGCGCTTGACGGCAGATGCGCTCGACCGCCTCGGCGAGACCGTCGGTGCCCTTCTGCACGAGCCAGGTGGCGTCGATCGTGCGCGCTTTGTAGACGTCGTGTTGGACATGACGCAATGTCTCCAGCTCTCGATTGAGCAGGATCGGCTGGTCGAGCAGCAGCTTGTGCGCGTGCTCGGGGGTCTCGTCGAACAGGTTGCGCTCGTTGCCCAGCGAAGTCGCGAGGCTCATCACGATTTCCTCGCGGATCGGGTCGATCGGCGGGTTCGTGACCTGTGCGAACAGCTGCTTGAAGTAGGAGAACAGCGGCGGTGCCTGGTCGGAGAACACGGCTAGCGCCTGGTCGTTGCCCATCGAGCCGATCGGCTCGGCCGCTTCCACGGCCATCGGCGTGAGCAGCACGCGCAGGTCCTCTTGCGAATAGCCGAAGGCGCGCTGGCGCAGCCGCAGCGGCTGGTCCGAGAGCGTCACTTCCATCGACGGCGGCAGCTCCTTGAAGGGGACGGCGTTGCGCGCGTACCACTCGCCGTAGGGCTTCTTCGTGGCGATCTCGCGCTTGAGCTCCTCGTCCTCGACGATGCGTCCGCGCTCCAGGTCGACCAGGAACAGCTTGCCGGGTTGCAGACGCCCCAGGCGCTTGACCTCCGCCGGGGGGATGTCGAGCAGACCCGACTCCGAGCCCAGCACGACGTGACCATCGGTCGTCTCGACCCAGCGCCCCGGCCGCAGCCCGTTGCGGTCGAGCGTCGCTCCGACCACGCGCCCGTCGGTGAAGGCGACCGATGCGGGCCCGTCCCAAGGCTCCATCAGGCAGGAGTGGAAGGCGTAGAAGCCCTTCAGGTAGTCGGGCAGGTCATCGCGATCGCGATAGGCCTCGGGGATCATCATCATCGCCGCGTGAGGCAGGCTGCGCCCGGCGAGCATCAGCAGCTCCAGCACGTTGTCGAAGGTCGCCGAGTCCGAGTTGCCCGGCGTCACGACCGGCAGGATCTTGGCCAGGTCCTCGCCAAACAGCTCGCTGCGCAGCTGGCTCTCGCGGGCGCGCATCCAGTTGACGTTGCCCATCACCGTGTTGATCTCGCCGTTGTGGCAGATCACGCGGTAGGGATGGGCCAGCTCCCAGCTCGGGAAGGTGTTGGTCGAGAAGCGCGAGTGCACCAGCGCCAGCGCGCTCTTGGCCCGTTCGTCACGCAGGTCTTCGTAGAAGGCGCCCAGCTGATAGCTGATCAACATGCCCTTGTAGTTGATCGTCCGCGACGAGCTGGAGGCGACGTACAGCCCGGGCACATCGGCGTTCACCTCGCAGATGCGGCGGATCACGTACAGCTTGCGCTCGAACGCCTCCTCCTCCTCGCCGGCGAGCGACTCGCCCGCGCCGACGAACAGCTGGCGAATGACGGGCCGTGCGGCGCCCGCCACGCGGCCGGTGTGCTCCGGCGCGACCGGCACGTCGCGCCAGCCGAGCAGCCGCTGCCCCTCGGCCACGACCGTCCGCTCCAGCTGGGCTTCGAGCTGCGCCCGCGCCCCGTCGTCGGTCGGCAGGAAGCACATCAACACCCCGTACTCGCCCGCGGCGGGCAGCCCGAAGTCGACCGTCGCACGCAGCAGCTCGTCGGGCAGCTGCATCAGGATCCCCGCGCCGTCGCCGGTCTGCGGGTCCGCGCCGGAGGCGCCCCGGTGCTCGAGGTTCTCCAGCGCCGTCAGCGCCCGCGCGATCACCTGGTGCGTCGGCCGGTTGTCCAGCCGCGCGACCATGCCAACGCCACACGCATCGTGCTCGAACCTAGGGTCGTAGAGTCCGACGGCCTTCGGAGGCGTGGTTTGCGAATGCATGGAAGTGCTCCCTTGGGGCGGTGCTTCTCCCGAGGTACGGGCAGGCGGGCACCTGAGGCGGAGCAGAAAGGGTATCAGCGCAAAGCGGGTTCGAAAAAGCCGACCTAGGCGAATCTCGCAGGGCAAAAGGGCTTTTGGCGGCCCAATTGTCCGTCAGGCGTCCGTCACCAGCTCGCGCAGCGTCTGCTCCTCCCCCCACGAACACAGTCCGCGCCGGCCCGGACAGGTCAGACACAGCTCCCGGTGGGGATTCTGGCTGACGACGTACCCGCGTCCCGCCAGCTCGCTCAGGCGGCGCTCCAGCCGAGCCAGATCGTCGCGTACGTAGGTCGCGCTCGCCCACTCCAGCGGCCGCTCGAGGAACCAGTGCACGACCTCGACCCGCTCCGCCCCGGAGCGCAATACGGCCAGCGCGTAGACGAGGCGCTGGACGGCGTAGTCGCGCGCCGCGAGCGTCTCCAGGCTCGCGTCCCCGAGCCGGTCCGTCTTGTAGTCGAGCACCAGCCAGGTGCCGTCCGGCTCGCGCGCCAGCAGGTCGATGAAGCCGACGAGCAGCGGCTCCTGCTCGCCGGTAGAGAAGGCGAACGGATGCTCGCGACGGACCTCCTCGGCCGCGGCAAGCCGCGCGACCAACGGGCTCGCGAGCGCCGGTTCGAGCAGCCCGACCATCTCCAGCGCCTCCGCCCCGTCGACGGCCACGCCCAGCTCCACGGCGAGCGCTCGGGCCTCGCTCGCCGACGGGGCTCGCGGGGCCGCGAAGTCGAGGCGCTCCAAGAGGGCGTGGACGACCGTCCCCCGCTCGCGCGCCTTGACGTTGCCGTCGCCCTCGCCGCGCGCGGCCTCCCGATCTTCGGGCAGCCCCAGCACGCGTTCGAGATAGAAGCGAAAGCCGCAGCGCTCCAGCTCGTGCAGCGACGTGTAGCTGAACGTGCCCGGCTGCTCGCGGCGTGACCCCGGCGTCGCGCCCGCCTCAGCCTCGGTAGTGACAACCATCGCCGCGGCGCGCTGTTCCGGGATCGCGACGACCGCCAGCTGCGGCTCCTCTCCGCTCGGCAGCCGCAGCAGCTCGCGTGCCCGTGCGGGCGCGCTCACCAGGTAGCTCATGCGGGCCGTGCCGACCGGCACGACACCTGACGCTGCAACCGCCTCGGCGCCAGCTGCCACGTCGCGGATCAGGTCCCCCGCAAGCGCGGGCGCGAGCCAGACGATCGGCGCCTGCCCACGGGCCTCTGCCGGCCAGCTCTCCAGGTTGCAAGCGCCGCTCAGCAGCAGGCGCTCACGCGCCCGCGTCATCGCGACATACAGGATCCGGTCCTCCTCTTGGGCTTCGCGCGCGGCACGCTCCTCGGCCAGCGCCGCATGGTCGAGCGCCGGCTCGGCGGCGGCGCCGTCGAGCGTCGCGAGGCGCAGACCGACGCGTTCGCCGTCTACCAGCAGCGCTGGCTGGCGCAGGTTCGGTTTGCGTCCCAGGTCAGCCACGCAGACGACCGGGAACTCGAGCCCCTTGGCGGCGTGGATGCTCATCAGGCGCACCGCTTCGCGCTCAACCCCGTCGAGCGGCGCCTCGGGCTCGACCACGCCGGCGCGCCTGAGATGCGCCACGTAATCCAGGAACGCGCGCAGGTCGCGGCCCTCGCGCTCCTCAAAGGCCCGCGCGACGCGCAGCAGCTTCTCGATGTTCGCGACCCTGCGCTCGCCCCACTGCAGCGCGAGCACACGCGAGCGGTAGTCGGTGGCTCCAAGGGCGCGCTCGATCAGGCTTGCGATCGAGCGCTGCTCGACGGCGGCGCGCTCGCGTGCGAGCAGCGCCGCGAACGCGCTCAACGCCTCGCGGTCGGCACGCGTGAGCCCGTCCCCCGCGTCCTCGTCGCCCACCATCTCCAGCAGCGCCTGCCAGGCCGAGCCAGGCCCGCCTTCGCGCCGGCGCGCGCCGCGCCCGATCCAGGCCAGGCCGTCGCGCGAGCAACCCACGAGCGGCGAGGCGAGCACCGAGTACAGCGCCTCCTCGTCGAGCGGGTTGGCGAGCGCTTGCAGGTAGGCGATCAAATCGCCGATCTGCTGTCGATCCCAGAACGTGCCGACGGTCGCGAGCGTCTGCAGCCCGCTCAGCTGAAGCGCTCGCTCGTACAACTCCAGATCAGGCGTCGAGCGCAACAGCACGGCCACCTCGCCGGCCTTCGCGTCGCCGTCGGACACCAGCTGAGCGATCCGCTCGGCCAGTAGACGCGCCTCGGCCTGGCGCCAGCGCGGAGCGTCGGGCAGGCCGGCCGCCACGCGCCGCCCGAGCTGCTCGTCCTCGTCCCAGCCCTCGCTGTGAGTCAGCAGCAGCTCGACCGCACCCTCCGCACCATCGCCGTCCTCGCGTCCTGGGACGAGTGGCGCGAAGCGCTCGAAGCGCCCGCCGAAGGCGGCGTTGACGACCTCCAGTACGGCCGCCCGGCTGCGGAAGTTGCGCGTCAGCGCGAGGCTCGCGCCACGAGAATCCAGCTCGTCGCGACGGTCGCGAAACAGGCTCACCTCGGCGTGGCGAAAGCCGTAGATCGACTGCAGCTCGTCACCGACCGTGAACAGGTTCTCGTGCTCCAAGGCCGCCAGGATCGCCAGCTCGCGTCTGTTGGTGTCCTGGAACTCGTCGATCATCAGCAGCTCGAAGCGCTCGGCGTAGGCGCGACGGATGCCCTCGTCGCCGCCGAGCAGCGCCGCCGCGTGTAGCTCGAGATCGTCGAAGTCGGCCGCGCCGCGCTGACGCTTGAGCCGCTCATAGGCAGACGCGAAGCCCACCAGCAGCTCGTCGAGCAGGACCACGGCCCGCGCGGCGCGGGCGTCGAGCGTCCCATCCTCAGAGCCATCACTCGAGAGCGGCAGACGCGGGCTCGACTGGCCGCGACTGCGCAGCTCTAGGAACACGCCGAGCACCATCGCCCGCAACCCGTCGATGCCGAACGCGGCCGCCAGATCGATGGCCTCTGGGCGCTCGCCGGCGAGCAGCTCCGCGACGGCCTCGCCGAAGGCCTGCTCGCGCAGCTGGCCGGCGAGCCCCTCGTCGAGTACGGCGAAGCCGACGTCCAGCTCGCCCGCCAGCGGGTGAGCGCGCAGCAATCGCGCACAGAAGCCGTGGAAGGTGCCGAGGAACGCCGACTCGGCGTCCTGCGCGGCCTGGCGCTCGCCCAGCTCGAGAAGCCGTGCACGGATGCGCGCGCGCAGCTCGCCGGCGGCGCGCTCGGTGAACGTGATCGCGAGGATCTTCGAAGGCGCGACCCCGTCCTCGCGCACCGCGCGTACGAAGCGCTCGACCAGCACCGACGTCTTGCCGCTGCCGGCGGCGGCCGAAAGCAGCAGCGACTCGGAGCGCCGCGCGACCGCCGGCTCCTGCTCGGCGCTGAGTGGACGACCGCCGATCTCGGGCGCCTCGGCCGCCGGCTCCAGAGCCTCGACCTGTTCGTCGAACAGGCCCGGCAGCGCCGGCTGGTCTGGAGCGGGGACGGCCTTGACGCGCGGGCTCATCGCTCGCACCTGCAGATCGTCGGGTAGGCGCAGCCGTAGCCGCCGCTGCAGCTCTCCGGACGCGGTGTGAGCTCGCCGCGCCGAGCCCGCGCGACCGCGCTTCGCGCCTCGCGCACGGCGTCGTCGACGAGCGCGCTGAACTCGTCGGGGTCGATCACGTCGGTGCCGACCGCGTCGAGTCCGATGGCGCTGTCGCCGTCGACCGCCCCCCGGGCGCGCAGGTCCTTGCCGGACAGCGGCTGGTAGAGGCCGGCGACGACGGGAGCGCCAAGCAACTGCTCGACGGCACGCATGTAGAGCGCCACCTGCAGCCGGCCGTCCTTGATCCAGCGCGCCCGCGGCGGCGCCTTGCTCGCCTTGTAGTCGATCACGACCGCCTCGCCCGCCGGCCCGCGGTCGACGCGGTCGATGCGTCCCCGCAAACGCAGCCCGTCGCCTAGGTCCAGCGGTCCCAGCTCGCTCGCCTCGCCGCGATCGTCCTCGCCGCTGAAGCCAAAGCCCAGCTCCAGGTGCTCGACCTCGAGCAGATCCTCCGCGTTGGCCGCGTGTTGCAGGTAGCGCTCCAGCTCCGCCCGCAGCCGCCGCCCACCCGCCAGGCGCCGCTCGGGCGAGACCGACAGGGCGCGTTGCGCTTCACGGTGTTCGAGCGAGGCGCCCAGCAGCTCGCGCGCCAGCTCCAGGTTGCCGGGCCTCACGCGCGCGCTACCGGTCCGCTCGCGCAGTCCTTCGAGCGTGTCGTTGAGCGCCGCGTGCGCGACGCCGCCGCGCGCGAACGGCTCCGGTTCGGGCTCCAGCAGCTCGGGGTCGAGCAGCCGCTGCACGAACCAGCGCACGGGGCATTCGATGTAGGACTCGATCGCCGACGCCGACCAGATGCGCTCGCGCAGCTGCTCCAGCAGACGCTCGTCGCGCAGGGCCGCAGCCGCCGGCGGCGCCGCGGGCCGCTCGACGGCGACCGGCACCACATCGAGCGCGCCGAGCCGGCGGCGCTCGACCTGCTCGCCGAGCCGCGCGTCGAACAGGTCGCAGACGTCGTCGACGAACAGCGAGCGCGACACGGGCTCGCCCTCGTCGTCGGTCAGGTGCCAGCTCAGCACGAGCAGCTCCTGCGGGCGCGAGACGAGTGCGTACAGCAGGTAGCGCTCGGCGGCGAGCGAGTCCTGCGCCTCGCCCAGCATCAGGCCCGAAGCCACCGCCAGGCCGCGCCGCTGATCTTCGGAGAGCAGCCCCCGCCCACCCGGACGCGCCGGGAACGAGCCCTCGGTCATGCCGGTCAGGAACAGCGCCCGCACGCGCCGCGCGCGCAGCGCCAGCGGATCGAGCACCGCGACGGCGCCGGCACGCGGGCGCTCGCCGACGTACAGCTCGGCGCGCTCCAGCACGTCCGCCAACTCAGCGGCGCTCGCTGGCGCCAGCGCCCGCTCGACGCGAGCCAGCTCGCGCAGCTCTGAGAGAGCGCGGCGCGCGGCGGCGAGCGCGCGTGCCTCGTCGCGGTCGCGCACGTCCAGTATCGCCGCGGCGTCGCGGCGCGGCAGCCGATAGAGCGCGAACAGCTCGCGATCGACGCGCTGCAACAGCGCCGGCGGTCCAGCGCGCTGCGCTTCGTGGAGGCGGTCGATCGCCTCCAGTGGCCAGTTGCGCTCCTCCCACGCCGCGCGCGCCTCGGCGGCTCCGCGAATGCCGCGCTGGCGCGCCCACAGCTCCAGGCGATCGGCCAGGCTGGCCGTGTCCGGTGCGCCCTTCAAGAGCCCTGGGCAGCGCAGCCAGGCGAGCAGGTCGCCGAGCTCGCCGACGACCTTGCCCTCCGCGTCGGGCACGCAACGCAGCAGCCCGAGCAGGGCGCGGCCGATCGCCGAGCCGGCAAACGACGCGCGCCGTTCGAGCGCGATCGGAACCCCCGCCTTCGCGAACACGTCTTCGATCAAGTCGCCGCCGCGCGGCGCCTCGCGCGAGACGACGGCCACCTCCTCCGCCGCCATGCCCTCGTCGAGCAGACGCCTGACCTCCGTCGCCACCAGCTCCAGCTCGGCCCGCGGACCGCCGCCCTCGAGCAGGCGCACGGCGCCATCCGCGTCGACGCGCCGCGTCCCGTCCTCGAACAGCGAGCGCTCGAGATGGCTGAGCGCCGCGCCCGCGCCGGGCGCGTAGTGCTCGATTCGGGGCGCGCATTCGCGGTGCTCACGAGCGCGCGGGCGCAGCGACTCGACGCTCGCGGCGCGCCCAGCGAGCGCAGCGCGCCCCGGCTCGTAGGTGAGCGAGACGACCACGTCGACGTCGAGCACGACGGCGAAGGTCTCGATCGCGTCGAGCTGCAGCGGGGTGAGGTCGTCGAAGCCGTAGAAGAGAACCGGCGTCGCGCCCCACGCAGCCGGCCGTCGCCGCAGCTCGTCGAGCGCCATCACCGCCCGCTGCTCGGCGTCGGTGAGACCCAACCGCTTCAGGCGCTCGTCGTAGCGCCCGTAGAGGCGCGCGAGCTGATCCACCCCGCGCGCGGCGGGGTCCGCGTCACTCCACGCGTTTACGGCCTGCTGAAAGCGAGCGGGCGCCACGCGCCGCGAGCGCAGCTCGGCAAATAGGTCGGCGGTGGCAGCTAGGAACGAAGCCGAGGGCTCGCGCTCGGCTGTGGATGCCGCCGCCGCGATCACCCGCTCGCGACCGAGCACGCCGAGCGCACGAGCGCTGACGCCCGCGCGGCGCACGGCCTCGTCCATCAGCGTCCCGAAGCGCACGACGCGCACGCCCATGGCGACGCCGTCCGCGGACAGCTCGCGCAGGTACGCATCGCTGTCGGCGAGGCGCGGTACGACCAGCCAGGGGTCGCGTCCATGGGCCAGGTGCCCGCGGACGGCACCGAGCACGACCTCCGCCTTGCCGGAGTTGGCGGGGCCCGTTACGAGCGTGAGTGGCACAGCCATCCATCCTGGCGCACCGAGCCGACGCGGCGGGTGCGCGCTTGCGACTCTCCAGCTACTGCTAAGCGGCGACCGAGCCGGCGGCCTCGCCGGACTCAGCCGACTCAGCGGCGACGGCGCCCTCGACGGCGAGCTCCTCGGCGTCGGGCGGCTTCGCGCCCTCCTTCGCCCACGGCTCGTCGAACTCGACGCGCCATTTGCCCTCCTCGGTCTGGCTGAGCGCCAGGTGCGCTCTGAAGCCGCGTCCGCTGCGGCCCCTGAAGCCGGTGACGGGGCGGGCAGTGAAACCGTGCTTGATCAGCTCGCGCGCAATCTGAATCGGCAGCGTCTTGCCCGCTTTGGCCTTCCAGATCACGAAGCCGCAGCCGGCGTCGTCGCGCGCCCAGCACGAGTCGCCCTGGCGGTGCTCGACGATCTCGTGCCCGCAGACCGGGCACGGCCCGAGACGGGCACGCGGGATGCGCACGTCTTTGAGCGTCTCGTCGAGCTCTTTGACCGTCTCCTCGGCGAAGCCGGCGATGTCGCTCATGAACTGCTTGCGCGAGTCGTCGCCGCGCTCGATCTTCTCCAGGCGCTGCTCCCAGTTCCCGGTCATGCTCGGCGAGGTCAGCGCGTGCGCACCGAGCAGGCGGATCACGTTCAGCCCCTTCTCGGTGGCGACGAGCGAGCGGCCGTCGCGCTCCACGTAGCCGACGGTGATCAGGCGCTCGATGATCGCGGCACGCGTCGCGGGCGTGCCGATGCCCGAGTCCTTCATCGCCTCGCGCAGCTCGTCGTCGTCGACCAGCTTGCCGGCCGTCTCCATCGCGCCGAGCAGCGAGGCGTCGCTGTAGCGGCGCGGCGGTTTGGTTTCCTTGCGCAGGCTCTCGACCTCGCGCGTCTGGACACGCTCGTCGGCGATCAGACGCGGCAGCTGCTGGTCCGCGGGCTCGTCCTCGTCGCGCTCTGAGGAGTCCCCGCCGCGCGCGTCGGCGGCGACCTCGTCGTAGACGCCTCGCCAGCCGGGCACGATCAGCAGCTTGCCGCGCGTGCGGAACACGAGCGGGCCGCCGTGGGTGGAGTCATCGGCCGGCTCGACCGTGGTCTCGACGCGCGTGTTCTCGAACACCGCCTCCGGGTGGAAGACGGCCAGGAAGCGCCTGACGGCCATGTCGTAGATACGGCGGTCGTCGGAGCCCATCTTGTCGAGCGCGTGCTCTGAGCGCGTGGGGATGATCGCGTGGTGGTCGGTGACCTTCTCGTTGTTGACGACCCGCTCCAGCGGCAGCACGTCCAGGCCGACGACGTAGTCGGCGCCTTTGCGGTACTCGTCGTGGGCGCCGACCAGCTCGGCGATCGGCTTGATCTCCTCGATCACGTCGGTCGGCAGGTAGCGCGAGTTCGTGCGCGGGTAGGTGAGCGCCTTGTGCTCCTCGTACAGCCGCTGAGCGGCGCCGAGCGTGCGTTTGGCGGTGAAGCCGAAGCGGTTGTTGGCCTCGCGCTGGAGCGTCGTGAGGTCGTAGAGCATCGGCGCTTTCTCGCGCTGCTCTTTCTTCTCCAGCTTGGTGATCGTGCCCGGGCGTCCTTTGCAGGCGGCGACGATCGCGAACGCCTCCTCCTCGCTCGCCAAACGGGGGCCTTTGCTCTTGCCGGTGCCGCCCGGAGGCAGGTGGAAATGGCCGAGGTACGTGCGCTCGCCGTCACCGGCGGCCAGCGGGTCGGCGGCGAAGGTCGCGTCCACGAGCCAGTAGGGCTCGGGCTGGAAAGCTTTGATCTCCTCCTCGCGGCGCGCGACGATCGCGAGCGTCGGCGTCTGCACGCGACCCAGCGAGACGGCGCCGTCGAACGAGCTGCGCAGGCGGATCGTCGCCGCGCGGGTGGCGTTCATGCCGACGATCCAGTCCGCCTCCGAGCGCGAGCGGGCCGCTTCCTCCAGGCGCTCGTACTCCTCGCCCGGGTTCAGGTTCGCGAGCGCCTCCTTCATGGCGGCGGTCGTCATCGAGTTCAGCCACAGCCGTTTGACCGGCTTCTTGGCTTTCGCCTTCTCATAGGTGTAGGCGAAGATCAGCTCGCCCTCGCGCCCGGCGTCGCAGGCGTTGACGACCTCGCCGACGTCCTCGCGCCCGAGCTGTTTGGTGACGGCCGACAGCTGCTTGCGCGAGCGCTCGTCGCGCACCTCGAGCTTGAAGCGGTCGGGCACGATCGGCAGGTCGGCCATCTTCCAGCTCTTGTACTTCGGGTCGTACGCTTCCGGCTCGGCGAGCTGCACGAGATGCCCGACGGCCCAGGTGATCACGTGGTCGGGGCCCTCCAGGAAACCCTCGCCCTTCTTGAAGGGTCCCGGCAGCACGCGCGCCAGGTCCTGCCCCACGGAGGGCTTCTCGGCGACCAGGAGGGTCTTCGGCATCGCGGTCAGGGTAGCGGCACGCCGGCCCGTCGTGCACGGCGCCGCTCGCTCGAGGCGCGCTCAGCCGCCGATCGGGGCCCGGGGATTCCCGCCCCAGAAGATCTGTGTGCCGAACATGCCGATGAAGGTCACGGCGACGAGGTTGAGCACCATCGACTTGGCCGTGGCGCGCCCGACGCCGACGGGCCCGCCGGAGGCGGTATAGCCGTAGTAACAGGAGACGAGCACGATCACGGTCGCCATGCTCATGCCCTTGATCATGCTGTAGAGGAAGTCGAGCGGGTTCTGGAACTGCCAGAAGATCAGCAAGTAGCCGCCGGAGGAGACGAACCCAAGCTGCTTGACGACCGCCAGATAGGAGGCCAGGAAGGCGACCCCGACCGCGCCGATGTACATGAACGGCAGCACGATCCAGCCCGCGAGCATCCGCGTCGCGCACAGGAACGTCATCGAGTCGATCCCCATCACCTCCAGGGCGTCGATCTCGTCGGAGATGCGCATAGCGCCGAGCTCGGCCACGATCCCGGTGCCGACCTTGGCCGACATCATGTAGCCGAAGGCGTAGGGAACAGCCTCGCGTAGGTTGCACCAGGCGGCGAACACGCCGGCATAGGCGGTCGTGCCGGTCGACTGGTTGAAGTACGCCGCCTCGATCCCGCACGTGCCGAGCCCGATGAAGAACGACTGCGCCCAGATCACGATCGTCGAGCCGACGATCAGGATGCCCGCCTGGCGCAGCGTCTCGCCGAAGAAGCGCAGCACGCGCAGGCCCCACACGTCGCGCACCACGCGCGAGCCGAAGCGAGCTATCTCGCCCATCGAGGCGAGCCATTCGCGCGGCAGGAAGAGGAATTCGTTCACTTGATCACCAGGATGTTCGGGTGCGTGGCGAGCAGCGTCTGCGTGAAGACGTAGTTGAAGGCCGCGATCGCCAGAAACGACGTCACGACCGCTTCGTTGACGGCGCGCCCGACACCCTCGGCGCCGCCGGAGGCGGTCATGCCCTTGTACGAGCAGACGATCGCGATGATCGCTCCGAAGCAGGTGGTCTTCAGCACCGAGCCCCACAGGTCGGTGGTCGAGGCGTTGGCGAAGAACGTGCCCCAGAAAGGTCCGAGCGGCTGCCCGGTCTTGATCGCGGCGAGCAGGCCGCCGAAGATCCCGAACAGCAGCGCGTAGATGTCGAACAGCCCGGTCACGATCATCAGCGCCAAGAAGCGCGGCACGACCAGGTTCTTGACCGGGTCGACGCCCAGCACCTGCAGGGCATCCAGCTCCTCGCGGATCTTGCGTGCGCCGAGGTCGGCGGTGATCGCGGTGCCGGCCACGCCGGCGACGACGATCGACGTGATCAACGGCCCGATTTCCCGCACCGCCGCGAGCACGAAGATGCCGCCGAGGCGGTCCACCCCGCCAAGCAGCTGCAGGATGCCGGCCGCCTGCAGGCCCGGGCCGCCGTAGTCGATCGCG
This sequence comes from Solirubrobacteraceae bacterium, assembly GCA_036490015.1. Classification (GTDB taxonomy): domain Bacteria; phylum Actinomycetota; class Thermoleophilia; order Solirubrobacterales; family Solirubrobacteraceae; genus Palsa-744. Next base: position 4,808 of record DASXER010000103.1, on the reverse strand, counting down.
ATCGTCGTCAGCATCAGCGGGAACCAGACCGCTTGCAACGAGAACAGGAACTGCGCAACCAGCTCGCCGCCGTATGGATACGGCGGGCGCAGAGCCGAGACGAGCGTCCTGCCAGTGAGGATGATCATGTCCCCGAACTCTTCGAGCACACGGCGCGGCCCCGCCGTCACGAGCGTCGAGAGCCGCTGCGTCGGCTCCGCGCTCACCGCCGTCGGCGCGCCACTCGCGACTGTCTCTCTCACCCCGGGACCTCCCATCTAGTCAACTAGTGTACTAGTCGACTAGAACACTATGTAACTAGCACCTTGTAGCGCTATCGTCATACCTATGGGTCAGACAGCAATAGACATCGATACGGTCGCGACGGACGTACTGGAGGAGATCGCGCTCGACCGTCGCGCCGAGGTCCCGATCGGCGCCCAGCTCGGCTGGGCGATTGCGGCTCGCATCGCCGACGGGCGGCTCGTCTCTGGCCAGCGGCTGCCCGGCCTGCGCGAAGTCGCCGACGCGCTGGCGGTCAACGTCAACACGGTGCGCGCGGCCTACCAACGCCTGGAGAGCGACGGCCTGATCGTGATCGAGCAAGGACGCGGCACGTTCGTCGGCACCGCGCACGCCACGCGACCCAGCGGGGCCGGCAAGATCGCCGCCTGGGCCGCCAACGAGGCGCGTGAATCCGGGGTCGACCCACGCGAGGTAGCGGCCGCCCTGTACGTCTCGCAACCGCCCGTCACCGGCACGGTCGACGAGGCGCTCGAACGCCGGCGCCTGCTGCGTGCGCAGATCGGCGTGCTGGAGCGCACGCTCGGCGAGCTCGAAGCCGCGCGACCGGATCTCCTCAGATCGCTGGCCGACGTGCCCAAGCGTCCCGTCAGACGTAGCCATGGCCCGTCGCTGCTCGACGTGCAAGGCCTGGAGCAGGTGCGCGCCGAGCTGCTCAGGCGGCTGACCGCGATGCAGACGGCGATCGACACCGCGCCGGAGCCGGAGACACGACAGCGAAAACCGGCGCAGCGTAAGTCCCGGGCGCAGCAGACGCAGGCCCGCGCGACGCCGCCTCCCAAGCCGAGCGACACGCCACCCGCCGCCGTCGTCCAGCGACGCAAACGTAAAGGCGCCGGACCAGCGCGACCGGCTCCAGCTGGCGCCTGACGCGACGCGCAAACCAGCCAGCCAGCCACCTAGACAAGCAACCAGCCGGTCTCAACCAGCCACGCTCAACCAGCCGGTCTCAACCAGCCACGCTCAGCCAGCCGTGCAGGGACCCGTGCTCACCGCCGCGCCTTCGCTCTCTTCAACGTGGGCGAGGATCGCCGCGACCGTCTGGTTGGCGACGCCATAGCCGCCGCGCTCGCGACCGCCGACGGTGGCCGCGAACACGGTCGTCAGGACCCGGCCGTGCGCGTCGACCAGCGGCCCACCCGAGTTGCCGGGTCGCACGAGCCCGCGCAGGGGCGTCAACAGGCGCGAGACGGGCCCGCGCCCGTAAGCGTCCTGAGTGGAGACCTCCTGGGTGCGCCCGATGCGTCCCGGCTGCACGTCGAAGGGACCATTCTCGGGATAGCCGAGGATCGCACCGGCCGTGCCGCTGACGCTCACGGCTTCGCTCGCGAGCGTCAGAGCCGACAGGCCGAGGTCTGGCACGCGCAGCACGGCGATGTCGTCGGTGGGGTCGAAGGCGATCGCCTGCGCCGGCAAGCTGGGCGTGCGCCCGCCGGCCTCGACCGTGGTGTCCGACTCGCCCGCGACGACGTGCGCGTTGGTGACGACCTCGTCGGGCGCCGCGACCCAACCCGAGCCCTCGATCGCCAAACCGCACGCGGTGCCGAGCACGCGCACGACGCTCTGAGAGGCGCCGCGCACGGCCGGCGTGCGCGCGACCGCCGCCGAGGGCGGCGCGACGTTGGCCGACGGCCCGCTGATCGAGGGCAGTGGATCCAGACGCGCCAGCGCGTCGAGGATCGGCCCCGACGGTGGCAGCACGTCGTTGAGCGTGCGCAAGATGGCCGAACGCTGAATGTCGGCGTGGAGCTGTTCCTGGCCCGGCGTCTGCGCCGCGACGGCGGCGCCGATCCAGACGATGCCGAGCCCGAGGGCCGCGCCGAGGACCGCCCCGGCGAGGCCGTCGAGTATTCCGATGCCGGGCAGGATCAGCAGCCGCCGCAGGCGAAAGCCGATGCCCTCCAGCCCACTGGCGAGCATCGCCCCGCCGAGCAGTGCGCCGACCAGGCCGAAGGCGGGCGCGTACGGCGAGGCGGAGCCTTTCGGCAGCACCAGCGGCCCGATGCGGGTGCCGAGGAAGGCGCCAGCGGCGAAGCCGGCGAATGAGAGTGCACCGACCACGAATCCCTGCCGAAAACCGAAAACGGCGAGGATGCCGGCGAACGCGACTATCAGCCAGTCCAACTGGGTCACCTGCCATGTTCTACAAGCTCCTTGACTGAGAACCGCCGCGACCAACGTCTGCGCCGAGCCCGGCCCGTGATCGCGCTCGCGGTCGTCGCCTTCGTCGTGGGGGCGGTTGTCGGCTCTCACCACGGCGGCTCACCGCAGGCGAAGCTGGTCGATCAGTTCGTCGCCGCCTGGAGCCGGGGCGATTACCAGACGATGTACGGCGACGTCGACGCGGCCGCGCGGCGCCAGACCTCAGAGCAACAGTTCGCTCACCTCTACGAGCAGGCGCTGACGACGGCCACGGCAGGCAGGCTGCGCGTAGCAGGGCCCGCGCGCGCCGGCGCCGCGTCGGCGCTGCGCGTACCGGTCGAGGTGCAGACGAAGCTGTGGGGCAGGCTGCACCTCGCCTTCACCTTCCGCACGCGGTCCAGCGAAGCCGAAGGCACGCGCATCCTGTGGACGCGGGCGCTCGTGTTCCCGGGCCTCAGGGCCGGCGAGCAGCTCAGCCGCCACACCTACCTGCCGCGCCGCGCGACGCTGCTCGCGCGCGACGGCAGCGTGCTCGCCGAAAGCTCACCCGCTTCGGCTGGCCAGCCGGCGACGACCGAAGAGACGCGTAACTCGCCACTCGGCGAAGCCGCCAGCGCGGTGCTCGGCACGGTCGGTCCGATACCGGCGTCGCGCTTGGCGGTGCTGGAAGCCGAAGGCGTGCCGGCGAACGCCGAGGTCGGCCTCAGCGGCGTCGAGCTGGCGCTCGACGCGCACCTGCGGGGCACGCCCGGCGGCGAGCTGCTGGCGGGCACCCGCCCCCTGGCCTCGGTCGCCGCCCACGCCGCCCCGGCGGTGCACACGACGGTTTCGCCATCCCTACAGCAGGATGCGGTCACGGCGCTCGGCTCACACTACGGCGGGATCGTCGCCTTCAAGCCCTCCAGTGGCGAGATCCTGGCTGTCGCCGGCATCGGGCTCGACGGCCTGCAACCGCCGGGATCGACGTTCAAGATCGTGACGCTGACGGGCGTGCTGCAGGCCAAACTGGCCACGCCCCGCACGGTCTTCCCATACGCGACCTACGCGACGCTCGACGGCGTCAAGCTGAACAACGCCAACGGCGAGGACTGCGGCGGCTCGCTCGAACTCTCCTTCGCCGTTTCGTGCAACTCGGTCTTCACGCCGCTGGGCGTGAAGCTCGGCGCCCCGCGCCTGGTCGCGACCGCCGAACACTTTGGCTTCAACCAGGAACCTTCGGTCGCGGGCGCTGCCGAAAGCAGCCTGCCGCCGGCGAGCGACATCCAGGGCGAACTGGCCGTCGGCTCGACCGCGATCGGCCAGGGCGAGGTGCTGGCGACGCCGCTTCAGATGGCGACGGTGGCCGGCACGATCGCCGACGACGGCCACCGGCCCTCCCCCACCTTCCTGCCCTCCCACCCCCATCTCGGCCCTACCGTCATGAGCCCCACGGTCGCCCACACCGTGCGCCACCTGATGACCGAGGTCGTGCGCGAGGGCACCGGCACCTCGGCCGCGATCCCCGGCGTCGTGGTGGCCGGCAAGACGGGCACCGCCGAACTGAAGACGCCCTGCAAACCGGAAGGCGAAGCGCGCGAAACCGAACCGGCGGGCGAAGGCGAAGACGAAAGCGAAAACGAAAACGAAGAAGGCCACGAAAGCTGCCACGAAGAAGAAGCGAGCAACACCGATGCCTGGTTCGCGGCCTTCGCCCCGGCGCGCAACCCGCGCATCGTCGTGTGCGTGATGCTCGTCAAAGATGGCGCCGGCGGCGACACGGCCGCGCCGCTGGCCAAGGAAGTGCTGGAGAGCGCGCTGCGCTCGGGCGTCTGAGAAAGCCGAGCCGCCCCGAGGGCCGGCTAGACGTCCAGCTCGGCGCTAGCGGTTTCGGACGGGTTTTCCGGGTCGACGATCTTCAGCTCTAGCGGGCGATTGTCGAGCGAGACGACCTGGATCTTGAACAGCAGCACCGCGCCCTGCGTCGCCCCGTTGGCGGCGGTCGTATCGGGCACGGGTATCTGGCCTTTGGCCGGCACTTCGCCCGCCTGGTAAGCGTAGGCGTTGGTCGCGCTGGGCACGATCGGCGTGTAGGTGTTGCCCTGCGTGTCGGCGATCGAGATCTGGCTCGCGGCGGGCTTCGGTTCCGAGCCGTTGTTGTAGACCTGCAGCGAGACCATGAAGAACTCCTGGCCCGGTTCGAGTTTCTTTTCGGCCGCTCCGAGGCCTTCCAGGAAGGCGGCGTCTTCGGAGTCGGCCGGGTTCAGCTGGCGCGAGAGCTGCACCTCGTAGATCAGCGGCCCGACGTCCAGGTACGGCGCGTTGGCCCCGGACTCGCCGGCGTACGTGCCGGTCGTAACCTTGGTGTGCGAGTCGCCGCAGGCGCTGAGCGCCAGCATGGCGAGCAC
>DASXER010000087.1:0-3398 GCA_036490015.1 Solirubrobacteraceae bacterium | reverse complement strand
CCGGCGATCAGCGCGATGCCGAGCGCGCCGATCAGGATCGTCTGTGGCGCCGTCCACGACCAGGTGGTGCCGCCCAGGCTCGTGACGAGCACGATCGCGCTCAGGCCCGCCGCCAACAGCGCCGCGCCCAGGTAGTCGATCGCCGGACGCCCGCGGTGGCTGCTCTTTGGCAGCGTCGCGCCGATCACCGCCAGCGCGACGAGCCCGACGGGCAGGTTCACATAGAAGATCCAGCGCCACGAGACGGCCTGCACGAGCACGCCGCCGAGCAGCGGCCCGCCGACGCTCGCGATCCCGAACACCGCCCCGAACAGGCCTTGGTATTTGCCGCGCTCCCTCGGCGCGACGATGTCGCCGATGACCGCCTGGATCAAGACGATCAGGCCGCCCGCACCCAGCCCCTGGACTGCGCGGAAGGCGATCAGCTCGCTCATGCTCTGCGCCTGGCCGCACAGCGCCGAGCCGATCAGGAACAGCACGATCGCGCTCTGCAGGATGCGCTTGCGTCCGTAGAGGTCGCCGAGCTTCCCGTACAACGGCGTGACGGCGGTCTGGGCGAGCAGGAAGGCGCTCGTCACCCACGCCAGCTCGTTGAGGCCGCCGAGGTCGCCGACGATCGTCGGCAGCGCCGTGGCGACGATCGTCTGGTCGAGCGCCGCCAGCAGCATCACCAGCATCAGGCCGCCGAACACCACCCGCACGCGCACGCGGGGCACCGGCGTCGCGCTCAGCGCGGGCGCGACGGCGGTCGACATCAGCGATCCGCCTGCTGGAACACGCTTGCGAACGCTAGCGCTCCGAGTGGCGTCGCCAGGCGCGACGTGCGTCCATGGCCGCCTTGCCGTTGGCGAAGGGCTATGGTCCAGCGGGGATGGCACGTTCGAGCGCCTCGGGACAGGAGCTGGAAGTCGCTGTAGCCGACGGCGGGAGCGTCCATGCCGAGCTGTTCCTGCCCGGCGGCGGGGCTGGGGCTGGTGGTGCCGGTGATCGTTCTGGTTCTGGTTCTGGTTCTGGTTCGTTGCCGGGAGTGGTGGTGCTGCACGAGTCCTTCGGCTTGAACGACGACGTGCGCCGCATCGCCGCGCGCTTCGCGGATGCCGGCTACGGCGCGATCGCGCCCTCGCTGTACTCGCACGGGCGGCGCATCGTGTGCCTCAGCCGCGTGATGCTCGACATGGTGCGCGGCACGTTCGCGCGCGAGGTCGCAGACGTCTGCGCGGTGCGCGACGCGCTCGCCGCACGCGAGGAGATCGACGCTACGCGGATCGCCGTCGCGGGCTTCTGCCAGGGCGGCGGCTTCGCGCTGATCGCCGGCAGCGAAGGCGGCTTCTCTGCCGCCGCCGTCAACTACGGCGACGTGCCCGAAAGCCGCGCGAAGCTCGACGGACTGTGCCCGGTCGTCGCCAGCTACGGAGGCCGCGACCGCATGTTCGGGCGTGACATGGCCGCGCGGCTGGACGGACATCTGCAAGCGCTCGGGGTTCCGGGCGACGTAAAGGTCTACGACGGCGCCGGCCACTCGTTCTTCAATCAGCACGAGGGCTGGCAGGGCTGGCTCGCGCGCCTCCCCACCCCGATGTCCGTCGGCTACGACGAAGCCGCCGCCGAGGATGGTTGGCGGCGTATGCTGGCGTTCTTCTCCGAGCACGTATGAGCTTGGGCGTGCGCGCCCTTAGTACACGTAGGGTCGCGGTGCTCGTGTGGGCACTGCTGTGCTCGCTGCTCGTATGTCCGGGCGCTATGTCGAATGCGCGCCTCGCGATGGCGGCGCGAGGGTCAGGAGTCGCGTCGGCGTCGGCGTCGGGGTCGGCGTCTGGGTCTGGGTCTGGGTGCCACAGCGGTGTGCCGGCGCTGCTGCACGACGGCTTCCCCGAGCCACCGCTCGTCTACAGCCACGGCGGCCAGCTCGACGTGACCCTAAAGGCGGCAGTCGGCAAGGTGCGCTTCGCCGGCCGGTCCGTCACGGCGATGAGCTTCGACGGCAGCGTTCCCGGCCCGGCGCTCGTGTTCTGCGCCGGCGACACGCTGCACGTGCGCCTGGAGAACGACCTGCCGGAAGCGACGAACCTGCACATGCACGGCTTCCACGTCTCCCCCGAAGGCGACCACGACAACGTCTTCCTGCGCATCGAACCTGGGCAAGACTTCAACTACGAATACGACATCCCGAACGACATGCCGGCGGGTTCCTACTGGTACCACCCGCACCTGCACATGTCGGTCGAGCGCCAGATCTTTGGTGGGCTGGCCGGCATCGCGGTCGAGGAGGGTGGGCTCGACTCGCTGCCGGCCTTGAAAGCGATCCCGCAGCGCTGGATCGTGCTGCAAAACACCGAGGTGCGCGACGGGCGCATCGTCGGCGTCGACGAATCGACCGAAGCCGGCGACCGTATCTACGTCAACGGCGCGTTCGACCCGACAGCGCGGATCCGCCCCGGCCAGCTACAGCGCTGGCGCATCTTCAATGCCAGTGCCGACCGCTTCATCGTGCTGCGTATGCCGCACGGCCAGCGCTTCTTGGTGCTCGCCGAAGACGGCCACACGCTCGCGCGTGGGCGCTGGGTGCGCGACCTGACGATCGCGCCCGGCTCGCGCCGCGATGTTTTGGTGCGTGGCGGACAGCACGGACGCTCGGCTGTGCGAGCCATCCCGTTCGCCCAGTTCCCCGGCGCTCAGAAGGCGGCCGACGGCGGCCCGGTCCCGAACCAGAGCGTGATCGCGCTCGACTCAGTCGGCGCACCTGTAAAGGCTCTCTATCCGCGTGGCGTGCTCAGCCACCCCGTCGACCTACGCTCGCGTCACGTCGACCGCGAACGCACGATCCTGTTCGACGAAATGAACGAACCGTCGGGCGCGCCGCTGTTCACGCTCAACGGCATGACGTTCGACCCCAACCGCACCGATGTCGTCATGAAGCTCGGCTCGGTCGAGCGCTGGACGCTCGTCAACCAGACGAGCGAATGGCACACGTTCCACATCCACACCAACGACTTCCAGGTCGTGAGCGTCGCCGGCAAGGGAGTGCCCTACGCCGACTACGAGGACAACGTCGCGCTGCAGCCCCACTCGAGCACGGTGATCCTGATCAACCCGACCGACTTCACCGGGCGCTTCGTATTCCACTGTCACGTCACCTTCCACGAGGACCACGGCATGATGGCGACCGTCGAAGTGGTTAAGGAACCGAGCGCCACGCAGGCACGTGCCTCCGTCGTGCACGACGGAGGGCTCGCGATCGGTTCGACGGCTTACGGCTCGCGGCATATGCCCGTGGTGGCGCCTGCTGTCTTCTTCTGCCGTCCACGTCCCCGAGCGCGGGGAGCGACGCGGCGGCGGCACAGATCGCTCAGCTGAGCGCCGGCAAGTTGACGACACGGCTGAGCAGGGCTGGGAGGCCG
>DASXER010000017.1:0-28635 GCA_036490015.1 Solirubrobacteraceae bacterium | reverse complement strand
ATGTTGACGCCTCCCGACCACCGATCGGGACCCCCAGAAGCTTCCACCGCTATGAGAAGCCGCCCCGGCTCGCTACTCGGGCTCCGGAGCCAGCTGTGAGTGGCTGCCCAACAGCGGTGCGTGCTGGGGGTGGGGGAGGTGATGCTCGCGCGCCTCGGCCGTGCCGTGTTGAACGTCGCGCTTGGTGATCGTCGTATAGGCCACGAGCGCGACGAACACGACGAGCGCCACCGCGCTGACCACGCCGTCGCCGTTGCCGAGCCCGCCGTTGGTGGGCTTGCTGAACCAGTCCGCGAACGACGCGCCCAACGGCCGCGTGACGATGTACGCGAGCCAGAAGGCCGCGATCGGGTTCAGCTCGAAGCGCCACCAGCCGATCGCGGGCAGCGCGATCACGGCCGCGAACAGCAGCACCGAGGGGAAGAAGCCGAGGTTGAGCGACAGGGCGGTGAGGTCGCCGGCGGCGGTGCCGAGCGCGAACGTCGCGAGCACGGCTGCCCAGTAGTAGGCCTCGCGCCTGCGCGTGCGGATGCTGTGGATCGAGAGCGTGCCCTCGCTGCGATACCACAGGTAGAAGATCACGCCGACCGCGGCGGCGAATAGCGGCGTCGTGACGGCATAGGGGATTTTCGCCCCGTCGTGGATGCCGTCGGCGGCCATCGTGCCGAAGATCGCGACCATCATCACCGCGAACCAGTAGGTCGGGGCGCTGTACGCCGGCGCGCGCATCTGGCGGCGGATCGCGTAGACGAGGCCGAAGATGCCGATCGCGCCCGCCAGTGGCACGCTCTGCTGGCCGAGGAAGTCCGACATCGCCTCGCCCATGCCCGTCGTCAACAGCTTCAGAACCCAGAACAGCAGGGTTATCTCGGGGACCTTGATCGCCGTCCGGGCGAGGTCGCGCCTGCTCGATTCGTCCATGCCTCGGACCGTAGGGCGCGCCGCTGGGCCTCACAACGGCCGCGAGGGCGATTCTCGGCGTGGACAGGGTCCTTCTGAAGTAGCAGCCTGACTGCTACTTGGGTATGAGGCCGACCGTCAGGTGCCTGACGGGTAAGCAGAAAGTGTCACAAGATATTTGCTCGTGCGAAGGAGAGGTTGTGGGTTCACGCGATCACGTAGATGACGCAGCCCTGCTCGTCGCCGCGGCCGGCGGCGACGCTGGCGCGTTCGAGCTGTTCTACCGGCGCTGGCTGCCCGTCGTGACGCGCTTTCACCTGCGTCGCGTCGGCTCGCGTGAGGCCGCCTTCGACTTGACGGCCGAGACGTTCGCCGGCGTCGTCGTCGCCCTCGGCGACTTCGACCCGGCGCGCGGCTCCGCGCCCGGCTGGCTGTTCGGCATCGCCGAGCACAAGCTGCGCACCAGCTTTCGTCGCGGCCGGGTCGAGGCGCGCGCCAGGCGCGAGCTGGGCCACCGGCGCGTCGTGCTGGACGACGAAGACCTCGCGCGCGTCGACGAGCTCGCCTCGTTGGGCGGCGACGCGCACGTGCAGGAGCTGCTCGCAGAGCTGCCGGCGCGCCAGGAGGCGGCAGTCCGCGCGCGGGTGCTCGACGAACGCAGCTACGCGGAGATAGCGGTCGACCTGAAGTGCTCGGAGGCGGTCGTGCGCCAGCGCGTCCACCGTGGACTGCAGCGGCTGCGCGATCGCATGGCGGAGGCGTCGTGAGCGCTTTCGACGAGCTGGAGCGCCAGCTGTCCGACAGCGTCGCGGCCCGTGCGCGCGCCGGCACCGTGGCCGTCGTCGCGGGGCTCGGGCGCTGGTGGCGCGTGCGCGTCGGTCGCGGTGCGCTGATCGTCGCGATGCCGGCGTTGTTCCTGGCGCTCGTCGGCACGGCGACGCTGATCCGCTCGGGCACGCCGATGATCGCCGTCGAAACGCCGTCGGCGTCCGTCGCCGGCGCGCCGGTGCTGGTGGCGAGCGCGCGCGTCGGCTGCCGGCCTTGCCGGACCGTCAGCGACCAACTGCACGCACCTCTGGCCGACGAAGGTCACGCCGGCGGGGTCGTGCCGGTCTCGCATGTCGCGACCGTCGTCGAAGGGCGCGTGCACAGAGGCCTGCCAGTCGTGAAATGGGCTCAGCAGACGTTGCAGGAAGACAGGACGTCGGTCGGCTGAGCGTGGTGCGGCAAACGGAATGCGTAGCCAGGAGGTAGGTGTCATGAGATCGATCAAGACGGTGCTGGCGGTGGCGATGCTCGGCGTCTTCGCGCTGGTGCTCGCGGCGTGTGGCTCGAGCGAATCGTCGGGCGGCTCCTCCTCTTCTGGCACCAGCGAAGGCGCGGCGCTCAGCTCGAGCGGCTTCAAAAGCCCCTTGACCGAGCCTCTGACCGGCCACAAACGTGGTGGAACGCTGCAGGTGCTCGACGAAGCCGACTTCGAACACCTCGACCCAGGCATCGCCTACTACGCGGTCGACTACGAGGTCGTCTACGCCACGCAACGACCGCTGTACACGTTCAAGCCGAACACCGAGACCGAAGCGAGCCCGGACATGGCCTCGGCCCCGCCCGAGATCTCATCCGACGGCAAGACCGTCACGGTGAAGCTCAAGGAAGGCATCAAGTTCAGTCCGCCCGTCAACCGTGAAGTAACAGCCGAAGACGTCGCCTACGCGATCGACCGAGGCGCCAACCCGAACGTCGCCAACCCCTACATCCACACTTACTTCAACGCGGTCGAAGGCGTGCCGAAGGCCGACGGCGGCCCGATCAAGGGCATCGAAACGCCGAACAAGCACGAGATCGTCTTTCACCTGACCGAAGCGAAGGGTCAGCTGGTGGCGGATGCGCTGGTGCTGCCGCTGACGGCTCCGGTGCCTCAGGAATACGCCGAAAAGTTCGACAAGCACAAGCCGTCGGACTACGGCAACTATCAGGTCGCGACCGGGCCCTACATGCTGAAGAACGACAGCGAAGGCAAGGTGCTCGGCATCGGCTACGTGCCGGGCAAGTCCGCCACGCTGGTGCGCAACCCAAACTGGAACGCGAGCACCGACATCCGGCCCGCGTACCTGAACGAAATCGACATCAAGATCGGTGGCACGAACGCCGTCATCGGCCGTCAGGTGCTGGAAGGAAAGAACCTGGTCGAGAACGAACCGCCGGCGCAGAACATCGTTCGTCTGGCGGTCGAAAAGTACAAGAACCAGATGGAGATCTCGCCCGGCGCCGGGGACCACTACATCGGCATCAACAACAAGGTGCCGCCGTTCAACAACGTCGACCTGCGCAAGGCCGTGTGGGCTGCGCTCGACCGCGCGGCGATGGTCAAGGCGCGCGGCGGCGCGCTGTTCACGAACGTGGCCACGCACTTCCTGTATCCGGGCGTGCCGGGCTTCGAGCAGGCCGGTGGTCTGAAGGGGCCGAAGTTCGACTTCAACGAACACCCCGAAGGCGACAAGGCCGTGGCCGAAACGTACATCAAGGCGGCCGGCTACCCGAGCGGCAAATACACCGGCGGCGGGACCGTCACGATCGTCGGCTCGAAGGGCAACCCGGCTGAACAGGACGCCGAAATCCTCAACTCGACGCTGAGAGAACTCGGCTTCCAGACGAAGTTCACGCTGGTCGAAGCCTCGACCATGTACGCGAAGTACTGCAACGTCCCCAAAGAAGAGATCAACGTCTGCCCGAGCGTCGGCTGGATCGCCGACTTCGCCGACGGTCAGGCCGTGCTGAACATCACGTTCAACGGCAAGTTCATCAACGAAACCGGCAACGTCAACTGGAGCCAGACCAACGATCCGGCGATCAACAAGGCCGCCACCGAAGCCGAATCGCTGACCGGCAAAGAAGCCCGCGCCGCGGCCTGGGCCAAGATCGACGAAAAAGTCGTCGAAGACGCCGCCGCGATCCCGTTCGACTACGACAAGCAGCCCAGCATCGAGGGCAGCGAAGTCGAAGGCGTCGGCGACCTGTGGGACGTCGGCGAGTGGGACTACAGCTGGACGTCCCTGAAGTAGAGCGCAAACACAGGGTCGCCAAAGCGCGGCGCGGGACGCCTTCACTGGCCCCGCGCCGCGCCACTCTTACGCTGCGCATACGGCAGATGTGGCAGGCTTCCGGCCTGGCCTTCGTCCGTGCGCCGGCGCGGCGGAGCGCTGGCTTGCTCTTCATCCATGCGCCGCTACGGACTCATCATCCTGGGAACCCTCGTGCTCGCCTGGGGCATACTCGCGCTCGCGCTGGGATCCGCGAGCCTGAAGCTCGGCGGTTCCGGTGGTTCCGCGGCGAGCGCGACCTCGCCGCAGTGCCTGCCCAAGAGCACCGACCACAGCGCGGAGCTGGCGAGCACCGGCGTCGACGTCTCGCCCGCGCCCGAAAGCGAGGCCGCCAACCCGGCCACGCAGATCAGCTTCATGGGATTGCCCGCGTCGGGCATCCATTCGGTGGACGTCAAGGGCTCGCAAAGCGGCGAACACAGCGGGCATCTGCGCCCCTTCTCGCAGGGCGACGGCGCGAGCTTCGTGCCCGATTCGGCGTTCGCGGAAGGCGAGCAGGTCTCCGTCCACGCCTCGCTCGAAGTCCACGGCCACGCCACGGCGGTCTCCTACAGCTTCCACGTCGACACGCCCTATCCGACCGGCACGAAGCAGTTCCCGAACCCGGCCGCCGCGCCCGCCGACTACGAAAGCTTCTACAGCCAGCCCGGAATGCAGGCGCCGATCCTGACCGTGACAGAGGCCGACCGCGACCCGGCCGCCGGCGACGTCATGACCACGAACGGCCCCAGCCCCGGACAGTATGGAGCGCTGATCTACACGCCCAGCGGACGGCTCGTGTGGTTCGACCACCTGCCCGACGGGGAAGCCGCCGCCGACCTGAACGAGCAGGAATACGAAGGCCAGCACGCCCTTACCTGGTGGCGCGGGCGCGTGCTGTCGCTTGGCTTCGGTCAGGGCGAAGACGTGGTCATGAACTCCCACTACGAGACGGTCGCCCACGATCGTGGCGGCAACGGGCTGAAGCCGGACCTGCACGAGTTCCAGTTGGCCGGCGACGGGGTCGCCTACAACACCGCTTTCAACCCGGTCCGCTGCGACTTGTCATCGGTCGAAAACGGCTCGGCGCACGGGACGATCACGGACACGGCCGTGCAGGAGATCGACCTCAAGACCGGGCTCGTGCGCTGGGAATGGCACAGCCTCGACCACATCGCCGCCGCCGAGTCCGAAGTCGAAGCGCCTGACAGCTCCTACCCGTGGGACTACGTGCATCTGAACTCGATCGCCCCGCTTGGAGATGGCAACCTTGTGATCTCGTCGCGCAGCACGTGGGGCGTGTACCTGCTGCAGAAGGGCACCGGCACGATCCTGTGGCGCCTGGGGGGCAACAAGAGCTCGTTCAAGATGGGACCGGGCACGAAGACGGCCTGGCAGCACGACGCGCGCGAGCTGCCCGACGGCGACATCACGATCTTCGACGACGGCGCCAACCCGCCTATCCACTCCCAGTCGCGGGCGATCACGGTCCACCTCGACGAAGCGACGCACGAAGCGACGCTGGTCTCGGCGCTGACACACCAGCGGCCGGAGCTGTTGGCGGCGAGCCAGGGCAACATGCAGACGCTCGCCGACGGCAACACGCTCGTCGGCTATGGCGGCGTGCCTCAGATCAGCGAGTTCGCGCCTGACGGGACGCTGCTGTTCGACGCCCATCTGCCCTACGACCAGTCCTTCTACCGCGCCTACCGCTACCCGTGGACGGGGCAGCCTTCGACGCCGCCGTCGGTGCTCGCGAGCCTCAACAACACCGACGAAGAGACGATCGTGCACGCGAGCTGGAACGGCGCCACCGACGTCGCCAAGTGGCGCGTGCTCGGCGGCAGCCACGAAGGCTCGCTCAGCCCACAGCTGGAAATGCCGTCCGAGAGCTTCGAGACCACGACGCTCCTACCGAAGCGCTTCCACTACGTAGCCGTGCAGGCGCTCGACAGCTCAGGCAACGTGCTCGGCACGAGCCACGCGACGCACGTGATCAGCTTCCACGAATCGCTGCCGGGATCGGGCTAGGCCCGATGCCCTCAGTACGCCGGCTTGGATTTGTGCTTGTGGCCCGAGGTGGTGGTTTTGCTCGATTCCGAGGAGGAGCTTCCACCTTTGCCGCCGCACCCGGCCACCCCGAAGCTCATCGAGACGGCGACGAGGATCGTTAGCATGGCGGTCAGTGGCGTTTTCTTCATGGGCCGGTCTCCAATCTCTGCTCGAGGACTCCGGCGCTCACCCTACCAGTCGTCTCTTGGGTCAAACCGTGGCGAGGCCGCATGAGCGTTGAGACGAGGCCGGCGGCTCCGCTGGCGGACATCCCGGCCCCCGACGCCGGCAAGGCGATCCGTACGGGCTGGCTGCTGGCCGTGTGCTGCGTGGCGCAGTTCATGGTCATCCTCGACCTGAGCATCGTCAACGTCGCGCTGCCCTCGATCCAGCTCAGCCTAGGTTTTTCCTCGCCCGACCTGCAATGGGTCGTCGACGCCTACGCGATCTCGTTTGCCGGCTTCCTGATGCTCGGCGGGCGCGCGGCCGACCACTTCGGCCAGCGGCGCACGTTCGCGGTGGCCCTGATCTGGTTCGGGCTTGCCTCGCTGGCCGGGGGGCTCGCGCCGAGTCAGGCCGTGCTCGTCGCCGCCCGCGGAGTACAGGGCGTCGCGGGGGCGCTGATGGCCGCCTGCTCGCTCGCGATCATCACGGCGTCGTTCGAGCCGGGCCCCAAGCTGCACCGGGCGATCGGTACCTGGGCCGCCATGAACGGCCTCGGCGGCGCCGCCGGTGTGCTATTCGGCGGCGTCATCACAGAAGTCCTCAGCTGGCGCTGGGTGCTGCTGATCAACCCGCCGATCGCGATCGCCGCCGCGCTCGTGGCCTGGTCGGTGGTGGCCGAGCGCAAGCGAGATCCCGACAGAACGTTCGACCTCGCGGGCGCGCTCACGTTGACGATCGGCCAGATCGTCCTCGTCTACGGCGTCGTCGAAGCCGGCTTGAAGGGCTGGGACACGTTCGTCGCGCTCGGTCCGATCATTCTCGGCGTGGTGCTGCTGGGAGTGTTCGGGTTCGTCGAGTCGCGCGTCGCCAAGGACCCCTTGATCCCGTTCAAAGAGCTGACCCTGCCACTGCAGATCGCGAACAACATCGTGCTGCTGTTCAGCGCCACGATCTTCCCGATGTGGGTGCTCAGCTCGCTCTACCTGCAACAGGTGCTGGGGCTGTCGCCGCTGCACACCGGGCTGATCTTCCTGCCGATGACTGCCGTGATCGGCATCGTCGCCTCGCGGGCCGGCAAACTCGTCAGCCACTTCGGCGTACGGGCAGTGCTCGGCAGCGGGCTGATCATGCTGACGGGGGGGATGTACCTGCTTTCGCGCGTCGGCCCGAGCGGCAGCGGGATCGTCTACATCATGATCCCCGGCCTGCTCGTCTCGGCCGGCATCGCGATGTCGATCGTGCCCTCGACGATCGCCGCCACCCAGGGCGCGAAGCCCGGGCAGGCGGGGCTCGCCTCGGGCCTGGTGAACACCTCGCGCCAGGTCGGCGGTGGACTCGGCCTGGCGGTGCTGATCACGCTCGCCACCCAGCACACCACGCATCTGATCGGCGCCGGCGAGCAGATCCCGAACGCGCTCACGCACGGCTTCCGGCTCGCGTACCTGATCGGTGCTGGCCTGGCGGGAGCGGCGGGCATCGTCACGTTCCTGGCGCTGCCGAAAGCGCCCTCGGACGCGCAGGGCGCGGTGCGCCGGTTCGCGTTCGTGATCGCCGGCGTGCTCGCCGTGTTCGTGGTGTTGACGATCGCCTTCAACGGCTCGAAAGCCCCGCCGATCGGCAAGTACACGCTGCGCAACACCTACAGCTACGTCACGGCGCCGAAGCTGCACCCGCCGAAGATCCGCGTCCTGCACAGCACCGAGGCGGCGAACCTGGCGCCCGGCTACGTCTTCACCGCCGCCTTCTACAACCTCAACTACCCGCCGATGGTCGGCCAGAGCGGCCCACTGATCCTCGATCACACGCTGCAGCCGGTGTGGTTCCAGCCGGTGCCGGAACGGGAGGTGGCGGCCAACCTCAGCCTGCAGAGCTGGGAAGGCAAGCCGGCGCTGGCATGGTGGCAGGGCGTGGTCGCCAAATCGGGCTCCACCGAAAGCGGCGAAGACGTGGTCGTCAACCAGCATTACCAGACCGTCGCGCGGCTGAAAGCGACCGGCGGCTGGGTGCTCACGCTGCACGAGATGGTCATCAAGGGCGAAGACGCCTGGGTCACGGCGAACAAGAACATTCCGCTGGATTTGTCCAAGTACGGCGGCGCCTACAACGGCGCGCTGATCGACTCGGCCGTGCAGGAGTACAACCTCAAGACCGGCAAGCTGATCCGCAGTTGGGACGCTCTGAAGCACATCCCGCTCGGGGACTCGCGCGCCTCGGTGCCGACCAACGGCTTCCCCTGGGACGCCTACCACGTGAACTCGATCGACGTGCTGGACAACGGCACCTTCCTCGTGTCGATGCGCAACACGTGGGCGGCCTACCTCGTCCATGCCGCGACCGGCAAGATCCAGTGGACGCTGGGAGGTCGCAGCTCGACCTTCAAGTTCGGCCCGAAGGCGGCCTTCCAGTGGCAGCACGACGTCGAGTTCGAGTCTCCCTCGACCATCAGCCTGTTCGACGATCACTGCTGCCAGCTGACCGGCGGCGGCACCTCCGTGCCCGCGACCGGCCCCTCACGCGGACTGGTCTTGAACATCGACCCGTCGGCGCACACCGCCACGCTCGCCGCCCAGTACCCCGGCGACGGCAGCTTCGAATCGGAATTCATGGGCGACACGCAGTCGCTGTCGAACGGCAACCAGTTCGTCGGCTGGGGCTCGGAACCGTATTTGACCGAGTTCAGCAAGACCGGCAAGGTCCTGCTGGAAGGCGAATTCCCCGAACCCGACCTGAGCTACCGCTCGACGCTCGAGCAGTGGGAAGGCCTGCCGATCAGCGATCCCTCCGGCGTCGTCCGTGGGACGACCGTCTACGCGAGCTGGAACGGAGCCACGAAGCTGGCCTCCTGGCGCGTGCTGGGCTCAGCCGCCGAAGGCGGCGCTCTGAAGACCGTCGCGAGCCACGCGCGGTCCGGCTTCGAGACGGCGATCGGGCTGTCGCAGGGCTATAGGACCTACGAGGTCGAGGCGCTCGACGAACACGGCCAAGTGATCGGCCGCTCGAAGCCGTTCGGCTCGTAGCGCTCAGGCGGTCTCCGGGTCGGGCCGGATCACGACCGTGTCGGCGATCGGGATGATCTCGTCGGCCGCCAGGTCGGCGAGCGATGCGTGCCGGCGGATCGCCTCCGGGCTAGTCGCCTGATAGATGCAGACCGTGCCGACGCGGCCGTCGGGCTCGTCCAACACGTAGCTGCGGATCCAGCGGATGTCGTCGGCCATCTGCTCGTCGCCGACCTCTTTCGAGCGTCCCGCCGCGACGCCCAGCGCGTCCGAGTCGGCCCACGCGCCACGGCGCAGGATCACATAGGTGTTCATGTCGTTGCTCCTTGTTTCGAGGGTTCAGCTGCCCTGCCGGAGACTGTTGGTGCCCGGCCCGCCTTTCAGAGTGTCGCGGCCAGGGCCGCCGCGCAGTCTGTCGTTGCCGGGGCCGCCGAGCAGGGTGTCCCTGCCTTCGCCGCCGATCAGCGTGTCCTTGCCCTTGCCCCCATCTAGGTGGTCGTTGCCCTTGCTGCCGATCAGTGTGTCGTTGCCTTCGCCGCCGCAGATCGTGTCGTTGCCGCCGAGGCCTTCGATCGTGTCGTTGCCGCCGAGTCCGGCGATCACGTCGGCGTGCTTGGTGCCTTTGATGCGCTCGCCGTGGCTCGTGCCGACGATCGTGGCGCGCTTGCCGTCGCACATCACTTGGCTCGTGCTGCCGCTGCCGCCTTTGTTGCCGCCCGGGCCGCTGCCGCTGCCGCTGCCGCTGCCGTTGCCGGGAGCGTTCGTTTCGCCGGGGCCGGTGCCTTCGCCCTGCACGCGGCTGAAGAACGACACGGAACCGGGGTTGCGCCCGATCGCGTAGATGCCGCTGCCGTCAGGGGCAGCCGCGATGCCCGCGAGATGTTCCAGCGCGTGCCCAGGAATCGGCGAGCATCCGGCGATGGCATGGTTGGAGAGGCACTGCTGGAAGGTGATCTGCCCTTCGGGCGCGAGCGTGAACACCACCAACGACGTTTCGCTCGTCACATAGAGCGACTTGCCATCAGGGCTGACCGCGACGCTGGTCCCTTCCTCCAGCTCGGTGCCTTCGCCGGGCAGGGTGCCGCAGTTGCCGCTAGAGCCATTGGCACTGACACAGCCTTGGTAGAAGATTCGCCCTTCGGAGTCGGTCGTGAAGTGGGCC
The DNA here is from genome assembly GCA_036490015.1 of Solirubrobacteraceae bacterium. GTDB lineage: Bacteria > Actinomycetota > Thermoleophilia > Solirubrobacterales > Solirubrobacteraceae > Palsa-744. Next base: position 18,280 of record DASXER010000017.1, on the reverse strand, counting down.
AAGGCGCCCGTGGCAGTGATCGTGTAGAGACCGCCCGTGGGTGAGACGGCCATCGCGCGCACCGCCAGCAGCGGCGACATCGTCTGGCTGTCGCGCGCGCACTCTCCTTCCAGGGTGCTGTCCGCGATGCAGCCTTCGAATTTGATGCGGCCGTCGGGGTCGCTGCGCAGGTCGCTGATCGCCGACTCGCCTTCAGAGGCCACGTAGACCTGCCCGAGCGGGCTGACGACGATCGCGACCGGCCTGATCAGCGGCAGCTGGGGCGCGGCCGCGCAGACGTAGCCAAGTTCCGCGCGTGCGACGCACCCTTCGAAGCGGAAGGCGCCGTTGCCGGCGTCGGCGAAGAAATGCGACACGACGCCGGCGAAGGTGATCGTGTAGACCGATTTGCCGTTCGGGCTCACCGCGACGCCGTCGGGGAGGGCCACGCCGGTTTGGCCTTTCTGGTGGCCATCGAAGCCTTCTTTGCCGCATCCGAACGCGCCGAAGTCAGATGAGCATTCCGCCCATTCGATCTGCCCCGCGGGAAACGCGCGGTAGCGGGAGATGACGCCGTCCGTTTCGCCTCCCAGTACAGAGGCGACCGTGTACAGGGAGGAAGCGTTCGGGCTGGCCACGAGCCCGATGCTGGTAGCCGTGTAGTCACTTTCCCCGGGCGTCGTCCCGCACAGGCCAGGGGTGCCGCCGCTGGAGCCGTCGTTGCTGATGCAGCCGTCGTAGGAGAGCCCGGGCCCGCCAAAGAAGTGGGTCAGTGCTCCTTTCCCGGACACGTACACCGAGCCGGTTGAGCTGGTGGCGACGGCGAACGGTTCGTTGAGCGACTGGCTTGGGATCGAGGTGCACCCGGCCGCGGGTCCTAGGCAGGCCTTGAGGGTCAGTTCGCCGACGGAGGCGGCCCGCGCCGACGAGGCGAAGGCGTAGAGCAGCAGCACGAGTGTTGCCGTGATCAACGCGAAACGCTCGCGCAAAAGAACTCGATCCATGTTCCCCCCTAAAAGAAAGTCGGCCCGCTGACGACAGCAAGAGCCTTCGCAAAGGCACTGTACACACGGTTCCAAGCGGAAGGTCGCCGGCTGAGCGTGCTGATGACGAAAGGTGGGCGCGCGTCGACGCTTACCCCGCCGCGGCCCGGGGCCGGCCCTTGCGGCTCAGCTCTTTCTCCAGCTCGTGAATCGAGCGCTCGAGCTGCTTGATCGTGGCGTCCTCGACGCGTTCGAGGCCGACCGCGCGGTTGAGCCAGACGTTGATCTCGCGGTGGCTGAGCCCGTCGCGCCGGTGCAGTTCGCCCACCAGCCGGCTGCGCTCCTTGCGCAGCTGCGCCCGCGTTTCGAAGGCCGGCGCAGCGGCGGGTGGCGGGGCGTCGAGCACCGCCGGAGCCGTGGAGCCCGCCGGCAGCGGCTGGGGCGCGCCGAACAGGGTCATCTGAGGGGCGAATTCAGCGCTCAGGGGAACGAAGTCGCTGACGTCCGAGGGCTCTGAGGCGCGGCGCTCGTTCGGCTCGTCCCAGCCCTCTGTGTCCTCCTCGCGGCGCAGGACGTAGCGCAGCTCGCTTTCGACTTCGCCCGCGTGCCCGCGAAGCGTCTGGTCGGCGGGCAGGTAGAGCCAGCTCGGCTCCGGCGCCATGCCGCGCGTCGTGCGCACGAAACGGCCGACGATCTGGCGGAAGATCAACGGGGTCTTCGCCGCGGTCGCGTACACGCCGACGCGCAGACGCGGGATGTCGACGCCCTCGGAGACCATGTTCACCGCCACGATCCACGGATCGCGTGTGTCCGCGAAGTCGGCGAGCTTGCGCGCCGCTTTCGCCTCGGTGTGGAGCACGACGACGGGGGCCTTGCCCGTCGCTTCCGTCAGCAGCTTGGCGATCTTTCGCGCGTGGCCGGCGTCGGCCGCGACCGCGAGCGCCCCAGCCTCACGGTGGCCCTCGGCGCGCAGCGCACGCAGCTTCGCGTCGGCCTCCTTCAGGATCCGCGGCAGGCCGTCGGGCAGCTCGGTCGAGATCGCCGTGCGGTAGCGGCGGCTGGCCTCGCGGCCGGTCAGCACGGTCTCGAACGAGGATTCGATCACGTCCTCGCCGCTGCGCCACGACAGGCTGCCGTCGAAGGTCACGAACGCGACTGGGCGGCAGATGCCTTCCGCGACCGCCTCCGCATAGGTGTAGGAGACATCTGGTACGACCACGCCATCGGCGTCGTACTGCACGCCCGGGATCGGGGTGGCGTCGGAACGGAACGGCGTGCCCGACAGCAGCAGCCAGCGCTCAGCCGCGGAGAAGGCGGTGCGAAAGCCCAACCCCCAGGCGAGATCCTCGCCGAGGTGGTGGGCCTCGTCGACGATCACGAGCGTGTCGCCCGTCACCTTCCGAGCCCAAGCAGCGGGGTCGCTGGCGACGCGTGCGTAGGTGACGGCGACGCCGTGGAAGTCGCGCGGCGGCTGCGCGCTGGCGGCGTCTGGCTGCAACTGCACGCCGAGATTGGCGGCGGCCGCCGCCCACTGGCGTGTCAGCGGGGTCGTCGGGCAGAGCACGACGATGCGCCTGCTGACCTGTTTGGCCAGCAGGTCTCTGGCCAGCTCGAGCGCCGGGCGTGTCTTGCCCGCGCCCGGAGCCGCCGAGATCAGGAAGGGGCCTCGCTGCCAGTCGGCGAGGCGATCGAGGGCATGGCGCTGCCAGGCGCGCAGCGATGTCTCCGGGGGGTGCGTCAAAGGGCCCGCCATGCTGCGGCACGGAGCGGACGGATCGGTAGGGCTCTAGACGCGGATGCGCTCCTGGGCACAGAGGATCGACGTCACCGTTGGCGGCCGGATGGCGGTGTGCCGAAGCGGCCTTGACGCTCAGCCCGACGGAGAGGGCGCGGCCGCGCTGGTGGCTCAGGCTTCGACCGCCGGTCGCTGGGTTGGGCGCGGCGCGCTCGTCCCGGCCGGTGCCGGCGCCGAGGCCCGACGGCCCGGCACGAGCAGCGCCGCGAAGGCACCGATCGCGAGCACCGCCGCGCCGACCGGCAGGGCAGCCGACAGGCCGTGCGTGAAGGCCTGCGGCGAGGCGTAGGAGCCGTGGGCGCTGAAGATCGACGCCATCACGGCGACGCCGAGCACGCCGCCCAGCTCGCGGATCGCGTTGGTCGCGCCCGAGGCCTGGCCGGCGGCCTCCGGTCGCACCGAGCTGAGCACGGCGTTGGCGGCGGGGGAGAAGACCAGCGCCATGCCGACGCCGGCGAGCACGAACGGGAGGATCAGCTGGCCGTAGGCGACCGTCGGCGTGACGATCGCGGCCAGCCAGCCGATCGCGATCGCCTGCAGCGCAAGCCCGGACGCCATCAGCGGGCGCGGTCCGATGCGGTCGCTGAGGATGCCCGCGATCGGCGCCACGATCATCGGCATACCGGTCCATGGCAGAGTCCTGAGCCCCGCTTGCAGGGGTGAGTAGCCCTGCGTCGTCTGGAAGAACTGGGCGAGCAGGAAGATCGACCCGAAGACGCCGAAGAACATCGCCAGCGAGGCGCCGTTCGTGGCCGAGAAGCCGCGTGAGCGGAACAGCCGCATCGGAAGCATCGGCGCCGGGGCGCGCAGCTCCCACCAGACGAACGCGCCGACGAAGGCGATGCCGACGGCGAACGAGCCGAGAATCGTCGTGCTGGTCCAGCCGAGCGCCTGGCCACGGATCGCGCCGTAGGTGATGCCGAGCAAGCCGATGCCGGCGAGCGGCAGCCCACGTAGGTCCAGGCGCGAAGCGGGTCCGTGGGACTCGCTCAGGTGCCTCAGCGCGAGCGGGATCAGCACGAGCCCGACAGGCACGTTGACCCAGAAGATCCAGTGCCAGGAGATGCCGCTGACGACGGCGCCGCCGATCAGCGGTCCGATCGCGACGCCGAGGCCGCTGACGCCGCCCCAGATGCCGAGCGCCACGCCGCGGCGGGCGGCGGGTACCGCCTCCGAAAGCAGCGTCAACGTGAGCGGCAGCACGATCGCCGCGCCGAAGCCCTGCACGGCGCGCGCCGCGATCAAGGCACTCGTCGTCGGCGCCAGCGCGGCGGCGGCACTCGCGGCTGTGAACGTCGCGACGCCGATCGTGAACATGCGCCGGCGCCCGAAACGGTCGCCGAGCGCCGCTCCGGTCAGCAGCAGGACGGCGAACGTGAGCGTGTAGGCGTTGACGGTCCACTCCAGCGACTGGATCGACGCGCCGAGGCTGCGACGGATCGTCGGCAGCGCGGTCGTGACGACGAGGTTGTCGAGCGTCGTCATGAACAGGCCGACGGACACGATCGCGAGCGTCCACGGGAGGCTCGGCTTGCGTGTGGCTCGGGCGGTGGGGAGGGGGAGTCGCATCGTTGGGTGCTCCTTTATGTGTGATTGATCACTCACAGTCATGGCAAAAAAAGAGAGGTCTCTCAGCAGTCCTCGTCCGCGTCGGCGCTGGTGAGGACTTCGGCCCAGTGCTCTTCGACGTCGTCGAGTCCCAGCGCGGCGATCACGTTGCAGAGCATCCCGCGCGCGAAGAACTGCTGGATCTCGAGTGGAGTGGCCTCGGTTTCGCGCTCGACCATCTCGAACAGGGTCTTGAAGCCGTCGCGCAGAGCGGCGCGCACCTCGGGCTCGCTGGCGGCGGCCTGTCCCTGTAGCTGGGTGAGCAGCAGGTCACGATCCTGGATGAGGTCGGTGTAGGCCTGGCCGATCGCCTTCTCGACCGGCTCGCCCTCGCGTCGGGCGTTGGCGGCGGCCTCGACGAACGTGTCGTGGACGCGGCGAAAGCTGCGCTCGATCACGGCCAGGAACAGCTCCGTCTTGGTCGGGAAGAGTCGGAACAGGTAGGCCTGTGAGATGCCGGCCGCCCGCGCGACGTCCATCGTCGGCGTGCCGTACAGGCCGCGCTCGCCGACGACCTTCATCGCCACGCGAAGCACGTCCTCCCGCCGTTGCTCGGCGGTCGAGAGGGTGCGCGTGGGGGTCGAGGAGACAGGCATGGCGATTTTGTGAGTATGCACTCACTCACTAGGTTTGTCAAGGGCTGCGGTTGACCACGCGATCCCGCCACCCGCGGCGAGAACGACTGAGGAGAATCAATAACTTATAAAAACTAAGTGTATACTTGGAAAATGGCTGTCAAGCGTGTGCTGGTCGTGGCTGCGAGCGCCTTCGTGGCGGTCAACATCTGGACCGGCGCGCCGCTGCTGGCGCTGTGGATGGGCTCGCGCATCGTGGGGCGGATGGAGCTCTCGATGGGCGCCGTGGGAATCGTCGTGGCGGTGCTCGCGGGGACCGTGTTCCTGATGACGATCCTGCTGACGCGTCTCAACGACCTCTACAGGCGCATGGCGGACATGGGCGAGGACTACCGTCAGCCGCCCTGGTTGAGCCCGCTAGCCAGCGAGCGATCCTCCGCTTTTGACGATCAGAGCACGCGGCCGCGGTTGACGCCGGTCGAGCTGGCGATCGTGATCAGCGTTCAGCTCGCGGCGCTCGCGTTCCTCGCGTGGTTCCTGTTCCTAGCAGGCTCGCCGCTGCCGCAGTGAAGCGCGAAGTGGGCGTGGTCGAGCTTGCCCAGCTCGGTGAGCGGCGCGGCGCCGTCGTACTCCGCTTGGATCGCGCGCCACTCGTTGCTCGCGCCCAGGTCGGCGAGCATCGAGGACAAGCTGACCTCGATGCGCGGCCAGGCCACCGAATCGTCGGGCATCGTCATGTGGCAGATCGCGTTGGCCGCCGGTCCCGTGGGTGAGCAGCGGCACTCGATCCAGCTGGCCGCGTACTCGGGGGTGAAGGCGAACGGCTGCTCGTCCCAGACGTACCTAAACGGTTCGCGCCAGTAGGCCAGGACTTCCTCGGGCGTGACGGGGTCCGAGGCGCGCCACAGCCCCGCCTCGACGCACAGCCGCCAGGTCGCGGATGCGTCGTCGCGCAGCGACGCGCGCACGATCTCCTTGTAAAGGCCGACCTCCTCACGTCCGTAGCGCTGCACGCAGCCGAAGTCCAGAAAGCTCATGCTGCCGTCGTCGTGGAACAGGAAGTTGCCGGGGTGCGGGTCGATGTTGAGCAGCCCGAAGCGCAGGTAGGAGCCGTAGACGAAGCGCCACAGCGTCTCGGCCCACCTGTCGCGGAGGCGTTGGTCGGACCGCAGCGCTTCGTCCCAGCTTCGCCCGACGCGCAGCTCCTGGGTCAGCACGCGGCCGGTCGACAGCTCGCCGAGCACCTCGGGGATGTGGATGAAGGGGTGCCCGCGGTAGCAGGCGGCGAACTCTTCCTGGTTGCTCGCCTCGCGCTCGTAGTCGAGCTCCTCGACGATGCGCTCGCCGATCTCGCGCGCGGCGCCACGGATGTCGGCGCTGACCTGACGGGGGGAGAGGCCCGTCATGACGCTCAGGAAGGTCGCGAGCAGCTGCGTGTTCTTCAGGTCGCACAGGATCGCCTCCGCGACGCCCGGGTACTGGATCTTGACGGCGACCGCACGACCGTCGCGCAGCCGGGCGGAGTGGACCTGGCCGATCGAGGCGGCCGCCAGCGGCTGCCAGTCGAACTCCGCGAACACGCTCGATGTGCGGCGGCCCAGCTCGCGCTCCAGCACCATCTGCGCGAGCTCGGCGGGCATCGGCGGCGCGTCGTTGAACAGGCGCGCGAAAGCCGTCTGGTAGGCGGGCTGCATGTCAGGCGGCACGACCGGGCCGCTGGACACGAACGACAGCATCTGGCCGGCCTTCATGAGGGCGCCCTTGGAGCGGCCGAGCAGCTCGGCGTAGCGCTCGGCCGTGCGGGCATGGAACTCCGTTCCCTCGCTTCCGCTCAGCTTGCCGCGGAGACCGGCCACCGTTGCTTCGGCGGCCGTGCGGGTGGTCAGCTTGACGAGCGGTACGGTACGCCGAATGCGTCCGCTCGCTATGCCTTCGCCGAACGGCTCCGCGCCGCCGCCTGCACCTGCGGGAGGCTCGAACTCGGCCATCGGCAGACCCTTTCGTCTCTAGCTGTCACTGAATCTAGCCAAGCGTATACTTAGGGGGCGATCATGTCAAACACCACCCGAGAGCGGATCGTCGACGAAGCCATGCGGCTGTTCAGCGAACGCGGCTACGCCGGCACGAGCATCGCGAAGATCGAAGCCGCCGCCGGACTCTCGCCCGGAGCGGGGGGGCTCTATCACCACTTCGAGAGCAAGGAAGCCGTGCTCGTCGCAGGCGTCGAGCGCCACCTCGGCAGGCTGCAGGCGCTGCGCGACATCCGCCGTGTGCTGACCCCCGTCGGCGACCTCAAAGCCGAACTGACGCTGACCGCGCGCTACATCCTGATCGAGCTCGACAGCGAGGCCGAGCTGCTGCGCATCCTGGCCGCCGAAAGCGGCAACCGCACGAAGGTGCTCACGGAAGCCGTCGACAAGCTCGTGAACGCGACGATCGAGGGCTTCGCGAGCTGGGTCGGGGAGCGTGCCGAGCGTGAGATGTCCGGCGAGGAGGCGAAGAGCATCGCCGCCGTCGGGCTCGGGTCGCTGCTCGGCTCCAGGTTGCTGCAGAACGTGCTCGGCATCCCCAGCCCGGTCGACGACGAGGCGATCGTGGGGACGTGGGTGGGGCTGATGCTGGGTGCGCTCGAGGGGCGTGTCGTGGTGTCCGGGGGAAGCTCCGACGGGCGTTAGCGGGGCTGGCACGGCGCGGCTCTTAGCTCTCGATCTGGTTCGCGCAGCCCAACCGCAGGGTGCGGGTGGCGTCGAACGCTTCGAGGAAGCGTCGATCGTGGGATACGAGCACGACGGTCCCGTCAAACGTCCGCAGCGCGGACTCCAACTGTTCGATCGCCGCCAGGTCGAGGTTGTTCGTCGGCTCGTCCAGGATGAGTGTGTTCGCTTGCCGGGCGACGATCGTCGCCAGCGCGGCGCGCGTTCGCTCGCCGGGTGAAAGCGATGTGCACAGACGTGAGACGTGTGCCGGGCCGAGCCCGAACTTCGCCAGCAGCGCACGCGCATCCTCGATGGCGGCGTCCGTCTGCTCGCGGAAGGTGTCCAGCAGCGTGGCCGCGGGGGAGGAGAACGGTCCGCCGACCTGGGGGAGGGTGGAGAACCGCGTCGCCGGACCGACGCGGCGACCGCCGGCGATCAGCGGCGCGTCCCCCAGGATGCCCGCCAGCAGCGTCGACTTGCCGGCGCCGTTCGGCCCGGTGACCGCCAGGCGGTCGCCGAAGCGCAGCTCCAGGTCGAGCGGGCCGAGCGTGAACCCGTTGCGTTCGATCACCGCACGTTCGAGAGAGGCGACCGTGTCGCCGCTGCGCTTCTCGCTCGTGAGCCGCATCTGGAGCTGCCATGCGCTCCACGGCTTCTCGACCTGCTCGATGCGACTGCGACGCTGATCGAGCGCCTTGGCGACGTCGCGCGTCTTCTTCTTTTTGCGGCCCTGCCCGTAGCCGCGCTGCTGCCAGGTGCGCATTTTGGCGGCGTGCTCATCGAAGCGGTCGAGCTCTGAGCTGTAGCTGGCGTAGTTAGCGTCTTGACGGGCTTTGGCGCGCTCCCGCTCGGCCGCGAACTCACTCCAGCCGCCCTGGAACACGCTCACGCGCCGGGTCTCGGCCTCGAACGACACGGTCAGCGTCATCAGCTCCAGGAACGCTCGATCGTGGGAGGCCGCGATCAGGCCGCCGGTGTGTGAGGCGACGAGCCGCTCCAGGTAGGCGAGCCCCGCCGCGTCGAGATCGTTCGTGGGCTCGTCCAGCACCAGCACGTCAGGTCTGGCGGCCGCGATCTGCTCGATCGCCGCGCGGGCGGCCTGTCCGGGAGAGTGGTTGCTCGGTGGGTTCCGCGCGGCACGTGCTTGGGACAGGTAGGCGACGGACAGGTTGGCAGGAGTCCGCTTGACCACACCCTCATCCGGCTCGTCGACCCCGGCCAGGATGCGCAGCAGCGTCGACTTGCCGACGCCGTTGGGTCCGACGAGGCCGATCTTGCTTGCGGGGTTGATGGCGAGCGAGAGGTCGTCCAAGACGACGACGTCGGCGAACGACTTGCTGATGTTGCGTGCGAGCAGCACGCCATGAGAGCGCGGCACGAGCTGACCTCCTGGTCCAGGCTGCTGAGGAGAAGGACGGGTGAAGGTCAGCTCAGGCGCATAGGGCGGAGCTTGCGCTCCGGAGCCCAGGGTACATCACGTCCGATCGCTGGTGATAGCGGGCGGCTGGCTGGCTAGCTGTGTGGCTAGCTGTCTGTCTGTCAGCCGCGCGCGAGGATGGCGTGCAGCAGCGTGTCGGCTTCGGCTTGCGAGACGGCGTTCGGCTGCTGCACAGCGCGCAGCGTGTAAAGGTAGTCGCCTTCGGCGGCCAGCACCTCGATGCCGTTTAGCGAGGTGGCGACGCCCGGTGTGAACGTCACCGCGAAGCCCCAACGGAAGGAAGCGTCCGTTGTCGCCGCGGCGGTGGTGCCCTTTGGGGCCTGGTCGTGAGTGGCGATGCTCTCCCAAGCCGTCAAGGCGGCTTCGGCCTGCTGGGGCGAGCCCAGCTTGAGTGCCGTCGAGGTGAGCGTCTGGCCAGCGCTCGTGGTGAAAGCGCTGAGGGCCGCCGAGACGAAGCCATCGGCTTGGAGCGTGAGCTGCGCCACGTGCCGTGCGGCTGGCTTCAGCCCGATCGCGGCGATGAATTCGCTCGCCGTGAGGGCGCCCGACGGCGGTTCGAGATTCTTCGCCTTTGGTACGTCCGTGCTGCGCAGGACGTTGACGATCGGGCCTTGATTGAGCGCGATCGCGGGCCTGACGGGCAGGGCCGCGGGGGCCGGTCCGCTCGTAGCGGCGGCTGCGACGCAGGCTTGTGGCGTCGAGAAGTGGAAGGCCTTGTACTTCTGGTTCGCGCAGTCACCGCTGTCGGCGCGGCGGATGCTGACGTGGAGGCTGCCGTAGTCGTCGCGCGTGTCGGGGTCGGTGAGCCTGAACGAGGCCGGCTTGTGTCGCCCGACTAGCGCATATTCGTAGGAGTGCGACGCCGTCGGCGCGTTCAGCGCTCCGGCGCTCAGCAGCTTCGGGTGGCTCCACCCGGCGCCGAGGTTCGCCTGCAGGTTGAACCAGTGCCTGGGAAAGACTTCTGTGGCGCAGGTGGCCAGCTTCGTGGGTTGGGCGAAGATGAACTCGGCGTCGTTGCCGACCGGCCCCGACCCGCCTGGTCCGCCGAACATCGGTGCCCCGTCTGGAACACCGCACATGACCTCCCACGGCGGTTGTATCGCCGTGTAGTCGATCGCCGCGTAGTAGCTCAGCGTCCCCTGGACGGTGGCCACGTAGAGGTCGTGCTGAGCGAGCCGCGGGCGGCTGGTAACGGGCTTCGTGGCTGCGCTCGTACCCGCTTGGTAGGCGTGCAGCACAAGGTTGCTGATCGATGGCGGCGCGGCTTGCGCCGGCGCGACCAGCACTGTGGCGACGAGGCAGGCCAGCGTCGTGAAGCCAAGTCGAGCACGCGGTTTCATCCAGCTAGCCATCTACCGAGGCTACCTACCCATAGATGGGATGGCCAAGCCTGCAACGACGCCACCAGGCAACTGAACCCGCGTGCTCCGCGCCCGTGTGCGGACTTGTCCACAGGACCGGCCAGTGCCGCATAACATCTCTGCATGGCCGCAACCATCCGTGTACAGCTCGGCAAGTTGCCGCCGGTCGAGGACCCCCAGTACGAGTTCAAGGTCACGGATCTCGTTGAGTTGCATCACGATCGCGCCAAGTTCCACGAGCTCTCGGAAGATTCCGATGAGCGGATCGCGTTCAACGCCTTGTTCGCCGAGTTGTCGCTGCTGTGGCGCGACCGAGACTTCGCCCAATACAGGGCACGCGTCGCTGAATCCCGCGGCCGTTACCGCGACCAAGCGAGGTTCCTCGGCTGCGAGGCGCAAGCATGTGGGTCGCGAACAGACGTCTCATCGCTGCGGTCTGGGCGTCTTTTCGCGCAGCGAGCGCTGGCCGACCTACCCGACCGACCTGGGATCTTGCACACCCTTGCTCAGATCATCGCATCGCTCGCCGAGCAAGGTCACGCTGACGAGTTGATGCTCGACGAGGCTGAGGATGCAGTGCGACAAGCTATCTCGCTCGAACCCAAATACGCCAAGTATCAGGCGACGCTCGCGCGCATCCTGCTCCACGAGGATCGCTACAAAGAGGCGATGGAGGCAGTCACCGAAGCGATTGAGCTCGAGTCCTCCGCTGGGCCGCACTACGCGCTTCGGGTCGGCGATTATCAGGACGTTCGGATGGCGATCACCTTCGGAGAGGCATCCGACAAGCTCAACAAGCAACACGAAGCCGCCGCGAAGGAACTCCAGGAGGCTCGCGCTGACCTGGAGGAGCAACGCACGCTCGTCTTCCAGTTGCTCGGCCTGCTTGCGGCGGTAATCGCGTTCATCGTCACAGGTGTCCAGGTTGCACGCGATCAGAAGCTCTCCGACGCCGCTGGGTTGATGATTCTGATCGCATCCTCGACCGTCACGGTTTTCGCGGGGTTTCGGCTTCTGTTCCCCGGCCGCGAAGGGCAGGGCGACGTTCGTGCCTACGTCCTCTTGGTCGGCGGCCTTGTCATCGCCGCCGGCGTTTGGGGTGGTGCGCAATGGGGCTAGGCGTCGACGATGCCTGTTGGGACGTGCTCGACCAGATCGCCCTGCCAGGATCGGGTGAGATGGAGGACGTCGTCGGATGCGCAGCCGGCGTCGCCTGGGTCATCGATGGGGCGACATCGCTCACCCCGAGCACTGTCGGTGGCGCCTCGACGGATGGGCGTTGGCTCGCAGAGCTGTTGGACCGACACCTGCGGTCCAGCGAGCAAACGCTACGAAGCCCGGAAGGTGCCCTACGGGATGGCATCAGGGAAGCAAGTGGGCTTGTGCGCCAGTGGCCCACGAGCCCGCGGGTACCGCCATCGGCGACGGTCGGAGTCGCACGGCTGCGACAAATGCAGATCGACTATCTGGTGCTCAGCGACGTCACTCTCGTCCTGCACGGTCTGGACACGCAGGTGATCACCGATACCGCGGTGCAGGACACCAGCAGTCGAGCGCGGGAGTACTTTACGCAAGCGCTTCGCCGAACCGGCTCATATTCGGCGGCCCGTAGCGCGGTCAACGACCTGCTCATCGACCACCGCCTCAACAACATGAACCGACCAGGCGGGTATTGGGTCGCCTCCTTGGACGAGGACGCGCCCCAGCACGCACTCACAGGTTCTGTGCCACGTAGCGGTTACGACAGAGTGCTCCTCTGCAGCGACGGGTTCGCCCGACTCGTCGATCTATTTGGTGTCTTCGCTTCGTGGGGAGACCTGATCGAATCTCGCACTCCATTGGCAGAGTGCGCCCGGTTGCTCAGAGAGGCTGAGGCCAGAGACCCCGAGTCCTTGCGTCATCCGCGTTGGACAGTGAGCGATGATGCGAGCGCCATCTTGTTGGGTGTTCCGGGCGCGGTCGCCGGAGGCTGAGTGGCCTCCGTCTCAGGGATTGAGGACGACCTTGCCAAGGTTCCTGCGCTCGACGAGCATCGTTTGTGCCGCGCCGGCGTCGTCGAAGTTGAAGGAGCCGGCGATCACGGGGTTGATAGTGCCGTCGGCGAACAGCTCCTGGAGCGGTTTGATCCACGGCTGCAGCGATCCATGCTCCTTCCACAGGGTCAGCATGTTCAGTCCGATGACGGCCTTTGATTCACCGGTCTGCTTGATCATGTTGAAGCGCGGCATACTCGCGACCGCTTTCAGCGCCGCCACGGGGTTGCGTCGCTCGCCGGCGACGACCGCCGAGGCGCCGTAGGCGATCAGCCGTCCGCCGCCACGGAGCAGCGAATAGCTACGCCGGAAGCTCTTGCCGCCCACCGCGTCCAAGATCAGGTCGAACTTGGGTAGACCTCGCTCCCAGCCCGGCTGGCTGTAGTCGAGCGCCTGGTCGACGCCCAGCTCCAGGATCCGCTGATGCTTGCCCGGCGACGCGGTGCCGTAGACCTCCGCCCCGAGTCGCTTGGCGATCTGGGTGGCGGCGATTCCCACGCCCCCGCCGGCGGAATGAATGAGGACCCGCCCGCCGGGCTTGAGGTTGCCGTAGTCCACGAGACCGGCCCAGGCGGTCGAGTAGTTGACCGGGATCGCGGCGCCCTGCTCGAAGCTGAACCTGTCCGGCAGCGCGAACGCATCAGTGGCCGGAACGACCACCTCGGACGCATAGCCGCCGAATTTAGTGCTCGCCACGACGCGCTGGCCGAGGAACATGCCCTCGACACCGTCGCCGACCTCGGTAACCGTGCCGGCTACCTCATAGCCAACCACGCACGGGGTCTTCGGCGCATCGGGGTACAGGCCGATGCGGGCCATCACGTCGGCGAAGTTGACGCCCGACGCCGCGACATCGATCCTGATCTCTCCCGCCGTCGGCGAGGCCACCGGCTGCTCCCGGACCTTGAGAACCCCCGGACCTCCGTGTCGCGTGATGACGATGGCCCTCATCGCCAAGCCCCATTTGTCGCCGGGCCTGTCGTTACGTTGGGTTCGTCGTGCTGTGGCCTCATCGACGTCCTTCTCTCTTGGGATCGGGCCCTATCCGGGCGCTAGCTTGTTATTTCGAAGTGTACACTTGTTAAAATAAACCTTGCCTTGTCGCGTAGCTACAACCAGCACTGCACGCTCGCCCACGCACTCGACCAAGTGGGAGAGCGCTGGACGCTCCTGATCGTTCGCGAGCTGCTGACCGGTCCTCGGCGCTACAACGACCTCGCCCGCGGGCTCGTCACGGTGCCCAGCAACGTGCTCGCGGATCGTTTGCGCGACCTGGAAGCACGCAAGCTCGTCGCGCGACGGCAACTACCGGCGCCCGCCGAGCAGGTCGTGGTCTATGAGCTCACCGAAGAGGGCGTCGCGCTCTCGGACGCGGTCGCCGCGCTCGCGCGATGGGGCCAGCGCACGCTGCCACCGACAGCCGACGGAAGGGTCTTCCGCGCCCGCTGGCTGATCCTCGCGATGGAGGCGCGGTTCAACCCGGAAGCGGCAACGGGCGTCAACGAGTCCTACCAACTGCAGGTCGACGACGAGGAGCCCGTCCACTTCGTGGTCGACGACGGGCAGGGCCACGCACGCGCGGGTGAAGCGCTGGAGCCTGCCGTGAGCGTTCAGGCCGATGCCGAGACGCTGCTCGCGCTCGCCAACGGTACGACGACTGTCCCCGACGCCATCGCGCGCGGCGCGCGTATCGAGGCGACCCCGGACGCGCTCCAGCGAATGCTCGAAATTCTCCCGGCGCCGGCCCGGTAGGTCAGGGATTTGTCACGGCCGATGCCGCCCTGGAACGGGGCTGCTCAGCGGCACAGCGGGTTGGCCGGCACCCCTTCGCATGGGTTGGGCATCGTTTCCTGCGCCGGTGGCGGCCCGACGGGTTCCGCCGGCGGACGGTTCTCTGATTCTTCCTGCAGTTCGAGCAGGTAGAAGAGGAACGGGACGCCGCCGCCCGGGTTGGGCGTCGTTTCGTTCTGACAGCCGAGCACGACGTTGATTTCCGCCGGATAGTTGGGGTCCGGCGTGACGTTGTCGCTGACACAGTTGTTGGTCGAGCGCTGCTGGCCGAAGAGGCCGCCCTGGAAAGCGATGTCGCCGACGAATTCTTTGCCCCCGATGAAGCCGTTTTCCCCGAATTCATTGCCTTCGACCCTGTTGCCGGCGTTCTGCGCGAAGACGGTGCCGGGGGGGAAGTTGAGGTTCGCTTCAAACGGGTTCGGGTACTCGAACGCGAGCACGCCGTCCGTTGGGTTGCGCTTGATTTCGTTGTTGAGAACCAGGTCGCCGTAGTCGCCCGGGAGCTCGACCCCGACGCCCCAAGGCGCAGCGGCGGTCGAGGGGTTCGCCGGCAGCGTCAGGTCGCCGTTGTCGTTGACCTGGTTGTTCTCGATGATCGTGCAGTGGTTGATGTTCGTCGTTTTGAAGACCTGGAGCTTGCCTTCCCACGGGCCTTGGTGATTGCTCCCGTGGAGTGGCTTGTGGCGTTTGTGGCCCGGTTCGGCTTCCCTGCAAGCGCCGTTCTGGGGCGGCGGGCCGTCGCCCGGGTTTTCGGTGTTGGGCGCGACGCCGGTCGTGTTGTGGTTGAACTTGCTGTTCTCGATGATCACCTGACCGCCGGAGTTGGAGCCCGAGTAGCCGAGCGCGTTGTATTCCATCGTCGCGTGGGTGATCACCGCTTCGCATTCGGGGCAGCCGCCGAGGTACATGCCCGAGTCGTTGAAGCCGGACGCGTAGATGTTGTCCCACTCGCCTCGCTTCTCGTCCTTGGTGAAGATGCCGTAGCCGCCGTTCAACCCGGTGTCGTAGGCGGTCAGGTAGTTGCCGAACCAGCCGTGCGCGCCGACCTTTTCAGCCCCCGACGCTGGTTTGCCGTTCCAGAAGATCTCGTTGCCACCGGGGCCGTCGAGGGTTTCGCGTTCGAAGTTCGCGACCGTGAGGTTTTCGATCCAGATTTCGTTCGTCTGCAGAACTTCGATCCCGTTGGCGCCGCCCGCGGGGTGGATGTTCGTACCGTCGAGGATGACGGTGTTGCGATCCATGCCACGGATGAAGATGCCCGCGTTGGCCGGCCTGACCTTGACTTCTTCTTCGTAAGTGCCGGGTTCGATCAGCACGAAGTCACGGGGGCGCGTGGCCGCGTCGACCGCCGCCTGGATCGTCGTGAAGTAGTGGACGTACTTCGGGTAGGTAGCCGGCGGCGGGTTGTGGCCGACGATCATGACTTCCTTCACCCCCGCGCTCGCAACGGCGGCCGTCACGCTCAGTGCCACGACCGCGATCGCCATCGCGAGCGCAAGTCTCCGGATGCGGCTGCCAGCACCTCGGATCGATCGCATACTGACCCTCCTGATGTTGTTTGGGCGAGCGCCCACGATCATCGACATGGCCGGCTCACGCGAGCTCGATGAGCGGGAAGGCCCGGTGGCGTCGCGGCGGCACGAGGAAGTTCTGCCGTCGTGTGGCCGTCAGGAAGCGCTCGATGCCGAGGTTCTGCGAAGGCACGTTGTATTTCTGCGCGAGGTCCACCGACGCCTGGCTCCGGCGCATCGTCGCGAAGAAGTCAGCCGTGGGAACGAAGATGCTGAAGTGCAGCTTCGGCAGCGATCCCCCGCCCGGCACGTCGAGCGAGTCATAGCCCGGACCGTCGGCACGGATGTGGATCGGCGAGCCGTCGGAGGCTCTGGTGGTCCGTTGCAGCGCCGTGGTGTGGCCGATGTGACGTTCGCCGTCGAAGCGAGCGGGTTCCTGAGCTTCCAGATTGGCCACGTTCGCGGTCGTGAAGTCGTTCGGCAAGAAGGCGGGACCGCCACCGTTGGTGTACTGGTCGGCGTTCCCCGACGAGGGCAACGGGTCCGCGCTGAACATCTCCGCGACGCGACGCTGGTAGGTCTCTTTCGGCGCTTCGTAGAACTGGTCGAGATCCATGATTACGTGCGAGAGGTGCATGATCGATCCCTGCGCGAAGTACTTACCGGTACGCGGATCGGTCAGCTGCGCGGACTTGTCGCCGTGGAACGTCGTCAGCTTCGGCTTGCCGCTCGACTTCGCCTGCTGCGAGGAGAAGCCCATCCACATCGGCGACTTCGGATTGATCATCCCCGCGTAGGGCAGGCTCTGTTCTTCGGCGACATCGCGCGGTAGCCCCATCTGCAGGAACATCAGGCGGCGGGAGGTCACGGTCATCAGTCCTCCGAGCCCGGATGACCCGCTGTCTTTCCCTGCGAGCGTCGAGCTTTCACCCGACAGCCACGCGAGCACTTCGTCGAGGATCTCCGTCGAATCGCTGCGCAGCACGATGACCATGTCGTTGGTCTCGATCTGGACCGGGATGTTGTAGCGCGCCTTCGTGACTTCGGGGTTCAGCGGCGAGACGTCGGTCGGTCCCGGCACGGCCTCCTCCAGCGCGTAGCGCTGAGGTTCGTTGACCAGTTTGGGCATGTTGTGGGAGACCAGGGCGCCGGCCATGCCACCGGGCAGCCGTTCGAAGTAAGGGACGCCGTACGCGACGGTCGCGAACACGCCGCTCGGCGAGAACGGGTAGCTGCTCTCGACCTCGGCCAGGGCCTGCGAGAGCGTTTCCTGGTCCGCGCTGGTGGGGGTGCGCGCCAACGAGCAGGTGGCGAACAGCGTGTAGACCGGCGGGAACACCACCGGAACGCGTTCCTGCGTGACCGCCTTGGGGATGTACTTTTCGATCGCGTACTGGATCTGCGGCAGGGCGGATCTCGCGGCCTCGGCGCGTGTCGGCACGGAAGCCAGCAGGTCGAGCGCGCTCAGCGTCGAGGCGCTGACGCCCAGAACCGCCGCCCGCTGCAGCAACGCTCGTCGTGTGAGCGTCCCCCCGCTCAAGTCCGTCGCCGGCGAAGAACCATCCAGTCCATCGCGTACCTCAAAACGACTCAATGTCCCCTCCTCTCGACCGAACCGTCCGGCTCGCACGATCATAGTCACGATGCACTTGATATGTCAACCTCGTCACGGCTTGGCATCGGGGCGCGACCCGACATCGATCCCCAGGGCGGGGCCAGGCCCGTCATGATCTCGGCCAATCAATCGCCTGGGAGGGCATATGACCCAACGAATCATCAAGGCCGTCCGCGGCAATCTGATCGCGTGGCTGGCGCTGTTCGTAGCGCTCGGCGGCACCAGCCTGGCCGCATCGCATTTCGTGATCACCTCGACCAAGCAGATCAAGCCGAGCGTGATCAAAAAGCTGAAGGGCAACCGCGGCGCCGCTGGCCCGAAAGGCGCCACCGGCGCGACCGGCGCGCAAGGGGCGGCCGGCACCGTCGACACATCCAATTTCTTCAACAAGACAGAAAGCGACGGACGCTACCTCGGTAAGACCGCACAGGCGGCAGACTCCGCCAAGCTCGGCGGGTTCTCGGCATCCAGCTACACCACTGGCGAAGGCAGCCAGGGCGGGAACTTCGTCGCGCCTGGCGAAGGTCAAGAAGACGTCAACTTCCTGAACGTACCCGGCCTTGGGCAGGTCACCGTCAAGTGCGTAACACCAACGGTCAACGGCGCGGTAGGAGTCAAATTCACCCAGCACGCCGCCGGTCCAGTGTTCGTGAACTGGGTGAACTATCCCAACAAAGCGGCTACACGAGTTGAAACGGAGATCCTCGTCAACGACGATGACTCGCTTGAACAGGGATTCACGGCCTCCGAAAACGGCGAGGGTGAGATGGTGATCCAGGTCGCATCGGTGAGCGCCTCCACCCATGTTTACGGCACGATCACCGTGTCCGACGGAATCCAGAACGGCGAGTGCCGCTTCTTTGGCTCATACACGGTCGCCGATCAGCGATTCTAA
>DASXER010000016.1:0-3201 GCA_036490015.1 Solirubrobacteraceae bacterium | reverse complement strand
CGGGGCGGCCCGGCTCGGTCAGCCGCCGTGGCGGACGGCGGCGGCTGTCGGCCGGTATGACCTCGCGCGCCGCCGTGCCGGCCGTGGCGTAGGCCGGCACGTGCCCGCCTGTTTCGCGCTCGAGCCTGGCGCGCCGGGCGCGGTAGGCGGGCTCGCGCTCTTTCCAATGGGTGAGGACGGGCGAGGCGATGAAGATCGAGGAGTAGGCACCGGAGGCAACGCCGACGAGCAGCGCGAACGCGAAGTCCTTCAACGTCGAGCCGCCGAAGAACAGCAGCGCGAGGATCGGCAGCAGCGTGCACAGGCTCGTCGCCAGCGAACGCGTCAGCACCTCGGACATGGAGCGGTTGACGATCTGCGTGAAGGCGGCGCGCGGCATACGCGGCACGTTCTCTCTGACCCTGTCGAACACGATGATCGTGTCGTAGAGCGAATATCCTAGGATCGTCAGCAGCGCGGCCACCGTCGCCGAGGTCACTTCCCTCCCGGTGAGGGCGTAGACACCCGAGGTGATCAACAGGTCGTGCATCAACGCGATCAGCACCGGCACGGCGTACTTCCACTCGAACCGCAGCGCGATATAGGCCGAGATCACGAGCAGCGAGGCGATGATCGCGATCACCGCGGCCTTCGCGATCGTATTCCCGAACGTCGGACCGATCGACGTCGAGGAGAAGCTCCTGTTGCCGAAGTCTTTGTCGAGGCCGAGTTCGACCTTTTTGACGTCCGCCGGTTTGAGCGTCTTCATCGAGATCTGGAAGCCAGCGCCGCCGACGCTCTTGTTGTTGAACTTCTGCACCTCGGCGTTGGGGAAGCCGAGCTTCGTCATCGCTTCGGCGACCTGGCTCTCGTTGACCTTCTGATGGAAGGCCGTCTGCACGCGCGTGCCCGCGGTGAAGTCGATGCCGAGGTTCAATCCCTTGCCGCCGATCGCGATCGCCCCGACCAGCAGGATCGTGCCCGACAGCGAGAAGAACCACTTCGATGCGCCCATGAAGTCGAACGTCCAGCGCCGTCCCTCGTCGCCCTCGCTGCCCGCGCCGAGCATCGAGCGGTGGCTGACGAGTTTCGAGCGACCCATCACCCCGAGCGCGGCCTGCGTGGCGAGCACGGCCGTGAACAGCGACACGGCCGTGCCGATGCCGAGCGTGAAGGCGAAGCCCTTGACTTCCGCGGTCGCCAGCGCGAACAGGATGAAGGCCGTCATGAACGTGACCACGTTGGCGTCGACAATCGCCGCGAAGCCCCGTCTGTAGCCGGTCGCGATCGCCGACAGAACCGATCTGCCCGCGCGTATCTCCTCCTTCACGCGCTCGAAGATCACGATGTTCGCGTCCGCGCAGACACCGATCGTGAGGATCGTGCCCGCGATGCCGGGCAGCGTCAGCGTGATCGGGATCAGCTTGATCAGGCCGTAGAAGTAGATCCCGTAGACGAGCAGACCGCCGACGGCGATCACGCCGAGCATCCGATAGAAGAGCAGCAGGAACAGGCAAACGATCAGGAAGCCCGCCGCGCCCGCGACGAGGCCCTGGTTGAGCGCCTGTTTGCCGAGCGTCGCCGAGACGGTCGAGCGCGAGATCAGCGTCAAGCGGATCGGCAGCGCGCCCGACTGGAGCTCTTCGGCGAGTTCCTGGGCGGAGGTGATCGTGAAGCCGCCCGAGATCTCCGAGCCGTTGGAGGCATCGATGCCTTCCGGGTATTTTTCGTAGTCGATCGACGGCGCGGTGATCAGCTGACCGTCGAGCGCGACCGCGAAGTGCTGCAGCGAGCCTTCGTGCGAGACGCCGGGCAGAAGCGCTTCCTGGCCTCGTTCGGCGATTTTCTTGGTCACGTGTTCGAACAGCTTCTTGCCTTTCGACGTGAAGCCGAAGTTGACGTTCGGCAAGCCGTTGCCGCCGGTGCCTTCGTCGAAGCCCTGCGCCGGGTGCGTGATGTCGGTCCCGTTCAGCACCGGTTCGTCGTTGACCACGTAGTAGCTGTTCGGCGTGCGATTGATGACCTTGCCGGCGGCGGATTCGGTCGGGCGCGCCTGCAGCACGACCGTGCCGGGGTTGACGCGGATCGCCTTCGGCTTCGAGCCGGCCGGAGCTTTGTAGCCGTCGGCGTAGAGGTTCCCTTCGGTTTCCTCCGGCGGGCAGGTCGGCCCTTTGCCGGCGCACAGCATCTTTTCGGTCTTCGGGTCGACCAGATACCAGTCGCCGTACAGGCAGTCGTTGACCTGAGCGGTCGTGCAGCCTTCGGTCCAGGTCGTATCCGATTTACGTAGGATCGCGGCGCGCTTGGACGCCCGCAGCACCGCCTGGTACTCGAGTAGCCCAGAGGTCGAGCTAGCCGCGTTGGCCCCTCCAGTCACGCTCGCGTCGGTCGGAGCCGCCTTGCCGTCGGGACCGATCACGTTCGGCTCCCAGTCGTAGAACTGCAGCTGTGCGGTGCGCCCGACCTCGTTTTCGGCGCGTACCGGGTTGCTCACGTCGGGCAGCTGCACGTCGATTTCGTTTTCGCCCGAGCGCTGGATTTCGGGCTGCGCGACGCCGAGCTGGTCGACGCGTTTGCGCATGATGTCGATCGCCCGGTTCAGCGATTCCGGGTTGACCTTCGATTCCGCGGTCGGCTTGCCCTGGTAGACGAGCTCGACCCCGCCCTTCAGATCCAGGCCGAGGCGCGTCTTCTTGGACGCGATCAAGGCGAACGAGCCGGCGATCAGCGCGGCGACGATCAACAGGATGAAGGCGTTTCGGCGGCGATCGGTCATCTTCGAAGAGACTACTTGTCAGGGGTGAGCACGAGCAACAGCCCACCGTCGTCGTCGTACGCGGGGAACATGTCGGCTTTCGCATTGGCGGCGACGTCGCGTTCGCCGCTGACCTGGACGGGGACCTCCAATTTCCGCACGCCCCACTCGAGCACGGTGGCGACCGGATCGTCGCCGTTGGCGAAGCTCAGGCCCAACACCTGCTCGACGCGCTGCCCGATCACGTCTTCCTCCTCCAGGCCTGTGAAGGCAAAGGAATTCTTGCCGCAGCCGATCACGCGCCCCTCCCCGTCGCAGACGAAGAAGGCCGCATCGGGCGCCGGATAGTAGTCGTCGAGCAGTTCGAACAGAAACGCGAAGCCACACTTGGCGCAGCCCTTGCGCTGACGTGTGAATCCGAGGTTGCCGTCCAGCTCGCTGGTGCGGTGACCGCAGTTCGGGCAGAT
>DASXER010000143.1:0-5792 GCA_036490015.1 Solirubrobacteraceae bacterium | reverse complement strand
GCCCGTGCCTACTGTGGAGTTTGCTACTGGCCGACGATTCCCTCGGAGTCTTCAAGTGCCCACCTCTCTCCCGGAGCCCTCCTTGCCCTTCACCGCGATTCCCCGCCGCATCCCCAGCCTCCTCGTCGCGCTCGTGACGCTCGTCTTCTTGGCATTCGTACTGCTGTTCGGCGCGGCCGGCGCGCGCGCCGAGCAGCGCGGTCGCAGCCTCTGTACCACCCACGCGCACTCCCACGGCTGTAGCAAGCGGACGCCGGCCAAGCACAAGTCGAAGCACAAGGCCAAGCACCACAAGGCCAAGCACCACACGAGCAAGCCCAAGCCGGCCCCGAAGCCAGCGCCGAAACAGGAACCGCTCGAACCGGCGGTCTGCGAAGACGGCAGCGCACCCGTGGCCGAAGACGGCGCCTTCAGCTGCACCGACGGCTCGGAACCGGTCTGCGAAGACGGCGCCGAACCACAGGCAACGCACGCCAGCACGAAGCTCGAATGCTCGAGCAACCCCGAAATCGAAGGCGAAACCTTCGGCGAAGAAGAAGACGAAGGCGAATGCGAATCCGAAGAATGCGTCGGCGGCCAGCAGACGCGTCCGGTCTGCGAAGACGGCAGCACGTCGAGCTGGTCCAAACTGGGCTACTACATCTGCCGCGTCGGCGAACCGACGTGCGAGTCCGGCGACAGCCCGACTTTCTCCACCGAAGGCAACATCCTCTACTGCGAACCGGGCGGCGAATAGCCAGCTGCCCCCAGCGGCGCGCTCGCCACGGTCTCGTAGCGAGCGCCCGCCGGTTCGAGCTGCGAGCGCAGCAACGCCGTACGCGAGGGCACGAATGACAGCCGTGGCGTGGCGGGCAGCGCCACCCCGGCCGCGCCGCCCGCGTCGCGAGCACGGATGACTGTCACGTGGGCGCGAAAGCGTCCTCGTGGCGGCTCCCAACCGGACACCGACGCCAGCGCATCGCGCACGCGCGCCTGAAGCTCGGCCAGCGTCCCGAGCGGATCGTGGATCTCGACCGCGAGCGCACGCGGTCGGCGCGGTGGCAGCCACACGGGCGCGCCGACGACGAGCTCGCCGATCGCGCCCTCGCCGCAGTCTTCCACCGCACCCGCCAGCGCATCCAGCTCCTCCACCGACCGTGAGCCCAGGAAGCAGAGCGTCAGGTGAAGCGCCTCGCGCGCCAACACCCGTGCCCGTGCGCCACCGCCGCCGAGCCCGGCTTCGCTGACCGCCGCGCGACCCCAGCGCACAAGCGTCTCGGCCGCGTCTTCGGGCAGCTGGACCGCGGCGAACAGCCTGACCGAGTGACCGGCCATCAGCCGCGCGGGTCAGCCGACCGGCTCGCCGCCGGCCAGCAGCACGCGACGGACCATGTGCAGCGCGACCGTCGTCGTCCGGTCGCGCACGTCGGCACGGCCACCCGGCAGGTTCACCGAGCGTGTCATCGCGACGCCCCCGTCGCGCGCCACCGCCAGCCACACGAGCCCGACCGGCTTCTCGGCGCTGCCGCCGCCCGGACCGGCGATGCCCGTGATCCCGACGCCGACGTCGACGCCGAGTCGCTCGCAGGCGCCGGCGGCGAGTCCCCGCGCGACCTCGGCCGAGACGGCTCCGTGCTCGCCGATCAGCGCCGCGGGCACACCCACCTGAGCCACCTTCACCGCATCGGCGTAGGCGACCACGCCGCCGCGCACGTAGTCCGAGGAGCCGGCCAGCTCGGTCAGGCGCGCCGCCAGCAGACCGCCCGTGCACGACTCCGCCGTGCCGATCGTCAGGCCCCCGTCGCGCAGCAGCGACGCGACCTGCTCGTCGACCGTAGCCCCGTCGCGCGAGAACAGCGTGTCGGCGTGACGGTCGGCCACGACCCGAACGAAGCTCTCATACAGCCGCTGCTGCTCGGGCGCGTAGCGCGTGACGACCTCGACCTCGCCCCTTTTCAGGCACGTCGTAACCTCGAGCTGGCCCAGGTCGACGCCCTCGCGCTCGGCGATCCGCAACGTCTCTGCGATCTCCGACTCGGGTATGCCAAACAAGCGCATCGTGCTCTGGCGGATCTCGATCGCGTTCGCGAGCGCACCGTCGAGCGCGCCCGAGCCAAGCGCGTCGCGCCACATCGGCTGCAGCTCGCGCGGCGGCCCCGGCAGCACGACGACCGTCGGCCCCTCATCGCCGTTACCCGGCGGCACGACGAGGCCCGGAGCGGTGCCGACTGGCTCCAGCACCGTCGCTCCGGCGGGGATCGTCGCCTGTTTGCGGTTGGCTTCGGCGATCGCCTCCGGGTCGATGTTCGGCCAGCGTTTCAAGAGCGGGCGCACGATCTCCGCGATGCGCCCGGCCAGCGGCTCGTCGAGCACCATCTCGCGGCCCTGGAACTCACCCACCATGACAGCCGTCAGATCGTCGGCGGTCGGCCCGAGGCCGCCGCTCGTGAGCACGAGATCGAGTCCCCGCGCGGCCATGAACGCGAGCGCGGCGCGCATATCCTCGGGTCTGTCGCCGACCACCACCGTGTAGGCCACGTCGACGCCGATCTCGCGCAGCTGCTCCGCCAACCAGGGGCCGTTTCGATCGCTGACCCGGCCGGTCAACACCTCGGTGCCGGTGACGACGATCCCGGCGCGCGCGCTCATTTGCAGGTCGGGCGTTCCGAGGCCGCCAACGTATGCCGGCCGAACGCCTTCGTGATCGAGTAGCCGATCGGTTCGCTCGACGGTTCGACCGTGCGCGCTTTGCCGTCGATCGTCAACGTCACCGAGCTGTTGCCTAGCGTGAGCAAGAAGTGACGTGCATGGTAGGTGTGGGTCGTCTGTTCGGGCTGCAGTTCTTCACCGGGAATCAGCTTGCGCCCACCATCGCCGATCAAGCACACGAAGTCAGCGCCGGTGGTGTGCAACGACAGTGACACGACGTCAGAGCCCGCCGAGCTGCCGCCGCCCTTTTTCGTGCGGTGCTTGGAGGCCGAGCCTCGATCGTGTTTGGTCGCGGGCGTGCCGCCGGTGGTCGGCGCTTTCGTTTTCGAGCCGCCGCCGTCGGTCAGCAGCAGCACGACCAGCAGCAGGATCAGCCCAGCGGTGACGCCCACCGCCACCAGATAGCCACGCGAAGGGCCTTTCGGCGGCGTGCGCGACCTTCCTCGCTGCGCCGGCGCGACGATCGGCTCCAACAGGCCCTCGCTCGGACGCTCATGGTGCAGGCGGTACTCCTCGACGATGGCCTTACCGTCGAGGCCCAGCGCCTGCGCGTACGTACGCAGGAAGCTCTTGACGAACGTCGGTCCGGGCAGCAGGCCCCACTCTTCGTTCTCCAGCGCACGCAGGTACTTGGCGCGGATCTTCGTCGTCGCCTCGATCTCGGACACGTCGATACGGGCGCGCATCCGCGCCTCGCGCAACGTTGCTCCGATTTCGGGCATCTGAACGCTCATCTTATGGGTGGGAGGCCCTCGCGTACGTGCTTGCAACGCAGCCGCCGGACCAGCGACGAGCGCATCCGACGGCGGATTGCTTTAGCCTTTCGTTAACACGCGAGAGAGGGACGCGTTAAGGAAGATGACCACAAGCACACGGGGTGCGCATGAAGAACGTCAGGACGCTCTTTGCCTCTCTCATGATGGCGATCATTTTCGGCGCGGCCGTGACCGTAGCCGCGAGTGCGCAGACGACAGCCGTGGCGGAAGCTCCGCCGGCTGGCGAAGTCGCCGTCGAAGCTGCTGAAGAAGCCGCCGAAGAAGCTGGCGAAGACGATGAAGAAGCGGCGTTCGACGCCGTCGTGAAAACGAGCATCAGGGGCGCCCACGGACACAGCCAAGCGTTGCGAGTAGCCGCTTTCCAGCGGCTCGTGCACGCCAAGCACGACCGCATCAGGTCGGTGCGTCAGCGGATTCGCGAACTACGCGCGCTGCCGTTGACCTCGCACCGCCGGATGAACCGCCTGCCGCTGAAGAAGGAACGGCTGCACGAAATGCGCAGCCACATCAAAGCTCTGCGGGCCAAGCTGCGTAACGCAGTCGAGCTGATCCCGTAGGTCTGAGGCACTACTCGCTGACGGCGCTCGCGGACTCCTCGAGTGCCGTCAGCACGCGCGGCAGGTCCGCCTCGCCGATCAGCACCTGGCGCGGCTTCGAGCCTTCGTAGCCAGAGATCACGCCGCGCCGCTCGAGCATGTCGATCATGCGCCCGGCGCGCGTGTAGCCGAGACGCAGACGGCGCTGCAACATCGAGGTGGATGCGGTCTGCATTTCCGCGACGAGCGTGATCGCGTCGCGCAGCAAGGGGTCCTCGTCGGGGTCCAGCTCGTCCTCGCCACGCCGCTCGCTCTCGGGCGGCTCGACCTCCTCCAACAGCTCCTCGCGCAGCTCCGGTTCGCCCTGGCTGCGCCACATGTCGGTCAGCTTCGCGATCTGCCCCTCGTCGATGTAGGCGCCCTGGATGCGCTGCAGGCGTGAGGAGCCGACCGGGCTGAACAGCATGTCGCCCTGGCCGAGCAGCGACTCCGCCCCGTTCTGGTCGAGGATCACGCGCGAGTCGGTCTGCGACGAGACCGCGAACGCGATCCTGGAAGGCACGTTGGCCTTGATCATGCCCGTGATCACGTCCACGCGTGGGCTCTGCGTCGCCAGCACCAGGTGGATGCCGACCGCGCGCGCCTTCTGCGCCAGGCGGATGATCGAGTCCTCCACGTCGGCCGGCGCGACCATCATCAGGTCCGCGAGCTCGTCGATCACGCACAGGATGTAGGGCAGCGGGGCTTCGCCGCGCTTCGCACGCGACGCGTTCAGCTCGACCAGCCCACGCGTGCGCGCGAGCGACATGATCCCGTAGCGCTGCTCCATCTCCTTGACCAGGTTCTGCAGCGCGTTGGCGGCCATGCGCGGGCTGGTGATGACCGGCGTCAAGAGATGCGGGATCGACTCGTAGTGGTTGAGCTCGACCTGCTTCGGGTCGACCAGCACGAGCCTGACCTCGTGCGGCGTCGCGCGCAGCAGCACGCTGGAGAGCATCGCGTTGATCGCGCCCGACTTCCCGGCCCCGGTCGTGCCGGCGACGAGCAGATGCGGCATCTTCGCCAGGTCCGCGCCGATCGCCTTGCCGGCCACGTCCTTGCCCAGCCAGACCGTCAACGGCGACCAGTCCTTCGGCGGCGCCTGGAAGACGTCGCCGAGGCGCACGACCTTGCGATGCGCGTTCGGCACCTCCACGCCAACGGCCTGCTTGCCGGGAATCGGCGCCAGGATGCGGATGTCCGTCGCCGCCAGCGCGTAAGCCAGGTCGTCCTTCAGCTGCGCCACCTTGCCGACCTTGATGCCAGGGGCCAAGCGCAGCTCGAAACGCGTGATGTGTGGACCGGCGACCGTGCCGATCACCTTCGCGTCGACACCGAAATGCCCGAGCGCCTCCACCAGCGCGACCGCCAGGCGCTGCTGCCCGGCCGTGTCCGGCCGCGTCTGATCGGCGCTCGAACGCGTCAGGAGTTTGTCGGCCGGCGGCAATTTCCAGACGAAGCTCGGGTCGTCGGTGACCGCCCCCCGTAGCCTGCCCTGGGGCGTCAGCTCCGCCGGATCGGCGTGCGCGACGCCGACGATCTCCTCCTCCTGCTCCTCCTCGTCCTGCTCCTCCTCATCCTGAGCTTCGTCCTCGACCGCGCCGGACCGCACCGCTTGCTCGGCGGCATCAATTTCGATGGCCTCGGGCTCGTCATCCGCCAAACCGAACCCCTCCCCATAAAAATCGGTCTCTACAGGCGCGGGGGCCTCGACGTGCGTGGCGCGAACGATCAGATCCTCCTCACGCTCTGG
>DASXER010000139.1:0-5839 GCA_036490015.1 Solirubrobacteraceae bacterium | reverse complement strand
GTCGGCGATCGCCTGCTGGGCAGTGATCGCGGACATGTGACAGGCGCGCCGCCGAGCGCTTACTCAGGCTCCGCTCACGAGCCTCAGTCCATGCCGCGCAAGCACCGGCACGCCGCCGTCGATCACGTGGATTACGTG
Source organism: Solirubrobacteraceae bacterium (assembly GCA_036490015.1). Lineage (GTDB taxonomy): Bacteria > Actinomycetota > Thermoleophilia > Solirubrobacterales > Solirubrobacteraceae > Palsa-744. The sequence goes on along the minus strand of DASXER010000139.1, from coordinate 5,701 downwards.
CCGTGCGCCGTGGTGCTCGAGCAGGCTGGCGGCGGTCGCCGCGCGCCCGCCGGCCTCGCAGATGACGGCGATCGGGCGCTCGCCGTCGAGGTCCGGCGGAATGCCGTCGATGTCGTGCCACGGCAGGGAGATGGAGCCGGGAACGTGGCCGTCGTCCCACTCGTGCTGCTCGCGCACGTCCAAAAGCTGGATCTCGGGCTCCTCCGCGAGCAGGCCGGCCAGCTCGGCGGCCGGGACACGGTCGGTCTGCGTCGCCGGATGACGTTCCTGGCGCCAGTTGGTCATGCCGCCCGCGAGCAGGCCGGCGACGTTGCGCACCCCGACCGACAGCGCGAGCCTGGCCGCCCGCCGGCCGTCCTCGTCGTCGCGCCCGACGAACACCACCTCGCGCTCGTGGTCGGCCAGCCAGGCGAGCTTGGAGCCGAAGCCGGAGCTGAACGACGGGATGCAGATCGACCCCTCGATGTGCACGTCGTCGAACTGCAGGTCGGTGCGCACGTCGACGAGCATCGCCCCCTCTTCGCGCTTGAGCATCACCTGATGCGGATACAGGGCCGGGACCTCGACGCCGCTGGTCAAGAGCGGCCCACGATTCAAAGCCACGATGCGCTCGAAGTTCGGCGGCTGCGGACCGAGCTTGGCGATCGCGACCGCCACGAACGCCTCCTCGTCGAGGATCGCGAGCGCCGCGTTGTGCTCGCGCTCGAAGCCGATCGTCGAGCAGATCTTCGCGTCCATGCCCGGACCGCCGCACATCGACCCGCCGAGATGCGCCGGCCACAGCTCACACTCGTCTCCCAAGCTCAGCAGGCGCTCGTGCACAGAGCGGAAGATCTGCCGCGCCCCGCGCTGGCGCTCGACGGCCAGGTCGGTGCGCGCGACATCGCCGACGAACAGGCTGTCGCCGCTCAGCACGGCCCACGGCTCGACGCCGCGCTCGACGTCGATCAGCAGGAAGGCGGTGTGCTCAGGGCGATGACCGGGCGTGTGCAGCGCGCGCACGAGCAACGAGCCGAGGCGCAGCTCCCAGCCGTCCTCGAACGGCTCGTGCTCGTAGGAGGGCTCGGCGAGGCGGTGGACGTGGATGCGCGCGCCCGTGGCGGCCACCAGGCGACCGTGACCCGAGACGTGATCGGCGTGGTTGTGCGTCTCGAGCACGTGCTCGATGTTGACGCCGCGGTAACGGGCCAGCTCGAGGTACTCGTCGATCTCGAAGCGCGGGTCGACGACCGCCGCGACCCCCTCCCGCTCGTCGCCGATCAGGTAGGAGGCGCAGCCAAGGTCATCGTGGGTGATCTGACGGAAGAGCATCCCTGGCCTCCGTCACTACCCGCTTTTACTTGGGAGCTGGCACGATCCGAATGTATGGCTTGGGCGTCTCCCAGCCGTCGGGGTATTTCTCTTTGGCCTGCTCGTCGGAGACGGAGCCGGAGATGATCACGTCCTCGCCCGGCTTCCAGTTGACCGGAGTCGAGACCTGGTGGCTCGCGGTCAGCTGCAGCGAGTCGATCACGCGCAGCACCTCGTCGAAGTTGCGCCCCGTCGACATCGGGTACACGAGGATCAGCTTGAGCTTCTTGTCCGGGCCGATCACGAACACGTTGCGGACCGTCTGGTTGTCGGCCGGCGTGCGCGAGTCCGAGTCGCCCCCGGCGTCGCTGGGCAACATGTCGTAGAGCTTGGAGACGTTGTAGTCGCTGTCGCCGATGATCGGGTAGTTGGGCGCGACGCCCTGGGTCTCCTCGATGTCCTTGGCCCACTGGTCGTGCTTGTCGGCGCGGTCGACCGACAGGCCGATGATCTTCACGTTGCGCTTGTCGAAGTCCGGCTTGATTTTCGCCATGTAGCCGAGCTCGGTCGTGCAGACCGGCGTGAAGTCCTTCGGGTGCGAGAACAGCACGCCCCACGAGTCGCCGAGCCAATCGTGGAATTTGATCGGACCCTCGCTGGTCTGCGCCTCGAAATCGGGCGCCGTGTCACCCAGCTTCAATGTCATCGTGTACTTCCTTTCGATCCTGATGGTTCGTTGTCAAGCTCTCGTAAGGCCCACTTCGCCGCGACGATAAGGCATCCGAGCAGGATGCTGGCGGCGGTCTCATCTGTCCTGCTTCCAGCCTAGCCCCCACCTCAAGCCCCGGCGACGCGCACGACGGCAGCCTGCGCGAGATCGACTGAGGAGGGCGCGCGTCTCACCTCGCGCATCCTGGCCGGCGCGGCGACTACGATCGCCACCAACCGGCACGCAAACTAAAAAGGAACGGCACGCGTGAGACGCTCCCGACACATCTGCTTGACGATCGCGCTGCTCGCGCTTGCGGGCGCAGCGAAGGCATCGGCGTCGCCGACGCTCGTCGTCAAGGTCTCGCCCACGACCGCGAGCGGCGAACTCGCGAGCGGCTACACGATCGCCGGCACGATCGGGAAAGCCAAATGCGAGGCCGGCTCGGATGTACTCGCGGGCGTCTACCGCTGCTTCGCGGGCAACTTCGTCTACGACCCCTGCTGGGCGCTGAGCGCCTCCCCCACCCCGGCCGTGGTCTGCCTGCCGACGCCGTGGGCCACGAAGGCGACGCAACTCGACCTGAGCGCCCCCCTGGAACCCAGCGAAGCCGGACCGCTGATCGTGTGGGGCATCAAGCTCGCCACCGGCCAGCGCTGCGCCGCGCTGCAGGGCGCCCACGGCAGCTTCAAGGGCCACTTCGTGAACTTCGCCTGCAACCATCACCTCGACCTGCTCGGCAAGCCCGACCGCGCGCACGCCGGCTGGACGATTCGCGAGCTGCATCTCGGCGAGCACGGCCACGACTCCTACGGGCCGGTCGAGTCGATCGCAAAGGTCTGGTACGGGCTGGGAAGCGTGGCGCCGTGAGTCGAAGAGGCGTCGCTAGCCGGCCGGGCGCGGCTGGGCGAGTTTGATGATTTCTTTCAGTTTCTTTTTCGTTTCTTCGACGGTGCCTTTGACCGTTTCTTCGACTTTGCCTTTGGTTTCTTCGACCGTGCCTTTGACCGTTTCGACGGTTTTTTTCGTTTCTTCGACGGTGCCTTTGACCGTTTCTTTGACGGTTTCTTCGACTTTGCCCTTGGTTTCTTTGACCGTTTCGACGAGCCCGCCGTTGCCGCCTTTGGCGCCCGCGTTGCCGCCAGAGCTGCCGGTCGCGCCCGTGCCCGGGGCAGAGGGGCTACCGGTCGTGGTCGTCTTTTCTCGCTGGGCCGGTTCCTTGCCGGCTTCGGCGCCAACGGTCGGCTTGCTTTCCTGACCTGAGGTCGTCGAGGTCGTCTCGCCCGAGGAGCCCGAGGAGCCCTGGCCGCTGCCCGCGCCAGCGCCAGACGAGCCGCCAGCTGAGCCTCCAGGGGCGTTCGCCGCCGATTCGTCACCCACCGTGCCCACCTGCACCCCACCCGGCAGGAGCGCCGCTGTGTCCTGCTGCACGGTCGACGCCCGCCTCGTCCCGCCGGTATTTCGGCGCCCACCGGAGCGGCCCGTCCCTCCTTGGACCTGGCCTTGCGCTCCGGAGGACGACGACGACGCACCGATAGGCGCGACATCGGAGGCGGTCACAGCCAGACCGCCGGAAGACTTCGAGCCATGAGCCACCGGCGTCGCTAGCTTGGCCGTGCCGGCCGCCACGTTGCCGAGCAGAGCCGCCACCGCGACCGCCTTGGCGGCCGTCGCCACGCCGCCACCCGCCGCCGCGAGCTGTTCGAGCACGCGCTCGGGCAACGTGCTCAACGAAGAGAAGAACGCCAGCCGCCGGCGACCCGCGTAGTAGCGCTGGAAGACGCTGACGACCTGCGCGTCGAGCTTCGTGCCCGCCTCCTTGCTGAGGATGTCAAGCGCTTCCTTGTGCGGACGCGCGGCGCGGTAAGGCCGGTCGGCGGTGATCGAGTCGAACGTGTCGGCGACGGCGATGATGCGCGCACCGAGCGGGATGTTCTCACCGGACAGCTTGTCGGGGTAGCCGCTGCCGTCGAGGCGCTCGTGGTGGTGGCGCACCATCGCGGTCAGCTCGACGTCGTTCAGGACCGAGACCATGCGCGCGCCGTCAGCGGCATGGGCCTTCATGACCCCGAACTCCTCGTCGGTCAGCTTGCCCGGCTTGCGCAGGATCGAGATCGGCGTTTCGATCTTGCCGAGATCGTGGACGGCGGCGGCCGTGCGGATGCGGTCGACCTCCTCGCGCGGCAGGCCCATGCGACTCGCGATCGTCCAGGCGAAGCGGGCGACGCGGCGCGAGTGACCCTGGGTGCAGGGGTCGCGAGAGTCGAGCGCACCGGCCATCTGTTCGAGCAGCTTCACCTGGCGCTCGCGGCTCAGCCCGCCGGCGATCCGCTGCTGGGCGTCGTTGGTGTGTCCGAGCAGCGCCCGCGCGCTCACCAGACGCCGCTCGCGGTAGCGGCGCTCGAGATAGCCCCACAGCAGGAGCTCGCTGAACAGCAGCTGCTTCGAGCCTTTGCCGGTCTGCCAGATCAGGCGCCCGACCTGGGCCAGGCTGAGCGACAGCACGACACCGATCGCCGCTCCCAGCAGATAGGAGGAGACGGTGCCCGACTCGCGCAAGTACCAGACGATCACGGTCGGCAAGACCGCCACGAGCGCGGTCGCGCCGAAGACCGCGGGCAGGTAGCTGCTCAGGCGCTCTCGCTGCTCGGCCGGGTCCAGACTCGCGGTCGCGGGCGGTGGCTCGCCGACGGCCAGCGTGCTCTGCGTCGTGTGCGTGGTGTGCGAGCGGTCGCGTCGCTGCTCCCTCTTGACTTGGAGCGTCGGGCGTTTACGCGTCGGAGTCTGCAACACACCCGAGCCTCGACCGAGGGCCGGGCTCGACTTAGCGCACAAATCGGCCGTGGCCGGATGTACGAAAAGTGACCGCTACGCGGCAGGAGCGGCGAGGCGGCGTGCGTTGGCGACCGCCGCGGCCGGACCGTCGCGCCACGGCTCACCGTGACCGACGAGCAGCACAGCGGCCTGGAGCGACTCGATCGCCGCCAGCGAGTCAAGGCACTGCGCCGTGTCGACGTTGAACGCGCGCGGCATCAGCTGAGGGCCGGTCTGGCCGGTGACCGGGTTCCAGGTACACAGCGCGTCGCCGACGAACAGGGCACCGTGCTCGGCGAACAGGAGCGCGCAGTGGCCCGGCGTGTGCCCAGGCGTGTGGACCGCCAGCGGTTTGCCGGGCACGTCCTCGGTGCCCAGGCCGTAGACGCCTGGGACGATCTCGCTCGGGCCCTCCATCGCCGTCCTTTATATAGATCTGCCCGGAACAGCGAAGGACCGCCGGCACCAGCGAGCCGACGGTCCTTGCGTCCTTCAGTCTGTTCCGGAGCCAGCCCGGGTCTAGCGCTGCTGGTGGCGGCGCTGACGCCGCTGCACTGTCACGATCGAGACGCCCGCCGCGATCAGCAGGATGCCGATCGCGAAGCTCCAGCGGAGGTCCAGCCCGGTGAACGGAAGCGTGCTCGCCTTCGGTTCTGGAGAAGACGTCGGGGCCGGTTCGGTAGCCGGTTCCGCTTCTTCTTTGGACGGGGAGGTGCCTTTCTTTTCTTCTTCTGCCGGCTTGGGCGGTTCCTGGTTGTAGCCAGAAGTCGAGGTCGTTTCCGTCGCCGCCAGCGCGCTCGCCGGAACGATCAGCGCCGTGCTCGCGAGCAGCAGCGTCACCAGCAGCGCGAGCGCGCCACGGATGCTCGAAAACCTTCTCAGAGTCAG
>DASXER010000072.1:0-28819 GCA_036490015.1 Solirubrobacteraceae bacterium | reverse complement strand
AATCTTCGCCGATCACGGCTTCCGCGTGGTCGCGATCTTCGACAACGACGACGGCAAGGTCGGCTCGCAGGTTGGTAGCCAGGCGGTACGCAACATCGCCGAACTGCGCCAGGTGGTCGAGGACGAGGACATCGTCGTCGGGGTGCTCGCGGTCCCCAACCACGCTGCTCAAGGGCTCGCCGACGAGCTCGTGGATGCCGGAGTGAAGATCATCTTCAACTACTCCGAGTCCCTGCTCGACGTGCCGCCCGAGGTCACGGTCCACACCTCCAGCCCCGCCGTCGATCTGCTCTACGCGCTGTACTTCTATCTCACCTGACGCGGCTCGCCGGGGCGCGCGCGCCAAACTGTCACCGACATGAACAGCCTGGATCTAGATCGAGCCGTCGAGCGATTCGCCGCTGCACTTGACTTCACCGTCGGGATCGAGGAGGAGTTCTCGATCCTCGATCCCAAGACGCTCGACCTGACCCCTCGCTACGAGGAGCTGAAGGCGGCCGCGCAGTCCGATCCCGTGCTCGCCGAGGCGGTCGCGGGCGAGCTGATCTCCTCGGAGATCGAGATCATCTCGGGCCCCGGCTCGGACCTGCACGACGCGCTCGCCCGTCAGCGCGAGCGTCGCGCGCGGCTGTTCGCGCTCGCGGCGGCGCACGAAGTGCGGCTGGGCGCCACCGGAACCCACCCCTGGGCCGACTACCGCGAGCAGCCGATCATCGACACCGAGCACTACCACCGGGTCGAGGACGGGCTCAAATACGTCGCCTGGCGCAACAACACCTTCAGCCTGCACGTGCACCTCGGCGTGCGCGACATCGACCGCGCGGTGCGCGTCTGCGACCGTCTGCGCCCGGTATTGCCGCTGCTGCTGGCGATCTCGTCCAACTCGCCCTACCTCGACGGGCGCGCGAGCGGCCTGCACTCGGCGCGCACACAGAGCTTCACCAAGAGCTTTCCGCGTTGCGGCGTGCCCGACGCGTTCGGCGGCTGGCAGTCCTACCGCGACTACATCCAGTTCCTGATCGACACCAACTCGATCGTCGAGTTCACGCAGGTGTGGTGGTCGGTCAGGCCGCACTTCAGCTTCGGCACGGTCGAGGTGCGCATCTGCGACGCGCAGGCGAGCGCCCCCGAGTCCGACGCGCTGGCGTCGCTGATCGCCGCCTGCATCGCGCAGGCGACGCGCGACGTCGACGAGGGCGTGCCGTTCGCCGATCCGGCCCCACGGCTCGTCGAGGAGAACATGTGGCGGGCGATCCGCCACGGGCTCGACGGCAAGCTGATCGACCTCGACAGCGGCGCGGAGTACGCGGCGCGCGCGGCGATCGAGCGGCTTGCCGCGTGGACGGCGCCGGTGCGCGCGGAGCTCGGCGTCGAGCTCGGGTTTCCAGATCGAAACGGTGCACAGCGCCAGTACGCGCTGATCGCCGCCGGCGCCAGCCGCGAGGAGGTTTTCCAGGCCAGCGTTGCCGAGACCAGCGAGACCTATTCACAGGAGGTGACGGTATGAGCGCCCAAGGGCAGGAAGGACAGCCGAGCGAGGAGGAGTTGCGAGCCGCATACGAGGCTGAACTGAGCCGCATCACGGCTAGCGACATGGTCCTGCAGGCGGCCGTGTCGCTGCTGAACGTGGGCGCCTACCGGATGGGCGCGCCGGCAGCGGAGGGCGAGGAGCCGGCCGGACGCGACCTCGATCAGGTGCGTGACGCCGTCGACGGCGCTGGCGCGCTGCTGAAGATCGCCGAACGGCGCTTGCCCGCGCAGGAGCTTGCGCCTCTGCGCGATGCGCTCTCGCATCTGCAGATGGCCTACGCCCGTGAGGCGCCGGCGGTCGGTGCGGGAGCGGAGGGGCCTGGCGGTGGTGGTGGTCCTGAGCCGGGCGCTCCTGGCGGTGGGGCTGCGCCCGCCGAGCCTCGCGAGCCGTCCGCTCAGCCCCCCGAGGACGTTTCGGGTGCGGGGCCGGCCGAGCGCAGCGGCAGGCTCTGGGTGCCGGGCAGGTAAGCTGTCGGCCACGTGCTGTGGGACGCCGTCCCGCAGCCGGCCGGCCGGCACGATAGACTGCGGCCGCGTTTGGGCGGGTTCGCGCTCACGAGAGCTTGCGAGCCGTCAAATGTACGCGCGATACATCCTCGCGCGGCACGCAAATTAGACCGCGGAGGATTTTCCCTTGAGCAGCTTTCTGACAGACCACGGGGTCGTCGTCGCCCTTGTCTGCGCCGCCTGTGCGGTGGTATACGGCCTCGTCACCACCCGGTCCCTGCTCGCGCTGTCGCCAGGCAATGAGCGTATGCAGGGGATCTCGTCAGCCGTTCAGCAGGGCGCACGCGCCTATCTGAACCGCCAGTACACGACGATCGCGATCGTCGGCGTGGTGCTGTTCGTCGCGCTTATCTTCATCCAGAACATCGCCGTGGCCGGTGGCTTCGCGATCGGAGGCCTGCTCTCCGGCTCGACCGGCTACATCGGCATGAACGTCTCCGTGCGTTCGAACGCCCGTGTCGCCGAGGCGGCCCGTGGCGGCGTCTCGCCCGCCCTGAAGGTCGCCTTCCGTGGTGGAGCGATCACCGGCCTGCTCGTCGTCGGCCTCGCCCTGATCGGCGTCGCCGGCTACTACGGCGCGCTGACCTCGTTCTTCAACGACAGCCCGAAGACCGCCGTCGACGCCCTGATCGGCCTGGGCTTCGGCGGTTCGCTGATCTCGGTCTTCGCCAGGCTCGGCGGCGGGATCTTCACGAAGGCCGCCGACGTCGGCGCCGACCTCGTCGGCAAGGTCGAGGCGGGTATTCCCGAGGACGACCCGCGCAACCCCGCGACGATCGCCGACAACGTCGGCGACAACGTCGGCGACTGCGCCGGCATGGCGGCCGACCTGTTCGAGACCTACGCCGTCACCGCCGTGGCCGTGATCCTGCTCGGCGTGCTGACGTTCCACGAGTCCACCCGCGTGGCCCTCTATCCGCTGGTCATCGGCGGCATCGCGATCATCGCCTCGATCATCGGCACCTTCGCCGTCCGCACGACGACGGACAACGTCGAGCGTGCGCTGCTGCAGGGCCTCGCCGTCTCCGGCGTTCTCGCCGCCGCGGCATTCGCGCCGATCACCTACTGGCTGATGCGCGGCCTGACGTTCGCCGACGTCGGTAGCTCGGTGAACACTCCGAAATGGTGGCACCTGTACCTGTGCTCGCTGATCGGGATCGCCGTCACAGCGCTGCTATTCGGACTAACCGAATACTACACATCGACTCGATTCGCCCCGGTGAAGAAGACCGCCAAGGCCTCGGAGACGGGTCACGCGACGAACATCATCCAGGGCTTCTCCTCGGGCCTCCAGGCCACGGCGCTGCCGGCGGTCGTGATCGTGCTCGGGATGCTCGGCGCCTGGAAGCTCGCGGGCGGTGGGGTGACCGGCATCTACGGCATCGGCATCAGCGCCGTCGGGCTGCTGTCGCTGACCGGCCTGATCGTGGCGCTCGACGCCTTCGGGCCGATCACCGACAACGCCGGCGGCATCGCCGAGATGGCCGACCTGCCTGAGGACGTGCGCAAGGTCACGGACCGGCTCGACGCGGTCGGCAACACGACCAAGGCCGTGACCAAGGGCTACGCGATCGGCTCGGCCGTGCTGGCGGCGATCGTGCTGTTCGCCGGCTTCCAGAAAGAACTCGAAACCAAGCTCTCGCACGCGATCTCGTTCGGCATCAACGAACCGCCGGTCCTGATCGGCCTGATCCTCGGCGGTCTGATGGTGTGCCTGTTCGCCTCGCTGTCGATCGAGGCCGTCGGTCGCGCCGGCGGCGCGGTTGTCGAGGAGGTGCGCCGCCAGTTCCGCGAGCACCCCGGCATCATGGACTACACCGAAGAGCCCGACTACGCGGCCTGCGTGGACATCGTCACGAAGACCGCGCAGCGCGAGATGATCCTGCCCTCGCTGCTGCCGATCCTGCTCACGCTCGTCGTCGGCCTGATCGACCAGCAGGCGCTCGGCGGGCTGTTGATCGGCGTGATCGTCGTCGGCTTCTTCTTCGCCGTGATGATGACCGCTGGCGGTGGCGCTTGGGACAACGCGAAGAAGCTCATCGAGGATGGCTCCTTCGGCGGCAAGGGCTCGGAAGCCCACGCTGCGTCGGTCACCGGAGACACGGTCGGCGATCCCTTCAAGGACACGGCTGGCCCGGCGATCAACCCGATGATCAAGGTGGCGAACATCGTCGCGATCCTGATCATCCCGATCATCACCTGAGCTTCAGAGCCAAGGCGGGGCGCGCGACGGCCGGCCCCGCCTTGGCCTTCACTTGCCGTCTGTCAACTGTCGCTGCGAGGACCCCTAAGCTCAGGATGAGATGAACGGCCGACAGGTGCACCGAGGGGGCACGTTCGTGTTTTCGCTGTTGATGCTCGCGATCGGCGTGGCGCTGGTCGTGCAGTCGTTGAGCGATGGCGCAAGCGCGATCTCCGCCCGGCTCCTGCTGGGCGTCCTGTTCACGGCCGCGGGCGTGGGACGGATCTACCTGGAGTCCAAGCGAGGACCGAGCGCATGAGCGCGGCGGGGGGCGCCGGCGAGGGCGAGACGGGAACACCTGACGGAAGCGCGAACGGTGCCCACGGGGCGGCTCACGAGGGCCACCGCGCGGCTGAGGTCGAGCGCGCGGCGGCGGAGCTGGCGGCCGCGACGCGCGTGATCGCTCGGCGCAGCATCGGCTCTCCGCTGCTGTTCACGATCGTCTACTCCTCGCTCGCGAGTGCGATCTACTTCTCGCTCGGCGTCGTGGCCGGCCACGCGCTCGGCCTGACGCCGCTCGTGTTCCTGATCTCGGCCGGGCTGTTCACGGTTACGGCCATGACCTACGTCGAGGGCGCCTCTTTGCACCAGGAGCGCGGCGGCTCGACCGTGTTCGCGCGCTACGCCTACAACGAGCTCGTGAGCTTCGTCGCCGGCTGGGCGATCCTGCTCGACTACGTGATCCTGATCGCCGTCACGGCTTACTCCGCGACGCAGTACCTGCACGTCTTCTGGGGCCGGCTGGGCGATCGCGGCGCCGCGCTCGGCCTTGCGCTGGCGTTCATCGCGCTTGTCGTGCTGAGCAACATCCGCGGCTTCGGCGCGCGCCGGCACCGCCGCGTCGGCGTGCTGCTTGCGGGCGACATCCTCGTGCAGGCCTTCATCGTCGTGCTCGGGCTAGCTCTCTTCTTCGATCCACACACGCTCACCTCCCCGATCCACCTCGGCAGCGCGCCGAGCTGGTCGAACCTGATCTTCGCCCTCACGGTGGCGGTGATCTCGTTCACCTCGCTGGAGTCCGCCTCCGGGCTGTCGGGCGAGGTGCGCATCAGCCGCGCCGGGCTCAAGCGCCTGGTCTGGAGCACGACCGCGACCGTCGCCTTCCTGTATGTCGGCATCGCGCTGGTGGCGGTCACGGCGCTGCCCGTGCACGGCGCCTCGACACAGCTCGGGCACCGCTACCTGAACGCGCCGATGATCGGCATCGTCGAACGCGTCCACCCGCACTGGCTCGAGCAGGGCCTCGTGTACCTGGTGGCGGCGCTCGCGACCGTCACGCTGCTGGCGGCGGCCAACTCGGCGATGCTGGGGCTCTCGCGGCTGGCCTACTCGTTGTCGACCAACCGCCAGATCCCGAGCGGGCTCGGGCGCCTGCACCCCTTGCGCTCGACGCCGTACGTGCTGATCATCATCGCCGGCCTGCTCGCGGCCGGCCTGGTCGTGCCGGAGGACCTCGACTTCCTCGTCGGCATCTACGCCTTCGGCGCGATGCTGGCCTTCACGATCGCCCACCTGTCGATCATCAAGCTGCGCTACACCGAGCCCGAACGCGACCGCCCGTACCGGATGCCGCTCTCGATCAGGGTGCGCGGCGGCGACCTGCCGCTGCCGGCGGTGCTCGGCGCGGCGGCCTGCGCGGCCGGTTGGGTGGCGGTGATGGTCGTGCACGAGCCGGCCCGTTACGTGGGGCTCGGCTGGATGCTCGGCGGCATCCTGCTGTACGTCGTCTACCGCCGCGCCGACGAAACGTCACTGTTCAAGCGCGTGACCGTGTCGCCGAAGGTGCTGGCCGCCGAGCCGCACACCGAACGCGACTACGGCTCGGTGCTGGTGCCGCTGTTCGGCACCGACCTCGACGACGACATCGTGCAGACGGCGGCGCTGCTCGTCTCCAGCGAACCGACGGACGAGGCGGCGATCGACAACGCCACGATCGAGGCGCTGTGGATCTTCACGATCCCGATGGCGCTGCCGCTCGACGCTTCGCTGCCCGACGCGCAGATCAAACACGCCCGCCAGGTGCTGGCGCGCGCGAAGGCGGTGGGGGAGGAGTACAGCGGCGTCGAGGTGGCGACGGCCACGGTGCGGACGAGGCGCGCCGGCTACGCGATCGTGGACGAGGCCAAACGCCGCGGCGTCGAGGCGATCGTGCTCGGCGCGGAGGAACCTTCGAGCATCCGCGGCGGTGGACGCCTCGGGGGACGCGGTGGTCCGCTGGAGTCATATGTCGGAGACGTAACCAAGTACGTGGTGCGCAAGGCGCACTGCCGGGTGATCGTCACGGCTCCCGCGGCGCGCGACTCGCCCGTCGAGGTGGCCAGGCGAGCACATCGGAGCAATGCCCCCATCGTCTAATCTGCGAGCTGTGTCGATCCCCACGGCAAAGTCATGTTCGTCCTGATCGTCGGCGCCGGCCGGCTCGGTTCGAGCATCGCCAAGTCCGCGCTGGCCTCCGGCCACCAGGTCTCGGTGCTGGATCTCGACCCGCTCTCGCACGAGCGCCTGGATGCCGGCCAGAGCAAGAGCTGGGAGGACTCGGGCGGCCAGTTCACGGTTGGCACGGCGCTTGAGACCGAGGCCCTGATCCAGGCCGGCATCGAGCGCGCTGACGTGTTCATCGCCTCGACCGCAGGCGACAACACCAACCTCGTGATCGCGCAGATCGCCCAGAAGCGCTTCAACGTCGAGAAGGCGATCGTGCGCGTGATGGACCCGGCGCGGGCCGAGTGGTACGGCCAGCAGGGCCTGCAGACGATCTGCCCGACGAAGATCGCGATCGAGATGTTCGAGCGCACGCTCGCGCCGGCACCTGTGGAGGCATAGAGACGTGTACGCGATCATCGCCGGAGCCGGCAAGGTCGGCCGCAACCTCGCACGCGAGCTGATCAGCAAGGAACACGAGGTCACGCTGATCGAGTCCTCGCGCGTAACCTACCTCGCCAACGAGGACGAGTTCGAGCACAACCTCCAGTACGGCGACGCGACCGAGCTGTGGGTGCTGGAGCGCGCCGGCATCCAACGCGCCGACCTCGTGATCGCGGTGACCGGCGACGACGAGGACAACATCCTCGTCTGCCAGGTCGCCAAGGAGAAGTACCTCTGCGATCGCATCATCGCCCGCGTCAACAACCCTCGCAACCACGACCACTTCAAGCTGCTCGGCATCCAGCCGGCGGTGTCGGCCACCGACCTGATCCTGCGCCTGATCGAGCACGAGGTCCCGCGCTACGGCCTCGTCCACCTGCTCGCGCTCGAAGAGGAGCGTCTGGAGATCATCGAGCTGGAGGTGACACCCGACGCGCCGACCGTGGGCGAGAAGGTCGTCGACATCCAGCTGCCCGAGGGCAGCCTGATCATCTCCGTGCTGCGCGGCGGCGCCGGCTTCGTGCCGAAGGCCGACACCGTGATCGAAGCCGGCGACGAGGTGCTGCTGGTGCTCGATCCGGGCCTCGAGGAGTCGATGACGGCCTACTTCGCGCCCAACGGCCACGCCGCGGCCTTCTAGGCTGAAGGGGATCCGCTGGGCCGTTGAACTATCCTTCGGCCCTCGGTCCGGGATGGTGTAATTGGCAACACGCGTGCCTCTGGAGCACGAGTTTGGGGTTCGAGTCCCTGTCCCGGAGTAGTAGGAGTAGCTCGGATACGCCAGATGCGATAGCAGGACCCGTCGCTCGTGACGGACCTTGTGGCGTCCCAGGCGGGTCCGAGAATCAGAATGATGCGAATCAATCGACCTTGACAGGCACGGTGCACGCCGTTATGGTCGCCAGCCAAGGACCTCTGGTCGGCTCCGTCGAGGAGGTATCTCGATGCACGATGCTCACGGGTGGATACGGCGTGTGCGAATGCCGATCACGGCGATTCTCGTGACGGCGTTCATAGCTGCCATCGTTCCAGTTGCGCTTGCAGAAAATCCGCTGTATTGCAACGAGACCGTCGGAATTAATGTGGGCTGTTCCGGGCCCCACGGACTCATTCATGACAATGAAGCACGCAATGAGAGCGGAGGCTGCGTCGCAATCCAAATGTGGGCGAACGGGTACGGCTACAGCGAACCCGTTGAAGCCTGTGGCGGCAACAGCATCCACGAAGCTCTAACCGTGCATGTGGAAGCATTTCCGAAGTGCTGGAACAGGACCAACGCGTCTAACCTGATTCACTGTCGGTATTCACTGTGGAGCACCTGAAATGGAGGGGGAAGCATGAAACGCGCCGGCATCGCGGCGATCTTCGCGACCATTGCTGCCTTCTGTGCCCTCACGATTTCGCAGGCCGTATCCAAGCCGTCGGCCGCCGGTCAGCGGCGCCCGACCCAAGCGGCCAGCGGCCAGTTCTCGGTTCTCGGTCGAGGACGGGCTGCCGCGGCATCGCCTAGTACAGCGCTGCCTCAATCGGTTGACGAAAGTCTGACCAAGCCCGGGACGATCGTTTCCGAATACGAACTCGAACCGGACCATGCGGCATTTGTGGAAGTCGACGCCTCCACCCACGTGTGGATCATTCCGGGCCACAACGGCATGTGCGTGGCAGTGCCAGCATTCCACGGTATTTCCGTCGCATCGAGCTGTGGACCGGCGAGCAGTGTCAATGCCGACGGGCTGATCATGGTGCGGCGCCCGAGCTCGGGGCCTGTCATCTACGGCGTAGTGCCGGACGGCGCCTCGGTGACTGTGATCGACAAAGATGGTTCAAGCGTTCAGGTCCCGGCGAAGAACAACGTCTTCGTATACGTAGGCGGCAACCCCGGGTCGGTATCCATCCGTGCAGCGAGCGGCGCGCTGAGTACGACGAGTATCGGGCCGTCGCAGTAGGCGCTGAGCGGTCCGGGAGTCGACGATCGGTGGCGGGCCGTTCAGCCGTCCCCGTTTCGGCCTCGCTGGACCGCGCGGAGCGCGTGACCGCGGGCAAGTCCCACGAGAGTCACATCGGCGAGCCGGTCGGGCTGATTTGTGGGATTGCGTGCAGCTATGCGGGCCGCAGCGAGTCATCGATCTGAGCGAAAGCGCGCTCCAGCACGTTCCGCGGCCGTCCATGCGGGTCCTCGATGAAGGCCACGGCCTCGTCTGAGCCGAGCAGCGCAAGGAGATGCGTGTGCCGCAGGGCACCCGGGGCCTGCGCCGCGATGCGGGCCAAGTTCTCCAAGTCGAACACAAAGATGGCCTCGGCGCCGGCCAGCTCGGCGCGCCCGGCAACACGCGAGCGATGCCCTGCCAGGTCCACGCCGTACTGCCTTGCCTGCTCGACGGTCGCCTCCGGAGACCCTCGCCCGTCCATCGGGAAAAGCCCGGCCGACGGAGGGCTCTTGCCGGTACGCGCCCGTGCTAGCTCGGCTGCGAACGGGCTGCGGTTGATGTTCCCGTAGCAGAGGATCAGTGGGCGATCAGAGGCAGCCCACGCCTTCACGGCACGCTGCGCAAGCCGGCGCCGCAGCCAGCCAACACACAACAGTCGCTCCACCGGCCCGGAGACGCGTCGCGCGACCCCGGCCAGCACGCGCTCCAGCGGTGACTCAGGCGGGGCGGCTGGCGTCGGCGGCGTCGAGGAAGTCATCCCAGGAGGCAGCGTAGGGGGCGATCAGCTCGGCGAGACGCTTCAGGGCCGCGAAGTCGTCGTCGAGCTCCCAGCCGGTGTGCAGCACGATCGGTATCCACGTCCCGATCTGCTCGGAGATCAGTTGCTCGACGCGTGGCAGAACCTCCTCGGCGGTCCCGTACAGCGGCCAGTAGCAGGGCAGGTAGATCGCCCCATCGCGCCATTGCGGCCCGCCGTGGAAGCCCATCAGCAGGACGCTCTCAGGGCCGCCCGTGACGATCTCGTAGCGCGATGCCAGCACGCTCCACTGCGAAGCGTCGAAGCGGTTGAACGGCGGCACGAAGATACGCGGCTCGACGCCAACCGCCGCGAGTTTGGCGCGGCCTTCGTCCAGGAGCGCCGCCAGCGCGACGTCGTCCAGCCCGCACAGCTCGGAGTGCCGGCGCGGGTCGGCGTGGCGGGTGCGGTGGTCGCGTCCGTGCTGGGCGAAGGTGACGCCGTCGCGGCGCATCCGTTCGAGCAGCCCGCGGTCGCGCTCGTCCAGCTCGCGCCCACCTTGGCCCCGCGGGTCGAGCGGCGCGTGCGTCCACTGCGGCAGCACGGACATCAGGTGCGGCACGCCGGCCGCCGCCATCGTGGAGTGAAAGCCCTCCGAGGCCGCGAAGCCGAAACGCTCGTCGTCAAGGCCCGAGTAGTAGGGGAACTCGTCGACGCGCACGAGAAAGCGTGGCGCGCCGCGCATCCCGGCCGCCCGCTGCAGCGGCCTCAACCATGCGTCCTCGTAGCTGAGGCGTCCGCGCTTCATCAGCAGTCGCTGGGCTACACGCAGCGGCTGCGGCGGCACACCACGGGTGCGCAGCGTCTTGCGGACCTCGTGGGTCGCGGAGACGCCGTGAAGCGCCGCGCTCGCTCGTGAGTCCTCGGCCGCGCTCATCGCTCCGACACCCTACGTTTTACGGCGCGGCCCGCCTGGGCGGCCAGGAAGCGTGGCGCGAGCAGCGGCTCCTCCCAGCTCCACAGGCTGTGGGCGGCTCCAGCGCCGACTGTTATGCAGCGCACCACTTCCGATGCGCGGCGAGGTTCATTCAACGACGCCCGCAGGTCACGCGAGAACCACTGGTAGCGCGCGCCGGCTCGACCTTCGCTGGGCTGCACGGGGCGGCCGGTCGCGAGCCGTGCGAAGGCGTCGGGGTGGTTGGCGCCGGCGCGCACCGCCAAGGCCAGCGACCCGTATAGGCGCGGGTTGAAGTCGATCAACAGGTGCCGTCCATCGTCGGTGGCGATGAACTGCAGTTGGGCAAGGCCCTGCCAGCCGACGTGGAGCAGCAGTTGCTGGACCCGCGCCCGCAGTTCCGGGTCGACGGCGACGGTCAATCCGCGTGCGGTGACACCCGCCGGCTGCGGCCAGCTGTGCTCGGCAATCTGCTGGGCGATCGAGACGATGCCCTCGCTGCCGGCGACGAGCGTCAGCGCGACCAGTCGTCCATCAGCGACCTCCTGCAGTAGCGCGCGACCACCGGCGGCCTCGATCGAGCGCGCGTGGGCAACGGCCGAGCCGGGATCCTCGAAGATCTGCGCGGCCCCCGAGAGCTCGGACTGAAGCGCCGGCTTCACGACGACACGCTGCCCGAGCCGACCATCCAGCGCTTCCTCTAGCGTGCCGCTGCGTGGCACCTCGACTCCGCACAGCCCCGCGGTGCTCGACAGCCGCGACTTGTCCATCACGGTCATGACGCCCTCGTGCGGGCCGTAGCCGACGGCGCAGCTCAGCTCCTCGCGGCGCGCAGAGACGACCGCCACGGCGGCCTCCCAGGTCACGAACACGACCTCGCTGGCGCTGGCGCGCACGGCTTGCTCCAAGCTCTCCAGGAAAGCGTCCCCGCCGTCGCTCGTGTGCCGCACCGGCTGCCAGTCGGACACGGCCTTCGACCGCGAGGCGATGTTTGGGCTGGGCGAGGCCGCGACGACCGTCCATCCGGTCGATCTGAGCGCCCTGGCGGCGGCTACGGATGAGCGCTCGCGACCCTCGTCGACGATGAGGGCGCGCATGGGATGGATCGTATCGGTGCCCGCGGGCGGCAAATGCTCGGGTTTGGCGGCTAGCCTGCGAGTGAAGCGGGCGATGGCGAGCCCAGCGGCTTGTCGGCACCAGCGCTGGCCTCAGCCCGCCCCGCGTCCCTGAGCAGGCCGCTCTCGACGGGCTGCACCGTCTCCTCCCGGCTCACCACGTCGAGCAGCGTCGCGATCACGCTCGGATCGAACTGGCTGCCGGCGTTGCCGTCCATCTCGGCCAACGCGACGTCGAAGCTCAGCGCGCGACGGTAGGAGCGATCGGTGCGCATCGCGTTCCACGACTGTCGTGCACCGGACATACCGGCTTTCCAATCGGCGCCGGCGGGCTTCCATCCGCACAGGACGCCCCGCCGCCGGACGGATAGGGGATACGGGCGTGTAGAGCCAAAAGGACGACGCCGAGTCGGCCAGGTGTCCAGCCTTTGGGACGACGTTCAAGGCTTCGCCCGAGGCGCCCGATCCAGGGCCAGTTGAGTCGACCGATCACCCTCGTGGGTAATGGCACTCAGGGCGAGTATCAGGTCTACGACCTGTATCTCGACCCGCGCCTGTCCCACTAGAAGGACCCCATGCCGATCGGCCCGGCGGCCCCTTCCCGCCGCCGGGCCGCTCGGGTCCCGTCCCGTTCTGCGCCATCCCGCCGCGCCGAGGCGCGCTCGCCCAGTCGGACTGATACGCTCCGCCAGCTCAGTAATAGAGCGATCTATCTAGTCCCGATTCCGTGCGCGGACAGGAGGCCCCATGCAGACGATCGAGCTCTCGGCGGGACCGGTCGAGTACGAGGACACCGGTGGCGACGGGCCGACGATCGTCTTCGCCCACGGCCTGATGATGGACGGCTCGGTGTGGCGACATGTCGTGCGCGAGCTACGCTCGGACTTCCGCTGCGTGCTGCCGGCGCTGCCGCTCGGCGGCCACCGCCTGCCGATGCGCGCCGACGCCGACCTGTCGATGCGCGGCATCGCGCGGCTGCTGGGGGAGCTGATGGAGCGGCTCGACCTGCGTGACGTCACGGTGGCGATGAACGACTGGGGTGGGCCGCAGCTGCTTGTCGGCGGCGAGCAGGACGCGCGCGTCGCACGACTCGTCATCTGCGCCTGCGAGGCGTTCGACAACGTGCCTCCGCGCGGGCCGGCGCAGCTGCTGCCGTACATCGCGCGCGTCCCCGGCGGACTGCCGACGGCGCTGCTGCCATTCCGCTTCGACCGCCTGCGCAGACTGCCGATGACCTACGGCTGGATGAGCCGTACGCGCGTCCCGCGCGAGGTGATGGACCGCTGGTTCGAGCCGGTGCTGTCGAGCGCCGAGATCCGCCGCGACCTACGCCGCTACGTGCTCGGCTCGAAGCAGGGCCGGCGCGACCTGAACGCCGCGACCCCGGCACTCGAACGCTTCGACCGTCCGGCGCTCGTCGTCTGGGCCACGGAAGACCGCATGATGCCCAGCGACCACGGCCGCCGCCTGGCCGAGATCCTGCCCCAATCAACACTGGTCGAGATCGACGGTTCCTACACGCTTGTGCCCGAGGATCAGCCGGAGCTGCTCGCGGGCCACATGCGCGATTTCATCACTGCTACGCCGCCGGCAAGACTTAGCTCAGCATGAGAAAGGGCCAAGGCTCCCTTCAGCTTCGCCCGCCACAGTGCTCTCCATGTTCGAGATCCTCGCCGTCGCCGCTCCCCTGGCATGGCTCACCTTGATGGGCGTGATCGTCACGACCTGCACGATCGCGGCGCGCAGCGACCGCCGCTACTAGCCGTTAGCCGCTCTCGGTCTAGGCGGCGGCCTGCGTGGCCCAGTCGCGGTACAGCTCGTAGTAACGGCCTTCGGCGGCGATCAGCTCGTCGTGGGTGCCCTGCTCGGCGATGCGGCCGTGCTCCAGCACGACGATCTGCCCCGCCTGACGGATCGTCGACAGGCGGTGCGCGATCACGATCGCGGTCCTGCCTGCCAAGAGCCTGCGCAGCCCTTCCTCGATGCGCGCCTCGGAGTGGATGTCGACGTTCGAGGTCGCCTCGTCGAGCACGAGGATGCGCGGGTCGGCGATCAGCGCGCGCGCGAAGGCGAGCAGCTGACGCTGGCCGGCCGACAGCTGTGCTCCGCGCTCGCCGACGTCGGTGTCGTAGCCGCGTGGCAGGTCGGCGATGAACTCCTCGGCGCCGACGGCGCGCGCGGCCGCGTGGATCTGCTCGTGGGTGGCGTCGGGGCGTCCGAAGGCGATGTTCTGCGCGACCGTGCCGGAGAACAGGAACGCCTCCTGCGGCACGATCCCCATCTGCGAGCGCAACGAGGCGCTGGCGATGTCGCGCAGGTCGTGACCGTCGACCAGCACGCGCCCGGCGGTCGGGTCGTAGAAGCGGGCGATCAGCTTGGCCATCGTCGACTTGCCGGCGCCGGTCGCGCCGACGAGCGCTACGGTCATGCCGGGTGGGATGTCGAGGCTCACGTGGTCGAGCGCCAGCACGGGCTCGGGCGCAGGGTCCTGATCCTCAGCGCCGGGCAACCGTCGAGAGGATGAGCGCGGGGCGTAGGCGAACGACACGTCCTGGAAGGACACGTCGCCGCGAATGCGCGGCAGTTCCAGCGCGCGCGGGCTGTCGAGCAGGTCGGGCTTGACGTCGAGCAGCTGGAAGATCTTCTCCAGCGCGGCCATGCCGGACTGGTAGGTCGCGTACAGCTGCGAGAGCTGCTGGATCGGTTCGAACAGGTTCGACAGCGCGGCGACGAAGGCGACGATCGTGCCGACCGTGACGTGGCCGTTGATGGCCTGCAGCCCGCCGTACAGCACGATCGCCGCGACGGCGACCCCGGACAGCATTTCGACGGCCGGGAAGTAGGCCGCGTTGAGCTTGACCGTGACCATGTTGGCCTCGCGGTTGTCCTCATTCAAAGCCCTGAAGGTGCGCTCGTGTGTGTCCTCCTGGGCGAAGCTGCGCACGACGCGCACGCCCGACAGGGTCTCCTGCAGGTAGGCGGTGATCGCGCCGATCGTCTCGCGTGTGCGGCGGAAGGCGCCGGCCGAGACGATCCTGAACCACAGCGAGCCGGCGAGCAGGAGCGGCATCACGCAGAACGTGATCAGCGCCAGTTTGACGTCCAGGTAGAGCAGGATCCCGACCGTGCCGACGAGCGTCAGGCCGGACTGGAACAGCGTCACGACGGAGTCTGTGACGAGGCTGTCCAAAGCCTCGACGTCGTTGGTCATGCGCGAGATTAGGACGCCCGCCGGGCGGCTCTCGTAGAAGCCAATCGGCAGCGTCTGCAGGTGCTTGAAGATGCGGATGCGCAGGTCGGCGAGCGCGCGCTGGCCGACCCAGCCGACGAGGTAGGTCTGCACGTAGGTCATCAGCCACACGAGCAGCGCCGAGGCCAGGAACGCGATCACGACCAACAAGAGCGTTTTCGTGTCGTGCTTCTTGATGCCGTCGTCGATCGCCGCCTTCGCGAGCAGCGGCGGCGCCAGCGAGGCGCCCGTGCCGAGCAGCAGCGCGACGAGCGTCGCGAACGCACGCAGGCGGTAGGGGCGCAACATGCCGAGCAGCCCGCGCATGTTGCGCCCGCGCGTGCCGCGACTCGGGCGCGAGCCGTCCCACTGCGGTCCGGGGCCGCGTCCGACCGCCGGGCTCACAGGCCGCTCACCTCGCGCTCGCGCGGCTTCCGAGTCAGGAACACCTGATCGGGAAGACCCTTCTCGACGATCTCGCGGTACAGCTGGGAGGCCTCCAGCAGTTCGTCGTGGTCGCCGGCGGCGACGACGCGCCCGTGGTCGAGCACGACGATCTCATCCGCCAGGGAGATGGTCGAGAGGCGGTGCGCGATCACGATCGTCGTGCGGCCCGCCATCGCCTCGTCGAGCGCGAGCTTGATGCTCTGCTCGGTCGAGGCGTCGACGGCCGAGGTCGCGTCGTCGAGGATCAGCACGCGCGGGTCGGCCAGCAATGCGCGCGCGATCGCGATCCGCTGCCGCTGGCCGCCGGACAGCGACAGGCCGCGCTCGCCGACGCGTGTGTCGAAGCCTTGAGGCAGGGCGCTGACGAAGTCATAGGCCTGTGCGCGCCTGGCGGCCGCTTCGACTTCGGCGAGGCCGGCGTCGGGGCGCGCGTAGGCGATGTTCTCGGCGACGGTGGCGGAGAACAGGAACGGGTCGTCGCTGACGACGGAGACCGCCTGGCGCAGGCTGCGCAGGTCGACGTCGCGCACGTCGATCCCGTCGAGCAGCACCTCTCCTTCGCTGGCGTCGTACAGCCGTGAAACGAGCGCGACGAGGCTCGTCTTCCCCGAGCCTGTGCCGCCGACGAGCGCGACGGTCGTACCGGCTGGGATGTTTAGGTTGATGTCCTCGAGAGCTGGCCGTGCGCGTCGAACGCGCGCGCCGGCGTCTGGGGGCGCTTCGAGGTTCTCGCCGCCGTGCGGGTGCACGTAGGCGGCACCGAAGTCGTCCTCTTCGTCGTAGCGCAGCGTCACGCCGCGCAGCTCGATGTGACCGTTGCCGGCCGGCAGCGCCGCTGCGTCGGGCGGCTCGACGATGCGCGGTTCGCGGTCCAGCACCTGAAAGATGCGCGCGCCCGAGGCAGTCGCCCGTTGCGCGAGGCCGAGCGTCACGCCGAGCGAGCGCATCGGGCTGATCAGCATGTTCAGGTAGAGGAAGAACTGCGTGAACTGGCCGAGGTCGAGGTGGCCGCCGATCACGCCGTGGCCACCGATCAGCAGCACGGCCGCCAGCCCGAGCTGGGGCAGGAAGCCGATCGCTGGGTTGAACGTCGCCTCCAGCCTGGTGGCGACCATCGACTGGTCGAACACGCGCCCGACGCTGTGGCGGAAGCGCTCGAGCTGGTGCGGCTCGCGCGCGAACGACTTGACCACGCGCACGCCGGAGATGTTCTCCTCGGCGTCGGCGGTCAGCTCGGCGATCCGCTGCTGTACCTCCTGTACGGCTGGTCGCGCGCTGCGCCCGTAGCGCTGGGAGATGAAGACCACGAACGGCACCGGCGCCATCGCGATCAGGCCGAGCTTCGGGTTGATCGCGATCATCACGACGCCGGCCAGCGCGAGCTGCAGCGCGGACTGCAGGATGAACACGAGGCCGTAGCCAAGGAAGAAGCGCACGGCCTGCAGGTCGACGGTCGCGCGCGACATCAGCTGGCCTGTCTGCTGGCGGTCGAAGAAACCCAGCTCGAGGCGCTGCAGGTGGCCGTAGATGCGTTGGCGCAGGTCGAACTCGATCGCCAGCGAGATGCGCCCGGCGATCATGCGGCGCATGTAGGTGAACAGCCACTGCGCGAGCGCGGCGGCGACGATCACGAGCGCCATCACGAGCAGCTCGTGACGCTCGTGTGCGCGCAGCTGGATGTGGCCGGCGCGGCCTGCGGCGGCGCCTTTCGTGATCGCGTTGACGGCGAGCCCCGATACGTACGGGACGACTACCTTCATCACCATCGCGATGCTCGCGAGCAGCCACGAAGCGGTGAGGCCACGCTTGTAGGGCCTCAGGAAGCTGAGCAGTCTGTTGAACGTGGTCATAGTTGCTTAGTCAACGATTATCGCACGACGCTCGCACGGATGTCCGTGCGGTCACGCCTAACCTTCTCAGTGTGCCCGAGCCGCAGCCCGCTCCTGAGCGCACGGTCCGTCCCGCGGTCGGGTTGTGCGACACCTGCCTGCATCAGCAGATCGTGCGCAACACACGCGGTTCGTCCTTCTCGCTCTGTCGTCGCTCGCGCGAGGACCCGGACTTCCCACGTTATCCGCGCCTGCCGGTGCTGTCCTGTCCCGGGCACGAGCCGCGCCCGTCCTGAGCACGTCACGCCGCCGGGGCGCCCACCAGCTCCTGCTCGTCGGCCGGGGCGCCCGCGCCCGCCTCGCTCGCGACGAAGTCCTTGCTGCGCACGAGCAGGAACGCGAACACCGCGCCGACGGCCGCGATCAACACGCCGATCTCGAGAATGCTCGTGAAGGCCCCCGTGAAGCCGACCCGGTAGGAGTGCAGCAGCACTTCGCGACTCGCGGCCGGCAGCTGGCTCGCCAGGTGGCGCACTTCGCCGGACACGAGCGCTCCCGCCAGATGGCCGTGCGTGGCGGCGATCGCCTGCTGGCCGCCTTCGCTCGAGGCCAGCGCGGCGTTCGTCTTGTGTGTGACTTGGTGCTGGAAGATCGCGCCGAGGCCGGCGATGCCGGTGGCGATGCCGACCTGGCGAAAGGTGTTGTTGATGCCCGATGCCATGCCGCTGCGGCTGTGGTGCACGACGCCGATCGCCGTCGAGGCGAGCGGCGGGTTGATCGTGCCGATGCCGATACCCGCCAGCAGGAAGCCTGGTACGAGCACGGTCCAGCCGGAGCTCGAGTCGACCGCGGTCATCGACAGCAGGCCGGCGCTGACGAGGATCAGTCCGACGCCGAGCAGCAGCCTGATCGGCACGCGCACGGACAGGCGCCCGGAGAGCGGGGCGGCGAAGAACGAGATCACCGTGATCGGCAGGAAGCGCACGCCGGCCGCGAGCGGGCCGTAGCCGAGCACGTCCTGGATGTAGAGCGTCAGGTACAGGAACATCGCGAACATCGAGGAGGAGATCGCGAAGGCGACGATGCTCGCGCCGGCGAAGGCGGGGCGGCGGAACAGGCTCAGGTCGAGCATCGGGCGCTGCTGGCGCGCCTCGGCCACGATGAACAGCGCGAACAGCACGACGGAGGCGACGAGGAAGCTCACGATCTCGGTCGAGCCCCAGCCCTTTTCGTTGCCCTGCACGAGCGCGAACACGAACAGGAAGAGCGAGCCGGAGAACGTCACGAGACCGAGCCAGTCGACGCCGTACGCGTTGGGGTCGTGCGACTCCTGCACCTTGTTGAGCGTCAGGAAGACGCCGCCGATGCCGATCGGCACGTTGACGAAGAAAATCCATTCCCAGCCGATGCCGGACGTGATCAGCCCGCCGACGACTGGACCGACGGCAACGGCCGCGCCGACGACCGCGCCGTAGATGCCGAACGCGGTGCCGCGCTCGCGGCCGTGGAAGGCGCTCGCGATCAGCGCCAGCGAGGTCGCGAACATCATCGCTCCGCCGGTGCCCTGCACGGCGCGCGCGAGGTTCAGCATCACCGGACTGCCGGACAGCCCGCAGGCCGCCGAGGAGGCGGTGAACAGAACCAGGCCGGCGACGAATATCCGCCGGCGTCCGATCAGGTCGGCGAGCGCCCCGGCCGTGAGCAGGAAGGCGGCCAGCGTCAGCGAGTAGGCGTTGACGACCCACTGCAGGTCGCTGAAGCTCGAGTGCAGCGAGCTCTGGATGTCGGGCAGCGCGACGTTGACGACCGTGATGTCGAGCAACAGCATGAAGATCGCCACGCAGACGGCGATCAGTGTCCACCACTTGCGCTCCATGCTCACCTCCTGCTCGTGGACGCTGACGAATACGTCCGCCCACTATAGGAACGGCCGCGGGAGGGTCCGATCAAGCGGTCTTCAGGTGACGCTCGAGGAACGGGACGACCTGCGCCCACAGCTTGTGTGCCGGCTCGGGCTTGTAGCTCGGGCGGTAGTCGGCGAAGAACGCGTGCCCGGCGCCCTCGTAGACGTCGACCTGCACGGGCTGGCCGCTCTGCTCGGCGCGCTCGCGCAGCTGGTCGGCCAGCTCGGGTGAGGGGTTGTGGTCTTCGGCGCCGACGGCCGCCAACAGCGGGCAGGAGAGACGGTCGGCCAGCTCCAGCGGTGGCGTCGGGCGCTGCTCGCTCGATTGCTCGTCCGGCGTGGCTTTGTCGATGAAGCCGCCCCAGCAGTCGACGGCGGCGTCGAGGCGATCGCTCGCGGTCGCGAACAGCAGCGTGTAGCGCCCGCCCATGCAGAAGCCGATGCAGCCGACCTTGCCGGTGACGTCGGCGCGGGCGCGCAGGAAGTCGGCGGCGCCCTCGAGGTCGCCGAGCGCGGTCGCGTCGGACATCGAGAACAGACGCGCGAGCATCGCCTGCAGGTCGTCCATCGGCGGCGGGCCGCCTTCGCGCGTGTAGAGGTCGACCGCGAGCGTCGCGTAACCGACGTTGGCCAGGCGGTTGGCGACGTCCTTGATGTGCTCGCCGAGGCCGCCGGCCTCGTGGATCACGACCATCGCCGGGTGTGGTCCCTCGCTCGCCGGCAGCACGAGATAGCCGTTGACCGCGTCGCCTTTGGCGCCGGTGTAGGTCAGCGTCTCGGCGCGCAGGCCGCTCGGGTCGGTGACGGCGCCGGCCACACCCTCGGGGCTCGGCTCGACCACGGTCGTCTCGCTCATCGGTCTCCTCTTCCGCTACAGGATCGCTTTTGGATAGGCACGTGTGGCGGCCGCGAGCATCACGGCGAAGAATCCGGCCACGACGACGAAGTCGAGCCACACCTCGCCATGGCCGCCGACGCCGACCAGCATCTGGCGCAGGCCCTGAACCTCGTAGGTGAGCGGGTTCACGCGCGCGATCACGTGCAGCCAGCCCGGCATCACGTTCAGCGGGTAGAGCGCGCTGGAGGCGAAGAACAGCGGCATCATGATCAGCTGGCCGATGCCCATGAAGCGCTCGCGCTCCTTGACGACCGCGGCGAGCAGCATCGACATGCAGGCGAAGGAGGCCGTTCCGAGCACCAGCAGCGCGAGCGTGCCGAGCACGCCCGGCACGCTCCAGCGCACGCCGATACCGGCGATGGCGAGCACGCACAGCAGTAGCAGCGCCTGCACGAGCGCGCGCACGCAGGCGCCGGCGGCCTTGCCGAGCACGATCGCGCTGCGCGACAGCGGCGTGGCGAGCAGCCGTTGCAACTGGCCCACGTCGCGCTCCCAGATCACCGACAGCCCGTAGAAGATCGCGATGAACATCGCCGCCT
This sequence comes from Solirubrobacteraceae bacterium, assembly GCA_036490015.1. GTDB lineage: Bacteria > Actinomycetota > Thermoleophilia > Solirubrobacterales > Solirubrobacteraceae > Palsa-744. Next base: position 8,096 of record DASXER010000072.1, on the reverse strand, counting down.
GGGCCATCACGCCGGGCGCGAGGTAGGCGCGGTAGTCGCTCGCGCCGAGGCTCAGCGAGTGGTTGTGCTGAAGCGCGGTGCCGAAGATGAACAGCCACAACAGCGGCTGCACCGAGCGGGTCACGATGTCGAGGTGGTCGTGGCGGAGCTTGCGCAGCTCCGCCTGGGCCATCGCGAGCGTGCCCTCGGCGAGGCGTACGAGCGGGCCGGCGTCCAGCGCGGCGGGACGGACGGGGTCAGCCGAGACGGCGGGCGACGCGGCGCTGTGCGCGGACATCGGACAACCTCCCTTCTTCGTCCTCGTCCTTCTCGTCCAACGGGCGGCCCGTGACGGTCGTGAAGACCTCTTCGAGGCTGTCGACGCCGTGGCGCTCGACCAGCTCGGCCGGCTCGCCCTGCTCGACCAGCCGGCCGCGGTCGATCACGCCGAGGCGCTCGCAGTAGCGCTCGGCCTCCTCCATCAGGTGCGTCGTCACGAGGATCGTCGTGCCGGCCTGCTCGCGCAGCGCCTGCAGGCGCTCCCACACCATGCGCCGCGCGGTCGGGTCGAGCCCAACGGTCGGCTCGTCGAGGAACAGCACCTGAGGACGGTTCAGGAGCGCACTGGCTATCTCCAGGCGGCGCAGCATTCCCCCGGAAAGCATGCGCGCGAGGCGATCGAGCATCGGCTCGAGGCCCATCGTCCGCACGGCTTCGGCGATTCGCTCACGACGCTCGCGGCGCGGCACACCGGTGACGCGGCCGTAGAAGTCGAGGTTCTCGGCGGCGGTCAGGGCGCCATCGACGGAGATCGCCTGCGGGATGTAGCCGATCGAGGCGCGTACGGCGAGGCTGTCGCCGCGCACGTCGTATCCGGCCACCAGCGCGCGGCCTTCGCTCGGCGGCAGCAGGCTCGTGAGTACGCGGATCGTCGTCGTCTTGCCGGCACCGTTGGGCCCCAGGAGCCCGAACACCTCGCCACGCGCGACGGCGAAAGAGACGCCGCCGACTGCTTCTAGCTCGCCGAAGCGCACGACCAGATCGTCGACGAGCACGGCCGGTGGGAGGGAGGGTGCATCCGCGCTCACCGCTCGCCGGCTCCTTCGAGCGTCTGCGCGGGCGGGAAGGTCGCGTCGCGGTGGGCGTCGAGCTCGCGGATGCGCCGGCGCACGCGCTTGCGCGTGTCGCACAGCTCCGCTTGCAGCTTGGCCAGCTCGCCCGCGCGCTTTCGCACCAGCTCCAGCTGGCGGTCGATGTGCCCGCCGGCCTGGAGCAGCAGTTCGCGCCTGTGCCCCGGCGCCACGTCCTCGCGCTGCAGCTGGGCGCGTACCTCGGCGCGTGCCTCCTCGGCGGCGAGCAGCTCTTTGAGCTCCTCGAGCGTCAGTCCGAGCAGCTCTTTCAGACGAATCACCTCGCGCAGGCGCTCGACCTCGGCGTGCGTATAGAGGCGGTGGCGTCCAGCTGGTCGGGCGGCGCCTTCGGCGAGCAGCCCGACCTCCTCGTAGTAGCGGATCGTGCGCGGCGTCGTGCCCACGAGGCCCGCGACGTCGCCGATACGCAGGCTGGCGTCGTCGTCGGACTTGTCTGGGCGCTTGCGGGGCATCTTCGGATCGATGCTCTCAGCGCACGGCGGCGGTCGTGAGTGCGGCGCCGGCTTGCTCCTCGACTTCGAGCCGCTCGGAGGCCAGCTCGACCGGGGAGTCGGGGTCGTCGAGCGCCGTCGCGGTGGGTACGACGACGTGCTTCGGGCGCAGCAGACAGACAAAGGTTCCGAGCAACGACACCGCCGCCAGGCACCACAGCGCCAGGTGCATGTTGGCGATGAACGGGTCGAGCTTGGCGGCGGAGAGGCCCTTGCTGAGGCCGGAGAAGACGGCGAACAGCGTCGACTTCGGGATCGAGGAGGTGACGACGGCCATCACGAACGCGATCGAGAGCACGGCGCCCGTGTTCTGCAGCAGCGTGCGCGCGCCGGCGGCGATGCCGCGGCGGTGAGCGGGAACGACGCCCATCATGGCGGCGGTGTTGGGGCTGTTGAACATGCCCGAGCCGATGCCGACCAGCGCGAGCCAGATCGCGCTCTGCCAGTAGGGACTCGATACGCCGAGCGTGGTCATGGCGGCGAGTCCGGCGGCGCTGATGAGCATCCCCAGCGCGGCGAGCGTGCGCGAGCCGTGGCGGTCGGCGTAGATACCGGCCAGGGGGGAGGCGACCAACATGCCGAGCGCGAGCGGCATCAGCTTGATGCCGGCGGTGATCGGCGAGTCGCCCTGTGCGCCCTGGTAGTAGAAGACGAACAGGAACATCAGCGCAAAGCGCGCCAGGCCGTTGATGAAGGCGGCGCCGCTGGCGGCGGCGAACAGGCGGTTGCGGAAGATCTGCAGGTCGAGCATCGGTGCGCTGGAGCGGCGCTCGATCGCCACCCACAACGGCAGCAGCACGGCCGCGGCGGCCAGCCCGCCGATGACGAGACCGTCGCTCCAGCCGCTCAGCCCGCCGCGCGAGACGCCGAGCACGAGGCCGGTGAGGCCGACGACGAAGGTCACGGTGCCGAGCACGTCGTAGCCGCGCACGGAGTCGGGTTTGGCCAGCTCGCGCAGAATCGCGGCGCCCCATGCGGCACCCGCCAGCGCGAACGGGACGTTGAACCAGAAGACCCAGTGCCAGGAGATGTCGACGAGCACGCCGCCGAGCACCGGGCCGAGTACGAGCCCGATCGCGGCGACCATCGTGTTGGCGCCCATCGCTAGGCCGAGTTCCTCGCGGGGGAAGGCGTCGGTGACGAGTGCGGCGGCGTTGGCGAACAGGAACGACGAGCCGATGCCCTGCAGCACCCGCCACAGGATCAGCGTGGTGGCGTCGGTCGAGAAGCCGGCTCCCAGCGAGGCGAGCGCGAACACGACGAAGCCACCCACATATGCGCGCTTGCGTCCGAACAGGTCGCTCAGCCGGCCTGCCATCAGGACCAGCACGGTGGCGGCGATCAGGTAGGCGAGGATCACCCACACGAGCGCCAGCAGGCTCGCGTGCAGCGAGCGCTCGAGGTCCGGCAGAGCGATGATCAGCGTGCCCGAGTTGGTCGCTGCCAACAGCATTCCAAGGCTCGTGCAGGAGAGTGCCCACCAGCGGTAGTGCTCGTGTCCGGCGGAGACGCCGAAACGTTGCTTGGAAGTGCTGATCGGGCCGCTCGTGGTGTTGCTCACTCGGTTCCTTTCGCCTCTCGCCTAGGCTCCAAATCTTACGTGAACGTAAACATCAGAATAGCAGCGCCCCCGACGGCCTCAGGACGCTGCTAGAACATCTCTCATGTCCTCCACCGAGCCGACGAAGGTCGAGAAGACGGATGCCGAGTGGCGCGAGCAGCTGACGCCGGAGCAGTACGAGGTTCTGCGCAAGTCCGGCACCGAGGCACCGTTCACCGGCGAGTACGTCTACAACAAGGACTCCGGCGACTATCGCTGTGCCGCCTGCGGTGCGACCTTGTTCAGTGCCGACACGAAGTTCGACTCCGGCACCGGCTGGCCGAGCTTCACCGAGCCGGCGATCGCCGAGGCGGTCGAACTGCGTCCCGACAAGAGCCTGTTCATGCGTCGCACCGAGGTGATCTGCCGGACTTGCGGTGGGCATCTCGGGCATGTCTTCGACGACGGGCCCGGCGCTGGCGGCCAGCGCTTCTGCATCAACTCGGCGGCGCTGCGGTTCATGCCCGAGGGCGCGGCGGACTCGAAGGCCGAGTAGAGCTTCTCGCCGATCGTCGTTAGCCTGTTCCGCTCATGGTGATGCAGGAACAATCTCGGCGGCTCGCCGAGCCGCTGCACTGGGGCCGGCGTGAGAAGACGATCGTCGCGACGCTGCTCAGCTGCTTGGCGCTTGCGCTCGTCGGCTTGGTCGTATACGGGCTCACGAACAGCTCCTCGACGGGCGCCAACTGCATCGACGTCGTTTTCCCGAGCACGCTCGGCGGCGCCGACCTGCGCGGGTGCGGTGCGAAAGCGCGCAAGATCTGCGCCTCTGGGACACAGTTCCACTCGATTCAGCCGGAACTGAAAGCGGCCTGCCGCAAAGCCGGCTTCGCCTTCGGCACCTGATCGCTGGGCCCCGTCCGGGCTGTCTAGACAAATGTCGAAAGGCCCGTCGTCCGGCTTGGCCAGGATGTCCCTACCAGGGGCACGCCAGGCCGGTTTTCATACGGCGAGTCTGTAGACCGGTGCGCGTTTCGCGTCAGCGAGGGGGCCATCGGGATTTCCAAACCGCAGGGAAAGTGAGGCAAATGAGCTGGCTTGCGTACCCAAATTGGCTGAACGCAGGAGATAACGCGTGGCAGATGACGGCCGCGACTTTCGTGGGGCTGATGAGCCTCCCGGGACTCGCCGTGCTCTACGGCGGAGTCATGCAGAAGCGTTGGTCGGTCAACAGCATGATGCTCACGTTCGTGGCGTTCTGCCTGGTGCTCGTGGCCTGGGTGCTGTGGGGCTTCAAGATGGGCTTCGGTACGCCAATCGGCCACGGTAAAGGGTTCTTCGACACCTTCTGGGGCAAGTCGGGGACCGTCCTGTCGACTGGCGCCGAGGAGGGTCAGGCGGCGATTCCGTCGATCACGGAAGGCCCGGCCTTCCATTTCCCGATGGGCTCGCTCGTCTACTTCCAGTTCGTGTTCGCGGCGATCACGCCGATCCTGATGCTTGGATCGGTGCTCGGGCGGATCAGCTTCAAGGCTTGGATCCCGTTCGTGCTGCTGTGGATCACGTTCGTGTACACGGTCAACGCGTTCCTGATCTGGGGCGGCGGCTTCTTCTCCGCTCACGGCGCGCTCGACTACTCCGGTGGCTACGTGATCCACCTGGCGGCGGGCGTCTCCGGCTTCGTGGCGGCGGCGGTGATCGGACCGCGTCTGCAACGAGATCGCGAGATCGACGCACCGAACAACCTGCTGATGGTCGCGGCCGGAGCCGGTCTGCTGTGGCTCGGTTGGAACGGCTTCAACGGCGGGGACTCCTACTACGCTGGCGCGAACGCGTCGGCAGCGGTCATCAACACGAACCTGGCCACGGCTGTGGCGATGCTCGTGTGGATCGGCTGGGACTACGCCTTCCGCGACAAGCCGTCGCTGCTCGGCTCGGTCAACGGAATGATCACCGGCCTCGTGGCGATCACCCCGTCCGCCGGCTTCATCAACGGCTGGGGTGCGATCGCCGTGGGGGTGATCGCGTCGACGGCCGTGTGGATGGCGATCCGCTTCCTCAGCCGAGCTCCGGTCTTCCGAAGCGTCGACGACACCCTGGGGGTGATCTATACGCACGGGATAGCGGGATTGCTTGGAGGTTTGATGGTCGGGCTGTTCGCCGATCCAGCCATGGTCGAGTACATCGGCGTTCATGGTGCCTCGAACCTGCCAGGCAAATTGAGCGTCTTCAACGGCGGCAGCTGGACGCTTCTGCGTTGGCAGGCCGAGACGGCGCTGTGGGTGATCTGCTTCAGCGGTGCGATGACGTTCCTGCTGTTGAAGATCGTCGGCATCTTCATACCTCTGCGTCTCACCGACGAGGAGTTGGAAATCGGCGATCACGCGATCCACGGCAACGAGGTCTATCCCTCGGACGTGCCCACCCTCGGCGGCCCGCATGCTCCGACATGGCGTCCGGGAGAAGGCGGCGCGGCAGTGCCGGCAGGCGCCGGCGCTTAACGAAAATCTGCCTCGCAAGCGCGAGGCAGTAAGCAAGACAGCCCGGTAGCAAGACAACTAAAGACAGGTCAGGCAGACGGCCCCGCTTCGGCGGGGTCGTCGTCTTTGATAGAGGCGGTTCTGTTATAGATCTCTCTAATAGATCTCTACGTAGAGAGGTAGATAGAGAGGGGTTTCGATGACCGTTACGTTGACCTTCGAGGCAGCGACGCCGACCGAACTGTGGGAGCAGGTTCGGCAATACGCTGAGCAGACTCGTCCATCAGAGCGCGATGAGCCAGTGGCACCCAGGACGGCAGGGCTCACGAACGAGGACTATCGGCGGGCGATACTGGCCATTCAGCGGGGAAAGGTCGCGTCCTACTCGGTTGTCTCCGAAGTTGTCAGAGGCGACGCGGACGGTAGCCAGAAGGTCGCCGGGCTTGCCGCCAACGACCAAACGCTCGGTACCGCCTACCGGGTGATTAAGAAGGATCGGTCGATTGCTGCCGGTTTCCGGTGGCCAGATGGCCGAATGGGCGGCTCCGGCGACGGCCGTCGCATACTCGAAGACGAGGGCGTCGGATTCGACAAGGACGGGCACGTACTTCCCGAGTTCGTTCTCAGCGTCGACGAGCTGCGCGCGCTTTACGAGCCAGCCGATCGTTGGAGCGGCTCGCGATGAACCGCGAGACCATGGGCTGACGCTGCTAGATCTCCGACGCCGTTGCGCCCAAGCCAACCGGGCATGACACGCCCGTCCCACCCAGCCCGCAATACCCACTCGGGTGCTTCGCCAGGTACTGCTGGTGGTAGTCCTCGGCGTAGCAGAAGGGGTGCGCGGCATCCAGCTCGGCCAGTTCCGTCGTGATCGTGCCGTGGCCGGCGGCGTTCAGCATCTGCTGGTAGGTGGCGAGCGAGGCTTCGGCGGCCTTGCGCTGCTCCTCGTCCTGCCAGAGGATCGCCGAGCGGTACTGGGTGCCGACGTCGTTGCCCTGGCGCATTCCCTGCGTTGGGTCGTGGCCCTCCCAGAACAGCTTCAGCATCTCCTCGAAGCTGGTCTTGGCGGTGTCGAACGCGACCAGTAGCACCTCGGTGTGTCCAGTGCGGCCGCTGCAAACCTCCTCGTAGGTGGGGTTCGGCGTCGTGCCGCCGGCGTAGCCGACAGCCGTCGTGTAGACGCCGTCCGCCTGCCAGAAGACGCGCTCGGCGCCCCAGAAGCAGCCCATGCCGAAGACGGCGGTCTGCACTCCATTGGGGAACGGCCCGCGCAATGGTGTGCCGAGAACCTCGTGGCGGGCCGGGATGGGCATCTCCTGCTCGCGGCCGGGCAGCGCCTCGGTGGGATCGATCATCGCGGTCTTGTCTCTACCGAAAAGGCGCATGTCTCCAGGCTAGCGGAGAGCCGAACCCCGCTGGCGGGGCCGCTGTAGAGTGGCCCGCTATGAGCGAGGGTGCGGTCGTCAGCTACGAGGTCACCGGTGCGATCGCACGCATCACGCTCGACCGGCCCGAGCGCGGCAACGGCATCACCGGGCAGCTGGTGCGCGAGTTGGCTCGGTGCGTCGAGCTCGCCGACCTGGATCCCGCCGTGCACGTGCTGTTGCTGTCCGGCAACGGGCCCGGCTTCTGCGGTGGTTACGACCTGGTCGAGAGCGCGGAGGGCATGGGACGCGACGGGGAGGCCGGCGAATTGGCTCCCGCCGGCTCGCCGATCGATCCCGCGGTGATGGCCGCCAACCACGACCCCGCCTCCGTCTGGGACCCGATGGTCGACTACGCGATGATGAGCCGCAACGTACGTGGCTTCATGAGCCTCTTCAACTGCGGCAAGCCGGTGGTTTGCAGCGTGCATGGCTTCTGCGTGGCGGGCGGCACCGACATGGCGCTGTGCTCGGACCTGTTGGTAATCGCCGAGGACGCGAAGATCGGCTACCCGCCCGCGCGCGTATGGGGTTCGCCGACGACGGCGCTGTGGGCTCATCGACTGGGCGCGCAGCGAGCCAAGCGACTGCTGTTCACGGGCGACTCTTTGTCCGGCACAGAGGCCGTCGAGTGGGGCCTCGCGATCGAGGCACCCCCAGCCGAGCAGCTCGTCGAACGCACCGAGATCCTGCTCGAGCGGATTGCGCGTATGCCGATCAACCAGCTCGCCATGATGAAGCTGCTCGTCAACCAGACCCTGTACGCGCAGGGCCTGCACGCCACCCAGGCGCTCGGCGTCGTGTTCGACGGCATCGCACGCCACACCGAAGAGGGCTACGCCTTCCAGCAGCGCGCCGCCGAAGCCGGCTTCCGCGAGGCCGTGCGCGAGCGCGACGAACCTTTCGGAGATCGCGGGCGCTCGACGTTCAAGGGCTGAGCGAGGCCCGCTCTGCGCGCCGGGCGGGCGGGGGCTAGAATGTCCCGACTCGCGGATGTAGCTCAGCTGGCTAGAGCGTCGCCTTGCCATGGC
>DASXER010000059.1:0-11387 GCA_036490015.1 Solirubrobacteraceae bacterium | reverse complement strand
CGCGTTGATCAGGTCCTGCATACGGCGGGCGCCGACGACGGCGAACTCGATGTACTGGTTGGCGCGCTCGTCGAGCTGGTCCGAGTAACGCAGCTGCAGGGCCTGACAGAAGCTCGCGACCTTGCGCAGCGGCTCCTGCAGATCGTGCGAGGCGACGTAGGCGAACTGCTCCAGCTCCTCGTTAGAGCGGCGCAGCGCGAGCGCCTGCTCGCCGAGCCGCGCGTGCGCCTCGGTGACGACCCCCAGCTCGTACACGATGCGTTCGCGCATGGCGTCCATCTCCAGCGCGGTGCGCGCGATCTCCTTCGGCGCGGCACCGATGTCGATCGGCGTGGTGAACTCGCTGTCGCCGTCGCCGTCGCCGACGCGTTGTGCCTCACGGCCGAGCGCGGCCAGCGGCGAGATGATCATGCGCCGGATGAAGAGGGCCGCGCCGAGCAGGCTGCCGATGATCAGCACGGCCGCCACGATCAGCATCGCATTCTGGAAGTCCGCGGCGGAGGAGAGCTGATTGCGGGTGCGATCGTCCTCGCTCGCCAGCTGAGCCTGCATGTGCGCCAGCGGCCGCCGGATGGCGTCGAACAGCCCCTTGCCTAGTTCGCTGGAGGACACTTTGCCGCCGGGTCCGGCGGTCGCCGCGCGCAGCGTCGGCTGTACGTAGCGCGCTCGCCACTCCACGATGCGAGCGCGGATTTCGGAGAGCGAAGCAGCGACCGCCGGTCCCGTGGCCGAAAGCCGTGCACTGAGCGCCGCGAGCGCTTCGGCTTCGGCCGTGCGACCACCGCGGTAGGGCTCGAGGAAGCTCGCCTGTTTGGAGAGCTGATAGCCCCGTAGGCCGGTCTCCTGGTTGACGAGCGCGTCTTCCAGACGCAGGGCCGCGCGCACAGAGGGACTGATCTCTTCGAGCAACTGGAAGCGCTTGTCGCCAAGGCGATGTTCGGCGACGAGCGCGAGGCCGATGCCGGCGATCGCGAACAGCAGCAGAACGCCGATCGTGATCGACAGCGACTGCCCGACGCGCAGACCGCGGAAACGGATCGCGGCGCCAGCGCGGGAGCCGGCGGCGCTTGGCCGTTCGCTCACGACGGGACGCTCGGCGCCTGCCGCGGGCCGATCAGGAGCATCGCGACGTCGTCGACGAGCGGCCCCTCGTTGAGCTGCTCGGATTTCGCCAGCAGCGCGTCCAGCAGCGCATGGGGGTCCTCGCGCCAACCGGGCTGGCGCTCGATCTCCCGTGCGACCATCCGCCGCAACCCGGCCTCGCCGAGGCGAGTCGCGCCTTCGCCGACGTAGCCCTCCACGATGCCGTCGGTGTAGAGCAGCAGCGCCCAGTCCTCCGGCAGACCCTCGATCTCGCTCTGCTCCCAGCGCGTAGCGCCGATGCCGATCGCCGGGCCTCCCTCCTCCGTCGTCAACGGCACCACGCCGGCGCCGCTGATCAACAGCGGCAGCGGATGGCCAGCCTGGATCACGGTGGCGCGTCGTTCCTCGGGCCACACCTGCAGCGTGCAGACGGTCGCGAACAACGCCGCCAGGTGGCGTTCGTGCTCGAACACGCGCTGCAGGATCGCCATCACGTCGGCCGGCTGCTCCTCCGACAGCGTGAGCGCACGCCATGCGCTGCGCAGGCAGACACCCAGCGCCGCCTCGTCGGGGCCGTGACCGCAGACGTCGCCGACGAGTGCCCGCAGGCCGCCGTCGGCGGTTCCGACCACGTCGTAGAAGTCGCCGCCGAGCAGCGCGCGACGACGGCCCGCCCGGTAGCAGGAGGCGACCCAGGTCAGATGGCCGCCGACGAGCAGCTGCGGCGCCAGGCCGCGTTCCAGGCGCGCCGCCTCCCGCGCCTCGGCCTGAGCGAGCATCAGGGCGCGTTCGACCTCGTCGGCGTGCCGCCGCTCGATCGCATAGCGGATCGCCCGCGCGAGGCCGTTGCTGTCGACGCGGCCCTTGACCAAATAGTCCTGCGCCCCCGCCCCGAGCGCCGCGACACCGGCCGCTTCGTCGTCGAGCCCGGTGAGCACGATCAGCGGGATCGAGCGCGACTTCCCGCGCACCGCCTCGACGGCTTCCAGCCCACCGGCATCAGGCAGGCGCAGGTCGAGCAGCACGCAGTCGATCTCCGGCGTCATCGCAGCCAGCGCCTCTGCGAGCGTGCGCGCGTGGATCAGGCGGCTGAGCGGCATCGAGTCGGACAACTGATCCTCGACGATCAGCGCGTCGCCGCTGTCGTCCTCGACCAACAGCAGCGTCGCGGCGGCGCTGTCCAAGCCGTCGTTGGTGCGTCCCAGACGCCCCCACTCCTGCGGGGTCGCGTGTCGGTCGGCTGCGCCCTCGAGCGTGAATCGGGATGCGTTATCTGTGCTCATGGTTCGGCCCTTACCCAGCTCTGGCTGTGACCGACCGCACCGGGATTGGCCCAGGGGCGCGCCGGCAACAGAACGACGCTCATGACGCTTTGATACCAGCACGGCACCGGTTTGCGCTCCTTCGCCTCGGGTAGCGACCTCGATATGGAGCTAGCCGCGCCAGCCCCCGCGCCCCCGTCGCCCGCACCCGCGCCGCAGCCGGTGCCGCCCACCCCCCGCCCCGACCCGAGGCCGCCCACGCCCGGGCCGGACACACCGCCCACGCCGCCGCCGGACGATCCGCCGCCCAGCATCTGACTCTGGCCACGCCTCTCGCTCGGCGTGGGCAGCTTGGTACCGAGGGCGCTAAGCCGCTTCCTCGGCGGCGCGATAGGCGAGCTGGAGGAAGTCGGAGACTGTATGGGCTACGAACACGGAACACAGTTGGCGCGTAAGTCGTGGCGAGGCCAGCATCCCAAGCGTCAGCGCGGTCGCGACCCACTGCGAGAGGCAGTAGGGGCAGATGAGCAGCTCGCCGACGACGAAGCGGACGCCGTGGCCGCACGCTTGCTCCTCCACCTCGCCGTGACCGCTCGCCTCCTGAAAGCGGGTGAACGGCGCGCGCAAGAAGCTCGTGACCTTGTCCTTCGCGAGCAGTCTGCTGAGCTTGTGAGAGGCGACCCCCACCAGCACCAGATCGCCGGTGCGCGGACGCTCGGGCAGAGGCCGACCGGCGCGTCTGAGCGCCAGTGCAGAGCCTGCGCTTGCCGCCAGGTAGGCGCCGGCGAGCACAGCGTAAGCGCCGAGCGGACGCTCCTGGCCCGGGGCATAGCTCGAGAAGAGTCCGTCGTGCGCGTCAGTGCCGAGCCGCACGTGTCCGGAGGACGCGAAGCGCGCCGCGTGTTCAGGCATCGCCCGCGGCCGAGGTGGAGCCGAAACCGCGGAACGTGTCGGTCATGCGCGCATCGGCTTGGGCCACCTGATCGTCCTCGTCCGCGTCGCCATCGTCGTGCTCTTGGCCGGAATCGAGATCTGCGTTGACCTGCATCAGCGTGCTCTCGAGCAGGTGGCGTAGATCGGTCTCGTAGCCCTCCCGCACGCCTGCGACGGTGAGCGTGCCCTTGTGCAGCGTGATCTCGCCCCACCTGTCGCTGTTCGGATCCAGCAGCGCGACGACCCCGGCGAAGCGCTTGCGCCAGCCTCGCGGCAGCTCGCCCTTCAGCGTCACCGTCATGGTGCCGGCGTGGGAGACCTCGGCCGTACGCCAGTCGATCTGTGGCGGACCGGACGCGCTCATGCGTGGTGGTGGTTGTTGCCGTAGTCGCGGTCTTCGCTCTCGCCGACCATCAGGAACGCCAGGGCGACGAACGCGACGGCCGCGAGGCCGAGCAGACACGCACCGATGATCGAGAGCAGGTAGTCGGAGTCGATCGCGAGCAGCGCGACGCCGGCGATCAAGGCCAGCAGCCCCACGCCGATCGTGAAGCGATCCGCGCCGCTGACGATCCGCTGTTTCCGCTCGTTGCGAGCCATATCACTGTCGAGCTACCCAGCGTTGCGGCACGCAAACGAACGTGTAGCCGTCGTCGAGCTGGGCACTTATTTCAAGAGCAACCAGCGACACGGAGGCGGGAGCAAATGAGCGGCGAAGGCGTCGAGACGGGCACGATCACGACCAGCATCCCAGCGCGGCTCGACCGCCTGCCCTGGTCGCGCTTCCATTGGATGATCATCATCGGCCTGGGGACGGCGTGGATCCTCGACGGTCTCGAGGTCAATGTCGTCGGCTCGATCTCCGCGCGCCTGTTCGAACACGGCTCCGGCACGGGGCTGACCAAGAGCGATGTCTCGGGCTGGGCGGCCTCGCTCTACATCGGCGGCGCCTGCTTCGGCGCGCTCCTGTTCGGCCAGTTGACGGACCGCTTCGGGCGCAAGAAGCTGTTCATGCTGACGCTCGCGATCTACCTGTTGGGCACCGTGCTCACGGCGCTCACCTTCTCGCCCGCCTGGTTCTTCGCGTTCCGCTTCCTCACCGGCATGGGCATCGGCGGCGAGTACAGCGCGATCAACTCGGCGATCGACGAGCTGATCCCAGCGAAGCAGCGCGGGCGCGTCGACGTCTCGATCAACGGCAGCTACTGGCTCGGCGGCGTCGGCGGCTCGCTGCTGTCCGTCGTGATGCTGAACACCGCGATCTTCCCCACCGACGTCGGCTGGCGATTGTCGTTCGTGCTCGGCGCGGTCATCGGGCTGGCCGTACTGCTGGTACGCAAAAACGTGCCCGAGAGCCCACGCTGGCTGTTCATCCACGGGCGCGAGGACGAGGCCGAGGAGATCGTCCAGGACATCGAGCGTCAGGTCAGGGAGTCGACTGGTCGCGAGCTGCCAGAGCCCGACGATGAACCGCTAAAGATCCGCCAGCGCAAGGCGATCCCGCTGTCGCTGATCGTGCGCTCGGTCGTCTCGATGTACCCGAAGCGTACGATCCTCGGGCTCTCGCTGTTCATCGGCCAAGCCTTCCTCTACAACTCGGTGCTGTTCGGCTTCGGCAGTCTGCTGACGGTCTACTTCCACACCGCCTCGGGCGACGTGCCCTACTTCATCGCTGTGTTCGCCGTCGGAAACTTCGCCGGCGCGCTGCTCTTGAGTCCCCTGTTCGACACGATCGGGCGCAAGCCGATGATCGCCGGCACGTACCTCCTCTCGGGCGTGCTGCTGATCGTCACGGGCCTCTTGTTCAAGGGACACGAGCTCAGCGACATCGGCTTCGAGGCCTGCATCTGCGCCGTCTTCTTCCTCGCCTCGGCGGGCGCGAGCGCCGCCTACCTGACCGTCTCCGAGGTGTTCCCGATGGAGACGCGCGCGCTCTGCATCGCGGTCTTCTACGCCGTTGGGACGGGCATCGGCGGTGTGATCGGCCCGCAGGTCTTCAACCGCCTCGTCGAAACCGAAAGCTACGAGCAGGTGTTCCTCGCTTTCGGGCTCGGCGCGGTGATGATGATCCTCGGCGGGCTGGCCGAGATCGCGTTCGGCGTCAAGGCCGAGGGCGAGCGCCTGGAGCGGATCGCCAAGCCGCTGACGGTCGAGGACCGGCCCGCCGACAAAGGCGCGGTTCCCGCCCCCGCCAGCTGAGATTCGGCGACTGCTTGTCCCGTTCTCGGCTGGGTAGTCGTGAAAGCAGAGACAGAGACCGAGACAACCTCTATGACCCTGGAAAGAGAGGCAACCATGCCGGCGATGACGAGCAGCAGCGGGATCCTGGCGGAGGACATGCGCGAGGAGCGCGAGACGATCATCGCCATGCTCACGAAGGCCTATTGGATGGAGATCGAGACGGTCATGAGCTACGTCGCCAACTCGATCAACCCCGATGGCGTGCGCGCCCAGGAGGTGATGTCGTCGCTGCGCGAGGACATCCAGGAGGAGCTGGGCCACGCGACCCAATTCGCGACCCGCATCAAGGAGCTGTACGGCGTCGTGCCCGGCTCGATGGCCTTCAAGGCCGAGCAGGCCTATCTGCAGCCGCCCGAGAAGCAGAGCGACATCGTGCACGTGATCGAAGGTGTGATCGCCGCCGAGACGGGCGCGATCGACCACTACAACCAGGTCATTGGCGCGACCGAGGAGACCGACCCGGTCACGAACGACATGGTGATCGCGATCCTGCACGACGAGGAACGCCACCGCAGGCTGTTCGAGGGCTTCCTGCGAGAGTACGAGGAGCGCGAGCCGGCGGCGTAGATAGTGGGCGCCGCTGCGGGCGCTCGCTAACGCTGCTTCTTGGACCCGTCGACGGCGCGCTGCAACTGAGCCTTGTTCATGCCCGAGCGGCCTTCGATGCCCAGCTTGCGCGCCTCCTCGTACAGCTGAGCGCGGGTGCGTCCGCGCGGCCCAGGTTTGCCAGAGCGCAACCCGCCTCGGCGCGAGGAGGAGATGTCTTCGGTCGACGTGCGGCTGCGCGTGCGCGATTCGCCGCTGCGCGCACGCTCCTTGTTGACGGTGCGCGCGGCAATCTCCTCGGCGCGGCTCTCGGAGGCGCCCTGGTCGAGCTCGCTCTGCTTGACGTGCTCGTACTGCCGCCCTCGCTTGCTGTTTTTCTTCACTCCCCTGGGCGGCATCTCACACCTCCACGATCGCTGTTCTCTGCTGTCGCCTTCGCTACCCAAGGCCCGGTACGCGAAACGCCCCTCGGGTTTCATACCTAATGGGCACCGGGTAGCGAGAAGAAGGAGGTCCGATGCTGGTTCGAGCCGATGAAGATGCGCCCTGACGTGCTCCCAAGCGCCCCTCCAGACGCGGCGCGGGTCAGCCGCGACGAGACGGCGCTGGAGCGCCTGGACCGCAACCTCGAGGAGATGACGGGTGAGCTGCGCGTGGTCGTCACCGGCGTCCAGGTGCTGTTCGCCTTTCTGCTCGTCGTGCCCTTCAACGTCGGCTTCGAGCACGTCGGCAGCTTCGAGCGGACCGTCTACTTCGTGACGCTGGTGCTAGCCGCGCTGTCGGCCGCGTGCACGATCGCGCCATCGGCCCAGCACCGCTTTCTCTTCCGTCACGACGACAAGCATCATCTCGTGTTCGTCGCGAACAAGATCGTGATCGCGGGACTGGCCTTCCTCGCGCTGGCCATGTGCGGCGCGTTGCTACTCGTCGCGACGAAGCTATTCGGCCCGGCTGCGGGCGTGCTGACGCTCACCGTCGCTGCCCCTCCCTTCGTGGTCCTGTGGTTCGCGATGCCACTCTGGCGACGCAACCGGCTCGGCGAGCCGCCGGGCGCTTGACATGAAGCCCTGCGCAGAGCACGATTGAGGCCGTGAGCAACACCACACTCGGCGCTGACTTCGCACGCGCCTTCGCGGCCAAGGACTTTGAGAGGGTCTCGCAGCTGCTGCATCCCGAAGTCGAGTTCAGGGGATTGACGCCGCGCCGTAACTGGGAGGCCGACGACGCCGGCAGCGTGGTCTCCGACGTACTGAGCGTGTGGCTCGACGCAACCGACGAGGTCGAGAGCATCGAGTACCTGGAGACAGACGCCTTCGCCGACCGCGAGCGGATCGGCTACCGCTTCGCGGTCAAGAATCCCGAAGGACGCTTCCTGTTCGAGCAGCAGGCCTACATCTCCGAGCGCGACGGACGCATCGGCTGGATGCGAGTGCTCTGCTCGGGCTTCCGACCACGGGCCTGACCGCAGCCGCTCAACCAGCGGTCGTGGCGCGCTTGCGTCGAGGGGCGGTGCGCCTGCCGGGCAACGCGGCGTCCAGTTCCTCCAGCGACTCGCCCATGTAGATCGCGAGCCGCTGAAGATGCGGGATCGTGTCGCGCGCGCCCGTGAAGCCGAAGTTGAGCGTGCCCGCATAGCTCACGCAGGTGATGTTGAGCGCGTTGCCGTGCGTCAACAGCGACAGCGGGAACAGTGCGTCCAGGCGCGAGCCGTTCAGGTACATCGGCTGCGATGGCCCGGGCACGTTCGAGATGCCGACGCTGAACGGAACCGGCGCCCTGCCGCCGAGGCCGACCACGAGACCGGCGATGTAGGGCGCGTTGACGAGCAGCGTGTACGACGTTCGTGCCTCCGACGGCAGCCTGCTGAGGTGCTGCTTGGCTTCCTGGGTGGAGCGCCGAATCGCCTTCAGCCGCTCGAGCGGGCTGGCCACATTCGTGCCCAGCTCGGCGATCATCATCCCGATCGCGGTGCCCATCGACTGGTCGTCGGCCTCGCGCAGGTTCACCGGGATGCCGGCCGTCAGCGGCCTGTCCGGTAGCTCCGCGTGCTCGCCTAGGTAGCGTCGCAGCGCGCTACCGCTCAGGTAAAGGACGATGTCGTTGAGCGTGCAGTCGCCGCGCTTGGCGAGCCGCTTGACGCGCTCGAGGTCGTACTGCTGGGTCGCGAAACGTCGCTGTCCTGTGAGGCGACTGGCGAGCACCGAGCGGGGCGCTGTGTAAGGGGCGCGCAGCGAGCGATCGTCGGCGGCCGCGAGCGTCAGGTCGAGCGTCGCGCGCAGCAGCCCGCCGAGTGCCGTGGCGCCGCCGCGCACGATTCCCAGCGGACGGTCGACCAGCGCACCGCCGCTCTCCGCATCCGCGCGCGGCGAGCGCGCGCCCTCCCCCACCGTCCAGAAGGACGGCATCGCGCGGCGCTTCGGGTCCTCTGACAAAGCCCGCATGATCAGGCGCATACCGCTGACGCCGTCGATCAGCGAGTGGTGCATCTTGCTGTACATCGCGAAGCGATTGCCTTCCAGACCCTCGATCAGGTGCACCTCCCACAACGGGCGATGCAGGTCGAGCTGGTGGCTGTGCAAGCGTGAGACGAGGATCCCCAACTCACGCTGGCCGCCCGGATGGGGCAGCGCCGAGTGGCGTACGTGGTAGTCGAGATCGACGTCGCGGATCTCGCTCATCAGCGGCAGCTTCGGGCCGAGCAGCGGGCTCTCCACGAGTTTGAGGTTCCACGGCGGCGGGATCGGATGCTGTTCGCGCATCCGCTCGAACTCTTTTTTCAGATAATCCGGCGGGGCATCGTCGGGCAGCGTGAACTCGAATAGGCCGCCGACGTGCATCGGCGTGTCGCGTGACTCCAGTGCCAGCCACGCGGCGTCGAGTGGGGATAGCTGCCTCATGAACGCACCTCCGCCCCCTCCCCCTCGCTTCCTCCCGCCCGAGACTAGCCGATAGCGGGCGCCGTGGTCGCCCAGCGGTGGGCGCTCGCCGCCTCGAAGTGAGCGACGGCGTCCAGCAGGCGAGCCTCATGGCCCCACGGCGCGAGCAGCTGCAGGCCGATCGGCAGGCCGCTGCTGTGCATACCGACAGGCAGCGAGATGGCCGGGACGCCGGCCAGGTTGGCGAGCGTAGCTTGGCGTATGTTCGGGCCATCGGCCGGTGCGTGCCCGGAAGGCAGCTGGAGCACCGGCGCGGCGATCGGCGGCGCCGGCGCGGGGTTGGTCGGCCAGGCAAGCAGATCGCAGCTCGCGAACGCGGCCTTCAGCTCGCGCCTCAGACGGGCGCGAACGCGGTCGGCCTTGACGAGTCGTCGCGCCGGTTGCATCGCGACGTACTGCAACAGCCCGCGCGTGACCGGCTGCAGCTCGCGCACGACCTGCTCGGGCGCCGCGCCGCCGAGCTCCGCACCCGCGCGCAGCGCACCGGCCGGACCACCGAGCGCCGCGTATGCGATCTCGACGTCGCGTACCGGCAAAGCCATCAGCTGGAGCGCGGCGCGGCAGGCGACATCGACCTCGGGGTCGATGTCCTGCCAGTAGGGATCCTCGGCGACGCCGACGGTCAGACTCGAAGCGTCTGCGCTGGGCAGCTCACGCGCCAGCAACGCTTCGGCCAAGAGGCGCGTGTCGTCGCTGTCGCGAGCGAAGGCGCCGGGCGCCGACAGCGTCGAGTTAACGCCCGTGTAGCCGTCGTACGGCAGCGAGCGGTAGCTGAGCTTCAGACCGACGACGCCGCACCAGCCGGCCGGCAGCCGTGTCGAGCCACCGCTGTCGCTGCCGATGGCGCCCGCGACCAGGCGGCCCGCGACGCCCGCCGCCGAACCTCCCGAGGAGCCGCCCGCACAGTGCGAGACGTTCCAGGGGTTGGCCGCGGCGCCGTGCGGTGAGAAGACCCCCGTCGTGCCCATGCCCAGCTCGTGCTGGTTGTCGACGCCGACCACGACCGCCCCGGCATCCAGGAGCCGCCTCACGGGCCCGGATGCGACGCGGGGGCCGAGCTCGTGCCGAGTGCCGTTGTGGTATCCGCGCCAGGGCAGCGAGAACATGTCCTTGACAGTCAGCGGGACACCGTGGAGCGGGCCTCGGGGTGCTCTCGCCAACGCCTTCTCGGCCTGCCCGGGAAACGTCTCGATGACCGCCCGCAGAGCGCCGTTGCGCTCGTCGATCCGCTCCAGCGTGACGGCCAGCAAGTCGGCTGGAGCGAGCGTGCCGTCGGCGACCAGACGGGCCTGCTCGCGGAGCGAGCGATCCTGGGGATGGCTCATGCCTCCCCCGGTGCGCGCGAGGGATCGAGATCGCTCTCCAGCGGCAGCTCGCCCAGATCCGCCTCGTCGAGCGCACGCAGGCCGGGATCGAGCGCCAGCGCGACCAACTCCAGCACCGCTAGGTCCTCCTCGGCAAAGGCGATGCCCTGCAGTGTCAGTGCCGCGCGTGCCAGCTCGCCATAGGACGGCTCCATCACCGGCGATCATAGACGCACGCTGCCGCCGCGTGTCGATCTACACGCGGCGGCATCCACGCGCCAGTTGCTTAACTAACCGGCAAAGGAGTGAAATTCACCCAGAGGCTCCGGGAGCTTGGGGGTGAACGGTTCGAACTTGTACGCCTTCGTCACGTCGAAGCCGGCCTTTTCGGCGGCGGGCTTCGAGGCAAACGGCGTAAGTGCCTTCACGGCCGATTTGATGTTCTTCCAGTGCAGCGTGCGCTCGTAGCCGTTGTTGTTCGGCGGGTCCGCACTCTCGGACTTGCTCTGCACGCCTGTGACGTTCTCGATCGGGCCGCCGTCGGTCGCCGACACGTCGCCCGCCAGCACACGAGCGAGCGTACGGTGGTCGCTCTCGATGCCCATGATGCGCGCGGCGGTGACACGTAGGTTGGAGGTGCTGAAGTCGCGTACGCCGACGATGTAGGCCGCGATGAAGGCGTCCTCCAGCGTGACCAGCACGTCGAGCGTCGTCTGGGCGCTCGCGAACATTTCCTTCGGGTAGTAGAAGGTCGTGAACGGAGAGTGCTTTTTGGTGACGCTTTCCTCCAGCAGATAGTGCGACATCTCCTCCTGGCGGGCGGCGACGAGGTAACCCTGATCGTCGTCTGGCAGCCGCGTGAAGAACGGCGAGGTGTTGATGATGTTGGTGTAGGTGGTGACCGCCAGCGCCTCGGCGATCTGCGCCGCACCGAGGATTTCGAGGTCGCCCTTGGTCACGCCACCCGTCTTGGCGGCTGCGGCGAACGAGGGTGCGAGCGCACCGAGGGCGCCCCCGCCCACGAGCACGCCGGCCCCTGCCGCCCCAGCACGGGACAGGAACTGCTTGCGATCGATCGTCTT
>DASXER010000025.1:0-30538 GCA_036490015.1 Solirubrobacteraceae bacterium | reverse complement strand
GCGCGACCCGGCCGTCTGCGCCACTTGTCGGTGGGCCTCTCCAGCCTCGTACCAGCACGTCGCGACTATTTCGAGACGAGAAGTCACATTGGTCTGGGACGGCGACGAGGTCGACTTCTATGACGACCTCCTCCTAGCCGCCGCTGAGTCCGGTCTGAGTCTGGCTGACTACATACGTGACCGGCTAGGCAGCGAATAGCTCCGCTGAAACCAGAGGCCCAGCTACTGGGGCGCCTCGATCCTGACGATGATGTCCGGCGTGGAGTTGCCCTTAGGGAGCGGGGCGACCTTGACAGCGCTGAGCAGGCTTTCCGCCGTGCTGATGAGCGTGGTAGTCCGGAGGGTGCGGCAAACCTTGGAGCCATGCTTCTAGATCGGGGAGATCTCGTGGGAGCCCAGGAAGCATTGCGGCGTGCACTCGAACGCCTCGGAGCAAACGGCTAAGTCTCAAGACGGTCGAAGACCGAGCGTCGGGATCCGAAAGGGATCACTTACGCGGGGTCGCGGAGTCCGAGTGACGCTAGTCAGCCCACCAGTCTCGCTTGCCCTCGACGTCGTCACGCGCGTTCTCGCCGAGGTTGGGCGCGCCGAAAACGAGGATCTCGAGGCCCTCTGGCCCTGCCTCATACCCTCGCCATGTACCAGGCGCAACGCGCACGGCGTCCAACTTCGCGACCTCGACGATCTCGTCGTCGAGCTTCATCCGCCCGCTCCCGCCCACGATCACGAACAGCTCCTCCTGCTCCTTGTGCGTGTGGCCGTACGGGAACCGGTAGTTGGGAGGGATGCGCTGATAGCTGAGGCCGGACCGCTCGAGCTCGAGCGCCCTACTCGCGAGACGAAACTCCAAGTCCGGCGCGCCGTCGAAGTTGGACCCGACGTCCGCCAGATCCTCTCTGAGGTTTCTGAGCGTGAAAGGCATCGGCGGCGATTCTACGGTTCAAACCGTGTCTCGCGCTGGTCGTGTGAAGTGACCCGACGCTCCGGACTGTGGATAGGGCAGCCCTCGACGAATCAACCAACGGATGCCGTGGTGGCCATCGTTTCGCTACCGTCGAGCGTATGGCGATCCAGCGGATGGATCACGTTGGCATCGTGGTCGACGACCTTGCGGCCGCGACGGCGTTCTTCGTCGAGCTCGGGCTCAGGTTGCAGGGCGAAGCGTCGGTCGGGGGCGGCTGGGTGGATCGTGTGGTGGGCCTCGAGGGCGTCCGGGCGGAGATTGCGATGCTGGAGACCCCGGACGGCCACGGGCGGGTCGAGCTGGCAAAATTTCACTCACCTTCGGGTCAGGGTGGCGACCGCCACGCGTCGGCGAACACACCCGGCATCCGTCATCTCACATTCGCGGTCGACGACATCGACGCCGTCGTCGGCAGCTTGCAAGCCCAGGGTGCGGAGCTCGTCGGCGAGATCGAACGCTACGAGGACATCTATCGGCTCTGCTACATCCGTGGCCCGGAGGGCATCATCGTCGAGTTGGCGGAGCGGATCGGCTGAGGGCTCCAGCCGGGCCGCCGCACCAACCCGATCTCGTACCACGGAGGAACGCGGGCCTGGAACCGCAGGTCCAAGAGTGGGACGCGGGCATCTTAGGCGACCCTAAGATGCGCTAGGGTCTCGTCCGTGCCGCCCGCTCCCGTGTTCGCCGAGAGGCTGAACGAACAGATCGCCCACGAGTTCGCGGCGCACCAGCAGTACGTCGCTTGCGCCGTTTTCTATGACGCCGAGGCGCTGCCGCAACTCGGCCGCTTCTTCTATCGCCAAGCGCTCGAGGAGCGCGAGCACGCGCTGATGATGGTGCGGTTCCTGCTCGACACCGGGGCCGAGGTCACGACGCCGGGCGTCGAGGAGCCGCGCTCTCGCTTCGAGAACGTCGTGGAGCCGATCGCGTTGGCGCTGGCCCAGGAGCAGCGCGTGACGGAGCAGATCAACGCGCTCGCCGCGACCGCTCGCGAGGCCGGCGACTTCACCTCCGAGCAGTTCATCCAGTGGTTCATCAAGGAGCAGACCGAGGAGGTCGCGACGATGAGCAACCTCCTGCGTGTGGCCGAACGCTCGCGCGAAGACCCAGCAGTCATTGAGGACTTCATCGCCCGCGAGCAGCCGGGCGACGACGCCACGGATCCCACGGCGCCGACGGCGGCCGGCTCGGGTTAGCCCGTACATCAACCCGAGCCCGTCCTCCCGTTTACGTAATGCTTCCGCTCGTACAGGTGCGGTAGCTCATAGAGGCCTTCGCGATCTTCCCGTTCGAGAGCCTTGCGTAGATCGTGACTGAGTAGTCCCCCTGCGGCAAGCCGACGAGACTCACGGTGGCGACTGGGTTGGCGCCGCGGAGCTTCGCCACCAGTCGACCGGCCAGCAGGACCTCCGTGCGCACGATCCGTGCGTGTCGTGACATCGTCAAGTGCTTGGCGACGTGGATCGTGATCAGGCGGCCGCTGACACAACCCTTGGGCGGTTGTGTTTCGGGCGCAGGAGCCGGAACGACCGTGTAGCCGACCGTCGCCGTGGCCGTCAGACCGTCCTTGCTCGTCGCGGTCACCGTATAGGTGTGCGGTCCGGGGGTCGACGTGTTGAGCACGCCCGAGTTCGATGAGTCTTCGTTCGAGTCCGCGCAGGAGTCGATCCCCGATCCGCCCGCGCCGTCGACGCAGGAGAACGCGGTTTTCACGACCGCCCCCTGCTGGTAGGTGCCACCGTCTGCCGGCAGGCCGATGAGCGCCGTCGGGGCCGCCGCGACCGTGTAGCCGAGCTTGATTGCCTGCGGTTCGCCCGCGCCCGAGCCGACGGCACCCGTGGCTCCGACGGCTTTGTCGATGAAGCTCGAGCCGGCTCCGCCCCCGCCGCCGTTTTCGTTGCCCAAGCCTCCGCCGCCGCCTCCATAGAGCCCGCCGCCACCACCGCCGCCGGCGGCGATGAACGGGGCACCAGAGTTGCCGTTGTAGCTACCGCCAGCTCCGCCGGTCCCGAGTGTGCCGGCCGTTGACGGGGTCGTCCAGGACCCAAGACGACTGTCGTCGGCGCCCGCGGCTCCGCCGCCGCTGGAGCCGCCGCCTTCACCTCCGAGTCCTTCTTCACGCGTGAACGACCCCGCTACGAGCACGCCGTTGCCACCCGAGGCGATGCCACTCGATGCATTCGCGCCTGAGCCGCCGTTGTCGCTTTCTTCTTCCGAGAGTTCGCCGAAGCCCATGGTTCCGCCGCCCCCGCCTCCTCCGCCGGCGACGACGAGAGGCGACAAAGCTTCAGACAGCAATTCTGAGGCTCCGCCGCCTGCGCCTCCATCGACGCAAGATTCGCCACCCGCTCCGCCGTTGCCGCCGGTGCCGAAATCGACGAACAGCGCTTTCAGACCGCTGACCGGAATCGTCGCCGTGACCAGTGCCCCCGATCCACCCGCCCCGGCGCTCGAGCCTGGATTGCTGTTGCAGGCGGACCCGCTCTGGCCTTCGCCACCAACGGCGATGACTTCCACCGTTGCCACGCCGAGTGGGACTTTGAATTCCTGTCTGGGGCCGGGCGTGAAGGTCACGCTCTGTGCGGATGCGCCGGCGCTCGGGCCGAGTAGCGCTCCCATCAGCAGCACGGTCAACACTCCCACGCGGCCGAGGTTCATCGATTGGACAGCGTGGCCGTGCCTTGCGTACATCTGCTTTCTTGCCCCCTGGCTTCAGCCCAGGCGATGCCCAGGCGGATGGATTCATTCGCGGATTGGACGGACGAGCAGCGCCGCGACGGTCGCCTAAAGGCCGTCATCGAGGGTGCAGCGTCAGTGGACCTATCGGCAGCCGTGCTGGAAAACACGAGAGCCTGGAGTGTCGGTGCCCGCTATCCAGGAGCCAGGAGCCGCAGCAGCGCATCGGTCATCTCGTCGGCGAACGCCCGATCGAGCGGCCCGCTCGCGGCGAGCAGGCGATACCAGAGGGCACCGAAGAACAGCTCCGCGACGAGCTCTAGATCGACGTCTGCCCCGATCTCTCCGCGCGCGCGGGCGCGGTCCAGGAACTCGACCATCACCGCTCGTCGCTGCGCGAGAAATCCGTTTCGAAACGAGCGCGCGAATGCCCGATCGAGCTGGGCCTCGGCCATCAGAGCCACGAGCAGCCGTGCCGTGCGCCCGCGCGCGCCCAGCACGCTGCGCCGCAGGAACGCACGCAGGTCCACCGCCAGGTCGCCCGCGTCGGGCGCCGGCGCGAGCTTGGCGGCGCCGTCCTGGAGCGCCTCGAGCACAATCGCCGCCTTCGACGGCCACCAGCGGTAGACGGTCTGCTTGCTCACCGAGGCCCGCCGCGCGATGCCCTCCATCGTCAAGGCGCTGTATCCGCTCTCCTCGACGATCTCCAGCGCCGCACGGAGGACCGCTCGGCGCGCCGTCTCGCTGCGTGGACGCCCAGGTCCGCTCATCGCCGCAGATTAGTGGACGCCACGTTCTGTTATAAATACGAGACGTGACGTCCTGTATTTGGCCAGACGAGGTCGAGACGATCCTAAGTGGTGAGCACGCGGTCATGCTCGGCTACGTGACGCCGGCGCGCGGTGTCGTGCTCACGCCGGTGACCAACTTCGCCCTGCACGACCGCGAAGCCGGCACCGTGTCGATCAACACCTCGATCGGCGCTGTGAAGAAGCTGGCCCGCATTCGCGCCAATCCCAACGTCGCCCTGGCCTTCCACACCCGCGCCCATGCCGACCACGAGCGCCCCGAGTACGTGCTCGTGCAGGGTCGTGCGAGCGTTGGCCCGCCAGTCGAGGATTACCCGTCGACGGTGCTAGAGCAGTGGGAGCGGATCGAGCCCTGGGCCTCGCTCGGACCGATCGCCAAGCGCTGGCTGCGCATCTACGGGCGACGCGTCGAGGTCAAGGTGCTCGTCGAGCGCGTCGTCGTCTGGCCGGACCTGGCTTGCGTCGGGGCACCAGAGGTCTACGGCCGGGCGCTTGTCGAGACACCGGCCCCGTCCCAGGCGCCACCGGCCAAAGGGACCGGCCCGCGCATCGTCCATCGGCGCGCGGCATGGGAAGCACGACGCCTCCCCGCCGCGCTGCTCGGCTGGGTGGGCGCGGACGAGCGGCCGATGATCGTCCCCGTTGGCATCGGGCCGGCCGGACGCGACGGGGTCGAGTTGCTGGCGCCCGCGGGCCTGCTGCCTGTAGGCGCCCGTCGCGCCGGTCTGACCGCGCACTGGTTCTCGCGCGGCGTCACCGGCCAGTTCCAGATCGTCCACACCGGCTGGCTCGACGGCGCGACCTATGCGCCGCACACCCGCTCGTCCTACTTCATGCCGCCGCTGCGCATCGTCTACAGGCTCGTCGTGGGAGGCGTGACGCACAGGCGCCACCGGCGCGCCGTTCGCGCCGGTGAATCGGTGTAGGGCCCGGAGTCAGCTCAGGCCAGCGCGGGCATACCGAGTGACGCGCGAGTTTCGCTGGTGGTGTTCGTCACCGGGAACGGCTCGTCGGGCACCGCCACGCCGAGGCGCTCGCAGATCGGCTCCCAGCCGTCGGACATCGTCCACTCGAGCAGCCGGTCAGCCGGTACGCCGGCGCGTACGGCGGCATTGTGGCGCTCGAACGCATCCATCATCGCCGTCGGGTTCTCTGTGTCGTCGCTGAAGCGCTCGCCGATCAACGATCGCATCGACTCGAACCACGGTTTCAGCTCCGGCGGCGCGGCGTCGAAGACCTGCAGGATCGTGTTGCTGGCGGAGCGATACCAGGCCTCCGGGTCGCGCACCGACAGCAGCACCAGCGCGTCCGGGTTGGCGGCGGTCAGCTCCGGCCAGAAGGAGGCGCCGGGCCAGTCGACCTGTGCGACATAGCCGTCCAGCAGCTTCTGCCAGGCGACCTCGCGGCCCTCGATCGCGTCCGTCCAGGCAGGGATCTGGGAGGGGTTGGAGATGATCTCGAACATGTGGTGGCAGCGCCCGCCGAGCAACTGTTCGAGCGCGATCTTCAACGAGTTCGTACCCGTCCGTCCGACGCCCGCTCCGACGACTCTCAAAGACATCGATTACCCCCCGGTAGTTTGAGTCGACAACCTACTGGCGAACCTTGTCGACGCACTGCCCGCTATACAAGGTCAGTTCGTCAAAGCGGAAACCTC
Organism: Solirubrobacteraceae bacterium; assembly: GCA_036490015.1. GTDB lineage: Bacteria > Actinomycetota > Thermoleophilia > Solirubrobacterales > Solirubrobacteraceae > Palsa-744. Next base: position 24,432 of record DASXER010000025.1, on the reverse strand, counting down.
TGGAGGCAGGATGCGAAAGGTGATCGTCTCGATGTCCATGTCCCTCGATGGGTTTGTCGCCCCGGCGAAGGGCGCGCCGGATCACCGCGCCGGGCCGGAAGACCCCGAGCTGAAGCGGATCAAGCTCAGCTGGTTCAGTCACATCGGCACGCACGCGATGGGACGCGTCACCTATGAGGAGATGGCGTCGCACTGGCCGTTCTCGACCGACGACTACGCCGCCCCGATGAACGATCTACCGAAGGTCGTGTTCTCGAAGACGCTGGAGAGGGCCGACTGGGACGAGTCGCGCGTGGCGTGCGGCGACATCGCCGAGGAGATCGCGGCATTGCGGCAGGAGCCCGGTGGCGACATCCTCGCTTGGGGCGGCGCGAGCTTCGTGCAGGATCTTTCGCGGCGGAGCCTCGTCGACGAGTACCGCCTGGTGATCAATCCCGTGGCGCTGGGCAACGGGCTGGCGCTGTTCAAGGATCTAGCCGAACCGATCGCTCTCCAACTCGTCGAAGCGCGGACGTTCGCGACTGGCGCCGCACTGCACGTCTACCGCCCCCGCTGACTACGCCGCAGCCCTGCGGCGTGACGAGAGCAGTGCGGCGAGCCCGGCGATCAGTCCCAGCGCGCCGAGGATCAGCGCCACGATTCCGAGCCCTTTGCTCGCGCCCTCGCTCGACTTCGCGGCGACCGGCGCCTCAGTGGAGGCGGCCGGGCTGCCCGCGGTCTGGCCCGCTCCAGGCCCGGCCTCGTCGCCCGCTACGTCCTCGATCACGCCGCCCTTCGCTGTGACGTTGATTCTCGGCGAGGGATGTTCGCCCGTCAGCGACGGTTCGATCCAGTGCACGACCTGCCCGTTGCTGTAGCTCTGCACGGTGCGGAATTCGAGCGGCTTGCCGGCCGCGTCGTCGGGGATCGCGAGCGACAACGGGAAGTTGACGAACTGCCCGTTGTCGACCTTCCCCGCCGGCCCCGTCCAGGTCCAGACGATCTGCGAGACCTCGGTGTCAATCGTTTCGCCGTCTTCCTCGACGGGCGTGGCGAGCTTGCTTTCGATCACTCTCGTGCTCCAGCCGGCGACGTTTTCGTAGTCAACGCCGGTGAACCCGTGCGGGAAGAGGACGTCGACCTTCTTGACGTAGGCGCCTTCCTGCTCGCCGGGGACGCGCACGTCGAGCGTCGCGAAGGCACCGGCCGGGATCGTGTTCGGATGCAGGCTGATGTGCGCCTCTGCGCTCGCCGGAACGAGCAGCGCGCCGGCCAGAGCCAGGGTGGTGACGGTCTTGGATCTCATCTACGAAATACCTCCTGAATCGGCGTGGGTGCTCATCGGATAGGCACCTTCACGACGCGGTTGTGTTGTTCGAATTCGGATACGCGGTCGATCACTTCGATGTCCCACGTGCCGCCTGGGCTGAGCACGGTCGAGTCGAAGACGTAGTGGCCCGGGCCGGCCGCGATCGCCTTCAGCGGCAGCGGACCGATGCCCTTCGAGGGCAGCCGTGCGCTCACGGTCAGTTCCTTTGTCTGGGTGAACTGAGTGCCGTTCTTCGCGTTGATCAGGTAGAGGTGGATCGTGTTCAGCCCGACCTTCGCCGGTTCGACTGTCATCTCCAGCTCGGCCGAGCCGATCGTCGTGTTCACGGAGAACGGTCCCGTCGCGGCATCGATCGGCGGCGCATAGCTGATCAGCGCCGCGGTCACGCCGAACACGCCGAGCATGAGCGCGAGCTCGCCGCGCATCGCGCGGCGCGCCAGGGCGCCGATCCCGCCCGGCGACTGCCCGTCGCCGACGAGCCGCCGCAGACCTGGGATCACCCGTTCGCGGTTTACCCAGCCGAGGCCGATCAGCAGCGCCAGCAGCGCGGTCTTGGCGATGATCAGCGCGCCGTACGTCGTATGGAAGAGGCCGTGGAAGCTGCGCACGTCGATGTAGGCCTGGACCACGCCGGTCACCGCGATCACGACGACGGCACCGAGCGCGATCGGCGAGAACCGTGCGAGCGTCGCGAGCAACAGCCGGCTGCGCTCAGGTGGATCCAGCTGGCGCGTGGCGCTTGGCAGCGCCAGCAGCAGGCACGTGATGCCGCCGACCCACACGCTGCCAGAGAGGACGTGCAGCACGTCTGAGGGGAAGAACACACCGACCGGGCTCTCGACGCTCGCGTGCCCGGCGAGGGCTGGCGTGATCATGAGATAGAGGGCGCCAAGCGCCAGCGGGACGAGGATCGCTGGCGGCGGTGGCTGCGGCGTCAGCGTTGAAGTCTCGCCGTTCTCGGGGTGGAGTCTCGGGCTCGCTCCTCTGACGATCGCCCTGCTCGCCAACAGCAGCGCTCCGAGCAGCACCCAGTCGATCGCGCGTGAGCCCCAGACCTCGCCGAAGCGGCTTTCGAGCGTGTTTTCGACGATCGATCCTTTCAGCGAGCTCCACAGCGACACCCCGGCGGCGCTGGCACCTTGCAACAGCACGCCGAGCACGCTGACGAGTGCGCCGAGCATGACCGCGAGCGCGAGCAACCTGCCGACCCGCCTCGAGAAGGCCCGCGCGGTCAGCGACCAGCGCTCCTCGCCGCCCGCGACAGAACTGAAGCTCGGTATCCAGGCGAAGAAGAAGAAAGCGAGACCGCCCACCATCAGAGCGAGCGTCAGGTAGTCGAGCGCTCGCACGACGCCGAACGCGACCCGCGTCACCTCCCCGGACTCGTTCCTGCCGATCAGCCCCGCGACCGTGAACTTCGGCGCCGCGCCCGCGTGGCCGACGTTGAAGACGAGCCCGCCGTAGACGATGTGCGTGTCGGCCGAGATCACTCGATAGGTGGCCGTATAGGTGCCGTCCGGCAGGTGGGGCTTCAGGCCGACGCCCATCCAATGCTCGTTGCCGTCGGGGTGGGAGACTTCGAGATCGTCGACCTCCGTGCCCTGTGCGTTGTAGACGCGCACCGCTCCGAGCGTGCCGCCGACGTCCTGGTTGAACTTGAAGATCACCTCGCTCGGCTGGGTCTTCACGGTCGAGCCGGAAAGCGGCGAGGTGCCGAGCAGCTGCGCGTGAGCCCAGGCGGCGGGCGCGAAGCCGAGCACCGCCGCGATCGCCAGCGCGACGATCAGCGGCGATCGCAGCGAGCGGGCAAAGCCGCTCGGGCCCTGTACGACTCGCTGGCGAACTAGGACGCCAGGCACGGCGGCGATCTGACGGTGACGGGACATCTAGGAGCTCCTCGCATGTGTACGGCCAGACAGGCCCGCCGACGGCGACGTGCATTCGCCGCCAGGGCGAGCGTCGCTTGTTCAGCGGGAGGGTCTTCTGGAACGAGCTGCGATGCCCGCGGGCGGGCAGATGGTTCAGCTCGTCAGAGCCAGCGCGGGCGGCGGGCGCTCGGCGAGCGAGCTGGCGATCAGTCGCCCGCCACGCACGACTTGGAGCACGACACGCCGGCCCAGTCGCGTCGAAGAGGAGCGCGGTCGCGCCCACCGATTCGGCATCGTCCGACAGCGGGCGAGCAGGACGCGCTCGCCCGGATAGCGCTTCGCGAGCAGCGGTATCGCCAGCACGAGAGCCGGCGAGAGACAGAGCAAAGCGTGGAGCACGACAAGCCGGACATTACTCCTCGCGGATCGAGGTGTGGCCCGCTTCGCGGCGTCGTCCTAGACGTCACCCTCTGCGTCAGGCGCGGGCGCCTTTGCCACCGCCGGCCGTTCCAACTCGTCGCGGACGGCGGCGACGGTGCTGGTAGAGGTTTTGCAGGCAAGCGCGATCGTGCGATCCGGCGCCGTGGGCGAGCGGTCGATCTCGAACTCGATCAGGGCCTGGCGGCGCAGCCGCAGGCGATCCTCGCGCGAGCAGGTGGCGGGGGCCGCGTCGATCGCGGCGTCTCCCGCCCGTAGCCTGCTGCACGACAGGCAGAACGCCAGCCCTCCCGACTGGGTCCATGTCTCCGGCAGCTCTGTCGGCTCGCCGTCGACCCGTCCGACGGAGACCTCGCACTGGGCGCAGCTCCACCTGACGGCTCCGGCGGTCATCGGCTCAGGCCGCGACCTTGCCTCGCCGTCGCCCGCGATTACGTCGGCGAGGCCCTCCGGCTCCGGTGGGACCGGTCGAGGGTCGTGACGGCTTGGCGCTGCCGAGGCCGTGGTCGACGCCGAGGGACGTGCCGATACGGCGCATCTCATCAGCTTGGTCGGCGAGCACGAAGCTGATGCCGACGCCGGTGCGCCCGGCGCGTCCGGTGCGTCCGATCCGGTGCACGTAGGCCTCGCGATCCTCGGGGGCGTCGTAGTTGATCACCTGAGCGACGTCGGGAACGTCGATCCCGCGGGCGGCGACATCGGTAGCGACCAGCGTCATCACCTCGCCGCGCTCGAAGCGCGACAGCGCTCGCTCGCGCTGGTTCTGGCTCTTGTCGCCGTGCATCGCGACGGCCTCGACGTTCTGCGCGCGCAGCCGTTTGACGAGGCGGTCGGCGCTGCGCTTGGTGCGTACGAACACGAGCGAACGCCCGGTGTCCTCGCCTGTGAGGTGATCGACCAGCCGCTTGAGCTTGGCGTCCTGCGAGGCGACCGTCTCGAACCGATGCTCGATCTTGGCCTCGGTGTGCTCGGGCTCCGCGTGCGTGTGCGAGCGGGCGTCGCGGGTGTAGGCGCTCGCGACGCGACCGGTGGCACCCGCCAGGGTGGCCGAGAAGAACAGCGTCTGACGCTTGGTCGGGGTGAGCGAGACGATCCTGTCGACGGCCGGACGGAAGCCCATGTCGAGCATACGGTCGGCCTCGTCGAGCACCAGCACGCGCACCGACTCCAGCGACACGGCGCCACGGGCGATCAGGTCCTCTAGGCGCCCTGGCGTGGCGACGAGTACGTCCGCTCGTCGCGCCGCGCTTATCTGCGGGCCGAAGCCGACGCCGCCGTAGACGGCCGTGACGCGCAGGCGACGAGCCTTGGCCAGCGGCGCGAGCTCGGTGACGATCTGGCCGGCCAGCTCGCGGGTGGGGGCCAGGATCAGCGCGGATGGCCCCTTGCCGCGAGACTGCAGCGAGTCGACCAGCGGGACGCCGAAGGCGAGGGTCTTGCCCGAGCCTGTGGGCGATTGGACGAGAAGGTCATGCCCGGCGAGCGCGTCGCGGATGACCATCTCCTGGATTGGGAACGGCTGGTTGATCGAGCGCGCGCGTAGCGCATCGACGACCGGCCTGGAAATGCCGAGGTCGGCAAAGGAAGTAATTTTGTTTTCTCCTGCTGAGTTAGCGTCTTGGGAGATCCTGCGACCCCAAGGCACCTGTGGCACGCGGAGGAAACGGAACCTCTCGGGTAGGCAAAAGCGGCCGCACCCGACCCGTCCACCGTAGCAGCAGCCAGGCCGACGGCGACGGTCTGCGGGCTGCCGCCCAGGCAGCGACGGTCGGGGGAGCACCGCGCCTGAGCAGCAGAACCGACACGACCGGCAGCCGGAGCGGCGCGAGGCGACTCCGACGACGAGGGCTAGGACGCTAACGCCGGATGTGCACGACCCGGGCGTCCGGGTGCTGCGCGCGGACGTCCGTCAGCGCGAGGTTCGCGCGTGTGGCCGGTAGGTGTTCGTAGGCGAGGATGCGGTAGGTGCTTTCGCCGTTGGCGATCTCGAGCGGGCGCAGCGTGCCGGCTTCGACGTAGGCGTGGAGCGAGTCATGCGGCAGCTTCACCCCGGGTGGCAGCGGCGGTGCGTCGGCGGGCAGCGGCTGTGGGTCGAAGTCGATCCGCTCGACCGCGCGACCGTCCAGCCGCGACGAGCCGGCGTCGTGCGCGCGCCCTTCCACCAGCGCGGCGCGTAGCGCGCTGACGGGGTCGGCGCCCGGGTAGAGCTGCTCATGCGGGCCGGGCAGCGGCGGCGTGCCCTGCGCTTCGATCGACAGACGCATCGACCACAGCTCCTCTGGGGGGACGAACGTCAGCGTTGGTTCCTCTCGCTCGCGTTCCTGGAGCTGGCCGCCGACTTCGAGCGGCTCTCGCGCGAGCGTGCGTCGTAGTCGCGTCAGCACTCCGCGCCGGCCGACGAAGCCGAGCGCCACTCCGTAGGCAGCCGCCAGCCCGGCTTCGTTGGCCGGCGCGGCTTCGCCGGCGCGCGAGGGCTGGAGCACGAGCCGATAGCGTTGCGGCGCACCGGCCTCGATCCAGAGCTGGTCGGGTCCGTTCGTGGCGCGAACTCCCTCGCCCGCCGGGCCGGTTCGTTCCCAGCGCTCGTACAGCACGCCGCCACCGCTGCCCGGCCCGAGCGCCGCTGCCGCACGCGCGAGGAAGTCGTTCGATCCGCTCCACGGCGCGATTGCGACGACGAGGCCGAGCAGCACCGCGCACAAGGCAATCGCGCCGAGCGGCCAACGGCTGCGTCGGCGCACGACAAGGGGCTCGTCTGTCGTCAAGCGGCGTTCGACGAGCCCCCAGTCGAACTCCGGTGCGCTCGGCACGGGGTTGGCTTCGCGCAGCTGCTCGATGGGATCGCTGGGGCTGCTCATGCTGAGACCTCCGGGACGGGATGAGTAGGTGGCGTGGGGTCGGCTTCGGCGGCGCCCTCGGCAAGCGTTTGCGCGAGCCGGCGTCGCGCGCGATGCAGTCGCACCGCAAGCGCCGCGCTCGTGCAGCCCGTGGCCCTCGCGGCCTCCTGCGTGGAGAGCCCCTCCCAGGCGGTCAGGAGCAGCACCTCGCGGTCGCGCTCCGACAGTCGCGCGAGCGCTTCCAGGAGGCCGTGCCGCTCACCGCTCACAGCTCGGGCCGGCTGGGCGGCGATGTGCGCCTCGAGCGCCGCTCGGCGGTTCGCCGAGCGCCGTTCGTTGGCGAGCACGCGCCTGGCGATGCCGTATAGCCACGGCAGCGGCTCGGCGGGAAGCCGGCCCCTTCGTCGCCAGGCGATCAGGAACGTCTCGGCGGTCACGTCCTGGGCGACGTCTGGGTCGGCTCGGCGCAGTGCGTATGCGTACACGTGGCCGGCGAGCGCACGGAAGGACTCCTCGAACTGGCGCTCGTCGTCGATCCTCACAGCCATCTATGTCCGCCCGCGGAGCTTTTCTTACAGCGGCTTGACGCCGATCAGCAGCGCCATCTCCAGCCACTTCCAGTAGCAGTCGACATCGTCGAAGCCGGCCTCGCGCAGCCAGCCAAGCTGACGCTCGACGTCGACCAGCCGGTCGGACGGGTCCTCGTGCTCGAGCGGCTCTTCGATGGCGGCGAAGAAGGCCACGTGCAAGCGCTGAGAGGGGGAGGCGACGTGCTCGAAGTTGGCGAACACCCCACCCGGGGCGAGCAGCGCGAATGCCTCGCGGTAGACCTGTCGCTTGCGCTCGTGCTCTAGATGGTGGATTGCGAAGCCCGAGACGATCGCGTCGAACGGCTCCAGCGCCGGCAGCGGATCGTCGAGGTCGTGGGCGAGGATCTCGACGCGCTCGTCGCCGGCGAAGCGCCCGCGCGCGGCGGCCAGCATCAGCTCGGAGCGATCGAGGCCGACCCCGTCCATCACGGGCCGTTGCGCGCCGAGCAGTCCGAGCAGCCTGCCGTTGCCCGTGCCGAGGTCGAGGATCCGCGTCGCGCTCTGAGGCACGTGTTCGAGCAGCACGCTCTCACCCTCAGCGCGGCGCGGGAAGTCCGCGTGCTCCAGGTAGCGCAGCGCGTGCGAGGCGTCGGACCACTCGTCGCGGCTCATGCCAGGATTATCGGGCTAGGCGGAAATGCTCTCGGCGCCGGCGAGCTCCGCGCCCGCCCCGGCCGCCGCCGCTGCGTCGGCGGTCACCTGCGTGTGTTCGGCCACCTGGCCCTCGCGCGGCACGAGCACGCCCGCCAACAGGCACACGATCAGGAACCCGGTAGCCATCACGAAGGTGTCCGAGAAGCCGGTCACGGCGGGGTATTTGCCGATCGTGTGGTCGGCGATGAAGGTCGCCGACAGCTGGCCGCCGAGCGCCCCGCCGAGCGTGCGCATGACCGTGTTCATGCCGCTGGCGACGCCGGTCTGCGCGCTGGAGACGGCCTGCACGACGAGGTTGCCGAGCGCCGCGAAGGACAGCCCGATGCCGATGCCCATCAAGCCCGCGGCGACGAGCAGGTCGAGGGGATGGTCGTGCTGGATCGCCAACAGCCCGAAGGCGGCGGTTGTGAAGAAGGTGCCGGCGATCAGCGCCGTGCGCGAGCCGAAGCGGCGTGCGATCGGTCCGGCGTAGATGCCGAGCAGCGTCATGCCGATCGTGGCTGGCAGCAGGTAGAGCCCCGAGACGACGACTGAGGCCCCGAAGCCGAAGCCCGTGCTCTTTGGTAGCTGCGCGTATTGGGGCAGCACGATGAACGACGAGTACATGCCGGCGCCAAGCAGGAAGGCGGACAAGTTCGTTGTCCACACGCCGCGGATGCGCATCATCGTCATGTCGATCAACGGGGTCTCGCTACGCACCTCGACCGCGATCCACACGCACGAGATCGCGAGTCCGACCGCGATCAGGCCGAGCGCCTTGGCCGAGCCCCAGCCCCAGACGGTCGTCTCGCTGACGGCGATCAGCACGATCGACATGCCGACGGTCATCAACACGGCCGCCAGCCAGTTGATCCGCCCCGGCACGCGCACCGGGGACTCAGGGACGAAGCGCCAGGTCGCGAAAGCTGCCGCGAGCGTCGCCACGAGCGGGATCCAGAACAGCCAGTGGTAGCTCAGGTGCTCGACGATCACGCCCGAGAGCACGATGCCGATGCCGCCGCCGGTGCCGAGGATCGCCGACAGGAGGCCGATGCTGCCGGCGACCTTCTCGCGCGGGAACTCGTCGCGCACGATCCCGAACGCGAGCGGGAAGATGCCGCCGCTCGCGCCCTGGATGAAGCGCCCCACGACGATCAGGGCGAGCGAGCTCGACACGGCCGCGAGCAGCGTCCCGGCCGCGAGGATGCCGAGCGTCCACAGCAGCAGCTTCTCCTTGCCGTACATGTCGCCGAGGCGTCCGAGGATCGCCGTGCCGACCGCCGCCGCGAGCAGGTAGGCGGTCAGCAGCCAGGTGATGTCGGTCTCGCTCGTGTGCAGCGCGTGCTGGATCGTCGGCAGCGCCGGCACGACCGAGGAGCTGAGCATCGCGTAGGCGAGGCCGGCCAGCGCCAGTACTGCCAGGATCAGGTTTGGATGTGTGCGGTCGCTGTCGGTGGAGTGCATTGGCCCGGCGCTCGATCGGCTAGGCGCCTACACTAGCGGAATGGTCATTCCGCCTCCGGCCACGTCGACGTGCTGGGCCGATCTGAGCGCGCAGGAGAAGCATCGACGGCTGTTGCTCGCGGCCGGGGAGGTGTTCGCCCGCGAAGGCCTCGACGCGCCGATGCCGGCGATCGCCGCGGCGGCCGGTGCGGGCGTCGGCAGCGTCTACCGCCAGTTCCCCTCCAAGCACGAGCTGCTGGCGGCGCTGGTGGCTCTGCGGCTGCGTGAAATCGGGGTGGAAGCAGATGGCGCGCTGGCCGGCGGGTTGGGTCCCTGGAGCGCGCTGACGGGGCTGCTGTGGGGGCTCGCCGAGCGTCAGGCCGAGGACGACCTGCTCGGCGAGGCGATGGCCACCGTCTCCGAGCACGAAGGCGTCCAGCGCGAGCTGGCCGAGACGATGATGGCGATCGAGCGGCTGCTCGACGCCGCGCGCGCCGAAGGCAAGCTGCGCGCCGACGCCTCGACGCTCGACGTGCGCCTGCTGCTGACCGCGACCAGGGCCGCGGGGCGCCTGGAGGCGAACGCCTGGCGGCGCATGTTGGAGCTAGGCATCGACGCGCTCGAAGCGCCCTAGCTGGTCGTCGCTCAGCCGGTCGTCTGGCGTCGCAGCAGGCGGGATGTGAATCCGAGCCGGCCGCCGTCCTTGCTGATGGGCTTGCGCTTGGCCCGCATGTAGACGGACAGCGCGCCCGAAGTACGCGCCAGGCAGCGCGGGCAAGCCTCCTGTTCGGCCTCGACGGAGTCCGAACGCGTCGTCATCCCGCAGCGGGGACAGGTCAGAACAACAAGGGTCATCGTGGCGCCTCCAGACGTCTGCTACCGGCCAATAGCGTGGCAGCCCCGGGGGATGGATACCCGCCGGATCTAGAGGCGCATACCGAGCAGCTCGCACAGGCGGCGCGCCGCCTGCGGAGCGTGGCGCATCGACAGCCCTGAGCTGCCCTCGGGCGAGCGGTCGGAGTGCGCGGCCAGCACGCGCAGCCCGTGGTGGTCGATGAACCCCAGCTCGCTCAGGTCGAGCGTGATTGCTTCCTGGGCGAAGACCTCGCCCAGGATGCGGTCGAGCGCCTCGACGTGGAAGAGGTCGACTTCGCCCGCCAGCACGGCTGTGCTCGCGTCCGACCAGAAGACGCGGAACGGCGCGGTTGCGTCGCAGCGGTGCGCGACTGGGTGGACCGCGTTGAGGTCGAGCATCAGGCCGCTCGGAACGATGCGGTTGTCGTAGCCGCAGAGGACCGACATCGGCTGGCAGGACATCGCCCGGTCGGCTTCGCTCTCCCAGCGCACGTGTGCGCTCCAACTGTCGGGATCGCCGACCAGCTCGCCGGCGCGCGTCGTCACGCGCAGACCGGCATGGCCGTCGGCCAGCGCGCGGGCCGTCGCGCGGGCATAGGCGCCCAGCTGCGCCGGCCCCTCGCCCGGACCGTCGAGCGGGTAGACATCGGCCAGGCCGACCAGCTCCAGCCGACCGTCTGCCATCAGCTCGTCGACATCGCCCAACGGCGCGAGCAGCTCGCGCTGGTGCTCGACGGGGCGGCTGTCGACGTGCATTAGGCGCTGGCCCGCGCGCAGGCCCTCGGCCATGAACTCGCATACCGCGTGCGCGAAGTCGCCGTCGTCGTCGTAGCCCCAGCAGACGTGGTCGGCGTCGGGCAACTCGGCGACGGAGTGCACCGCACCGCACGCGCGCGCGTCCGACGGCTCGCTCGGAGCCGAGAACGCCAACCGTAGATGCCCTGTCTCCCTTACCCTCACGACCATTCATGGCCCCCTTCGGTTAAGACGAAGGTTCCCCACCCTCAGAACGTCAAACTACTCACGGCGCGGCTGGAACGACCACGAGCGGGCCGTCGCCCTCCTCCAACTCGCTCAGCTCGAACGTGCTCGTCGCCAGACGCTGAACCCGCGGCGAGCGCTCGAGGAACTCGTCGGCAGTCTCCAGGAAGCTGATCTTCTCCGTGCGGTAGTGCATCGGCACGACCCAGCGCGGCGACAGCTCGGCCACGAGCGCGCTGGCCTGCTCGGCGCCGATCGTCGGCCCGCCGCCGACCGGCAGGAACAGCAGGTCCACGTCGTTCAGCGCCGCGCGCTGCTCGGGGCGCAGGGCGCTCTGTCCGAAGTCGCCGAAGTGACAGGCGCGCACGCCGTCGAGGGAGAAGACGACGATCGAGTTCGGCCCGCGTTCGGTGCCGGCCACTTCGTCGTGCTCGGAGGCGATCGCCACGACCTCGCCGAAAGGAGACTCCAGGCGCCCCGCGGTCGAACGGATCGTGACCGGGTCGCCTCCGACCACCTCGACGCCGTTGTGGTCGAGGTGCTCGTGCGTGACGAGCAGCAACTGGGCCTCCAGGTCGGCGATCGGCGGATAGTCGAACTGCATTCCGCGGCCGGTCAGCGCCGAGAGGTCGCCGAACGGGTCGATCGCGACCGTTCCCTCCGCTGCGCTCAGACGGAACGCCGACTGCCCATACCACTCGATCTGCATACTGCTCCTCTCTGACGGCTAGGACTCGGGTCGGTCAGTATCTCGCCTGATGGCAAATGCCGCGACACCTCCCGATGGCGTGATGCGCCTCGCGACCTGGAACGTCAACTCTCTAGCAGCCCGAATGCCTCGCGTTGAGGACTGGCTCGAACATGTGCGTCCGCACGTGCTCTGTCTGCAGGAGACGAAGGTCTCCGACGCCGCCTTCCCGGGCGCGGAGCTGGAGGCGCTCGGCTACGAGTGGGCGGCCGACGGCGACGGCGGCTACAACGGCGTGGCGATCCTCTCCCGCGTGGGACTCCAAGACGTCGAGCGCGGCTTCGCCGGCGAGCCGGGAATGCCGGAACGCGAGCGCCGCGCGCTCGCGGCCACGTGCGGCTCGCTGCGCGTCTACTCCCTGTACGTCCCCAACGGCCGCTCGCTGGACAGCCCTTACTACCCCTACAAGCTGGAGTGGCTCGCTGCCCTGCGCGACGTCGCCGCCCAGGAGCTCGCGGGCGGCAAGCGGCTCGTGCTGTGCGGCGACTTCAACGTTGCTCCCAACCACCAGGACGTGTGGGACCCGGCGCAGTTCGTCGATTCCACGCACGTCTCGGGGCCCGAGCGCGAGGCGATCGGCGCGCTGCTCGCCCTCGGCCTCGTCGACGTCAAACCGCGCGCGCTCAAGGGCGAGCCGTACACCTACTGGGACTACCGTGCCGGCAGCTTTCACAAGGGCTTTGGCATGAGGATCGACCTGATGCTGCTGGAAGAGGCTTTGGCCAGCGAGGTGACAGACGCCTACATCGATCGCGACGCGCGCAAGGGGCAGAAGCCCTCGGACCACGCGCCAGTGGTCGTCGACGTCCGCGCTCCCTAGAGGGAGAATCAATTAATACATTAAACGGCTGAAACAAGCCCCAGCTCAAACAGTGACAGCGCGAGGGCCTGCACCGCCGGCGCCCGCTCGGCGACCTGTCCGAGCCGTTCGCTCAGCGCGTACTCGTGCACGTAGGCCTCGGCCGTGAGGATGATCGCCGACGCGACCGCTTCGCCCAGCACGATCTCATCGCCTTCCAGCTTCGCGAGCATCGCGGTGCCCTCGATCGTGCGCATCCAGTTCGCAAGGGCGTGCTCGCGCGCGGCCAGCGCCCGGCGCCCGGCGCTGTGCACCTCGACCACGGTCGTGACCGCCACCTCCGGGTGCGCGGCCATCCAGCGGAAGTAGGTACCGATGCCGGCCTCGAGCTTGCCCCGCCAGTCGGCGACCGCCGCGGCCGCGTCGAGCGAAGCTTTGATGCGCACCCGCGTCATCTGCCGGTAGGCCTCCAGGAAGCACTCCTCCTTGTCGGCGAAGTGCTTGTAGAACACCGAGCGCGAGGTGCGCGCGACGCGCACGATGTCGGCGATCGTCGTCTCTACGTAGCCCGACTGGCTGATGCACTGGCCCATAGCCCGCAACAGTCGCTCGCGCTGGCGGGCGCTGACCTCGTCCGGCTCGAGCGTGTGGCGCCCCACCGGGACCAGGCGATGAAGCTGTTCTACTTCGACCTGGGCCACAACCCGCGTTCGGCGCAGACGCTGTCGACGGGCGACGCGGCCAAGTTCCAGGCGGCGCAGAACGAATGGTTCAAGTTCTACGTGCGCGGTGAAGGCTCCGAACCGGCCGAAGCCCACGGTGGCGTGACCGCCATCACGAGCTTCTGCCCGCAGACCGCGGGTGGCTCGGGTCACGAATACAAAGCGGCCAACTGGGCTTCTTTGGCGCCCGGCGAAATTGATCTGAGCGGCGCCGCCGAACAGACGATCGTCGCGCCCGGCACCGCGCCGGCCAACGCGTTCACCTCGGGGACCGTCTGCACGACGCAGGCCTCGGCCAACAACCCCTCGGCGGCGGAGTACGCGCTCGCGCCCGCTCCGGCTGGCGGGTTCACGGTCATGGGCTCCTCGACGGTCGTGGGTGAATTCAACACGCCCGCTGAAAATGACCAGGTGATCGCCCGCCTGTACGACGTCAACGAAAGCGCGAAAGCCGAGCAGTTGATCGGGCGCGCGATCTACCGGCCGATCAACCCGGGCGGTGGCTTCACCAAGCAGACGTTCCAGCTGCACCCGCAGGCGTGGCACGTAGAAGAAGGCCACGTCCTGAAGCTGGAGCTGCTGACATCGGACTCGACGTACGCACGCAACTCATCCTCGCCGCAGTCGATCGGCGTGAAGAACCTCGAACTGAGGGTTCCGACCACCGAAGCACCCGGCAGCGACGAAGGATTGGTGAAAGCGCCGACGGCGCAGTACCTGCCGCCGGGTTACACGTTCGCTCGCAACGAGCTGACGACTGTGCCGGGTGCGCCGAAAGTGACCGGGGGTCAGAACCCGAGCAACAACGGTGAACTCACGGTTGCCTGGGAAGCGTCGGCGCCGGCTGTCGCGCTCAGCTACACGCTCCAGCACAAGAACGCGAGCGGTGGCTGGAGCACGGTCGCCAGCGGCCTGACCAGCACCGAATACACGTTCAGCGGTGCGGGTGCCGAGGGCGAAGGCAGGTGGCACTACCGTGTCACGGCCAGCAACGAAGGTGCCGAAACCGCGCCTTCGGGTGAATCGGAAGAAGTCGTCGTCGACGAGACGGCACCGAACCCGCCGACGGCGTCGGCCGACCGCGCGCCCGACTTCGCGGGTGGTGGTGGCTGGTTCAAGGACAGCGTGGAAGTCTCGTTCAGCGCGAACGGAGACCCCGCGCTGGCCGACGGCTCGGCGGGCAGCGGCGTCGATCCGGGATCGATCCCGGTCAGCCAGGTGTTCTCGACCGACGGCTCGCACGAAGCGTGCGGGAGCGTCAAGGACAACGCCGGCAACGAATCGGCGCCGGGATGTGTGACGGTGCAGGTCGACGCCACGGCGCCGAAAGTGAGCGTCGAATGCCCGGCGACGGCAGCCATCGGCTCGAAAGCGAGTGCGACCGTATCGGCCTCTGACGGCCAGTCCGGTCTCGCCAGCGACCCGAGCGGAACGGTTGCGATCGACACGAGCAAAGCCGGTCCTGAGACGGTCGCCGCGACCGCGATCGACAACGTCGGACACGAAACGACAGCTTCGTGCACGACCGAAGTCGGCTTCTCGCGCGTCATCAGCGGCAACGTCAAAGGCAAGCTGCTCGTGAAGGGTGGCGAATCGGTCGAGTTGACCTCGACCGCCAAAGTCAGCGGCACCGTGACGGTCAAGTCCGGCGGCTCGCTCGACGTCGAGGGCGCCACGCTCTCGGGCACGCTCGCGTCTCGTGGCGCGAACGTGATCCGCGTGTGCGGCGGCTCGGTCGCCGGCTCGGCGAAGATCAGTGGCGGCAGCGGCCCGGTCGTGCTCGGCGAAGGCAACGAAGGTTGCGCGCCGACCATGTTCCACGGCACGGTCACGATCAAAGGCAACACGGGCGGTGTGACGGTCGACGAAAACGGGCTCCACTCCGCGCTGAAGGTGCAGGGCAACTCGGGCGGCGCGACGGTGATCGACAACACCGTCGCGGGATCGCTGACCGTGAAGGGCAACACCGGCACGGTCGTCGACTCGCCGAACGAAGTGGAAGGCAAGAAGAAGGTTCAGTAGCTGGCTGCTTGCTTGCTTGCTGAATCTGGATCTCTCCCCGGTCGCGCCGGGCGGGCCACGATGGCTCGCCCGGCCGGCCACGGGAGGTCTGAGCGGGCCGAGGCGACAGGCCGCCGCGTCCGCCCGTGAGGCTCACGGTTCGTGTGACGTCGCCCGTTCGAGCAGCAGCGAGAACAGCCGTTCCTCAACGCGGGCGGGGAACGGCTGCAGGAACGACGCCGTCAGCATCTGCACCTCGGCACGACCGCGCGTGAAGCCGAAGATGTCGAGGTAGATCTTCACGGGGACGTGGCGTGTGGTGATCGTCGTCGTCACGCGCCAGGCGAAGCTGCCGTCGGCGCCGGGCGCGGGCGGCGTGCCCTCGGCGATGTGGACCGGGCTGACCGCCGCCTTGCCGGCGGTGGCGCCGCCGAACAGCAAGGTGAGGAAGTGCGCCAGGCAGTCGCGGGCGTGCGAGCCCCGCACGATCGACAGCTGATGCGCGGCGATCGCGGGCGTGCGCACGACCGTGACTTCGGATTCGGCCTGGCGTGTAACTTCGCCGAGCGTGGCTTCGAATTCCTGCGAACGCACGTTGATCGAGCCTTTTTCGTGCTTGGCGCCGGCGCCCCCGAGACAGCCGAGCGCTTCGCGTTCGAGCTTGCGTTCGGCGGGCGTCAGATGCTGGCTCTTGGCGGAGGCTTTGAAGCCGGGCAGGTCGACGGCGGTCAGGTTGACAGCGCGCGCGAACGCCTTCGCCTTGGCGGCGTCGGCCGCCGTGCCGGGAGCGGGGGAGGACTTGCCACCGCGGTTGTCGTTGCCGCTGCCGCCGCTGCCGTGTCCCGGGGACGTGGTCGTCGTCGTGGAGGTTCGTTGGCCCGGCGAGCTCGAGCTGCCCTTGCCACAGCCAAAGAGCACGAGCGCTCCGATGAGCAGCACGGTCAGAGCTGGAGCTACGCGCGGCACGGGCACGCGAGCGATTCTCTCAGCCGAACTGGCGGGTAGGGGACCGGTCTCTTGACGTGTGACTAAAAGAGGTGGTTATCCCTTGGCTGTAGGTAGGTATTGTGGGATACTCGGTGTATGGCGAAGGTTGACCGCAATAAGCCGGTGCGTTCGAGGGGTTCGGAGTCCGAATACTCGTTGATGGAGTTCGCTCGGGAGTTTCCCGACGACGCTGCGTGTCTTGAGTATCTGTGGCGGTCGCGGTTCTCTGAGGATGGCTCGTACGCTCACTGCCCGAAGTGCCAGCGGACCCGGAAGTTCCACCGCGTCAAGTCGCGGCCCTCCTGGTCCTGCGACTCGTGCGGCAGGCATATTCATCCTACGGCGGGGACGATCTTCCACAAATCCCCTACGTCGCTGCAACTGTGGTTCTACGTCATGTACGTGATGACGAGTACTCGCTGCGGAGCGTCCGCTAAGGCGATCGAGCGTGAGATCGGCGTTGGATACAAGACCGCGTGGCGGATGTGCAACCTGATCCGCACCCACCTCATGACCCAAGAGGACGACACCTACCTCGCAGGCGAGGTCGAGGCAGACGAGACAGCGTACGGAGGCAAACCAAAGGCGTCGATGACGCGCGGCATGTCGATGTCCGAAGCGCAGAAATACGCGAAGGACAAGAAGACCGGGGTCGTGGCGATGGTCGAGCGCGGCGGACGTGTCCGCGCCTACGTCCAACCCCGAGACGGAGCGCTAGAGACCGTTAGCCAGCACGTCCACGCGACCGCTGTCGTCTACACCGACGAGTGGGCCGGATACCGCCATCTGCACACCACCCATCCGATGCATCTCACGATCCGCCACACCGACCGCGTGTACGCAAGTGGCGATGTCCATACACAGACGATCGAGGGCTTCTTCGGGAATTTCAAGAACGGGATCGCCGGCAACTACCACGGCGTATCAGTCAAGTGGCTTCAGTCCTATATCAACGAGTACTGTTGGCGCTACAACCATCGCAACGACGGACGCGGCATGTTCGTCGAGCTGGTTTGTCGCGCGGCCTCCGTACAGGCCGACTGACCGCTAGACGTTCGCGTCTGAGCGCTGCTTGAGATGTCTGACGTAACGCCGCCCGACCTGCGACAACGTGACCAACGTAATCACGAACTGAACCGATGCGTAGGCGATCAGAAACACCAGCAACCCGTCGGTCGCTCTCGTTAGTGCGCTGATGTGATCGCCGCCAAGCCGATGGTCGAAGCCGAGTCCAAAGACCATCGCGAACGAGAAGACGATCACCAACCAATGCAAAAGCGCGGTCCATGAATAGACGAACAACAGATCGCTATACGCATTCGGCTTTCGAGGGTGATTCCGCAACCTCTCGTTCTTGGGGTCAGCCGTCGCAAGGTGATACACGAACTTGTCGTCGGGCAACGTAAGGGCGACCGTAAGGCCGGCCACCGCGAACCCAAACGCGATCGCTGCATACGCGATCGTCACAGTTACCGCGTCGCCAAGATTCGTATCAGCCGCGAGCTTGGGCGCCAGCAAGCCCGTGAGCACGCCAAGGACGGCGGCAAGCCAAAACTCGCCGCCGCTCAGTATCTCGTGTTTGCGAGGCCATACCTCTTTGCTCCCGTATCGCCAGAACGTCCTGAACATCCGTGATTAGCCATCCTCCTATTCCCGCTCCTCGCGGTATTTCTCTAGATACCGGTTGATGTCCGCCTCAAGAACGTGTCCGTCTGCATCCAGCCTGACGTTGACCCGCTGGTGCGCTTTGTGGTCTCCAAGTGTGACGGTCGTCTCGGCTGCCTCGCCTCCGCGACGACCTGTCACGGACGCGTTCTTAAGCGCGGACACCGCATCTTCTGCGCGATCGCGGATGAACGCCACAAGCCCTTTGTCTTTCGCGAGCGACTCGTCGCGGCCAGCCGAGAACATGACTTCTGCCGACTGCGCATCGGAGTCGTGAGCGGCATCCGAAATGTCGTCGTCCCAGTCGTTCCAGTCGACGTTCGGCCGGCCAATACGCACGGTGGCGACCCGAATGCGATCGAAGTCGTCGATGCTCTCTACGAAGCTCTGGTCAGCCTTCGGACTGAGATCGACGCGGAGCCGTGGCCATCCCGGCACTTTCCGACCGCTGACCTGGAGCGCAGCCGCAATGTCAGTCGCCTTGGCGCCACGGTGGTTGTACTCGACGATCACCTCGCGGCGAGCGATATCGACCAAGGCATGCGTGCGCGTCGCAACGACCTGGGCGCGTCGCAGGGCGCCCGCTTCTTCCGAGCCGTCGCTTGTGTCATAGAGAATCGGCTGTCCGTGCGGACCCTCAAGGGCCACGATCGACGCCAACCCGTCGCTGACGTCTACGGACTGGAGAGCGACGACCTTCTCGCCGTCATCTCGCTGGCGTTCGACCGGCTCCAACCGTGCGACCTCGCGGAAAAGTTCTTCGTAGTCGATCGGTTCGCCCGAAGCCCGAGCGTGGATTGACCACACCTCCAGCTTCCGCGTCGTATACCCCCTCGCCACGCGGCGACACTAACCGAACATGCGGACGAAGACTAGCTCGTGGTATTTGGGCTAGATGTGCCCGGCGGGGCTACGCGGCGCATGTTGGCAATGAAGTCCTCGCGGGAGGGGACCGGGATCTCCAGTCCCGCGTCCGTTGTCTGCGTCGGCCCTAGGAGAACCTGGGCGCGATCCCAAGCGTCGCGTGCTGCGTCGCGCTCGCGGTCCGCTTCGGCGCGCTCGTGCGCCGCCTGATCGTGCTCGCCCTTTCCTTCGAGGAACCGCGCTGACTCTTCGCGCAACGCCACACGCCTTTCATGGCCCTCCGCTGCTGCCTTGAGCCTCGCGACCTCCTTGAGCATAGGCTGCTGCCCGTGGTCCTCAGTCATCAAGGGCGAGAGTAGCGCGCATGGACGACTTCCTCTTGGGCGTATTCCAAGGTGAGCTGCGCACCCAATGCAACTTCATCACCTTCGGTGGAGGGATGCTCAACCACATCGTCCCCCAGTTGAAGGAACACCAGACGGCGAACGCCATCTGGTTCGCGCTTCAAGGGATTCTCGTCTCGGCAGCTAACGCCTCGAAGCTGCTTTGGGGTTCCAAGACAACCGAGGACCTGGACGAGCGACAACGCCTTCGTGAGAGCGTCGGCGTGGATGAGCAATCGCCGCTCTACTCGCGCAAGCTGCGAAACGACTTCGAGCATTTCGACGAGCGCATCAAAACCTGGGCAGATGGCAACACCCAACGCATCTACGTCCGCCGCAGTATCGGCCCACGAGACCGCCTCGTGGTCGTTGGAAATGAGCCGATCAAAGATCCATTCGGGATCTACGACCCAGAAACGGCGAAGGTGACGTTCTGGGACCGCGAGGTCGCGCTACAACCCATCATTACTGAGGCTGACCGCATCATCAAAATCATCGATCAGACGCGGTAGGGGCCAATGGCAACGCTCTCCGGCCGCGTGGGGCCAATCCCCACAATGATCGACATGGTTCGCCCACCATTGCCGCGCTAGCTCTGCCCGGAGTTCGGCAATCTCGTCGCATGATTGGTGCGGCTTCGGCACTTCCTCCTGCCTGCCTGGCATTAGATCCGGGTCCCCTGCTGAGGCCCGACCCGACGCCGGGCCTCAGGAGAACCGGCTATTAGATCGCGTGCCCGATCAACTGCACCACACGGACGCCTGCCCGCGTGGCGAACACGAACCCGTCGCTCGTGCGGTTCACGAGCCCGGCCTGAGCCAGCTCCGTGACGGCGATCTGCGCGTCGTCGGCGTCCTCGACCTCCCGGCCAAGATCCTCCAACGACCAGACCGGCTGCTCGCCCTTGATCCCCGTGAGCAGATACAGGATCTCTTGTTCGATCTGATTCAGCCGCTCGTCCGGCAGCTCCGGGGTACGGTTCTTGTGCATAGGAGCACACCTCCTGTGTCACGGCCGGGGGGCAGTTACCGCTGTCGCCCCGGCCAATCGATGGATTGAGCCGGGAACCGTAAACCTGGGTGAGGATGCTCGAGCTCCCTACCATCAGGGGATAATCGCCCTAAAAGGTCACATATACTGCGCGACATGGACGAGGTCTTCAAAGCGCTTGCCGACCCGACTCGCCGCAGCCTGCTCGACGACTTGTTCGAGCAGGACGGCCAGACGCTCGGTGCACTCGAGCGCCAGCTGCCGATGACGCGCTTTGGCGTGATGAAGCATCTGAAGGTGCTCGAAGCGGCGGGCCTTGTCGTCGCGCGCAAGCGGGGGCGCGAGAAGTTGCATTTTCTGAATCCCGTGCCGATCAGGCTCGTCCACGACCGGTGGGTGAGCAAGTACGCCGAGCCCTGGGCGGCGACGCTCAGCGACATCAAGCAAAGAATCGAGGAAGGAACGATGGAAAAGGTCTTCGAGATCTACATCAAGACGACACCCGAGCGCCTGTGGGAGGCGATCACCGACGGCGAGCAGCGCGCCAAGTACAGCTTCGGCGTCGGCGTCGAGTCCGAGTGGACGCCGGGGTCGCGCTATGAGGAGTGCAGCCCGATGGCGCCACATCCGCTCTGCGCAGGAGAGAACCTCGAGGTCGAGCCGCCTAGACGGCTCGTGCAGAGCTTCGATGCGATGTGGAGCGAGGGTGTGCGCGCCGAAGGCACCTCGCGCGTCACCTGGGAGATCGAGCAGGTCGAGGACTCCTGCCGGCTGACGGTCGTCCACGACCAGCTGCGCGAGGGAGCCAACGAAGAACTGTTCGGCGGCTGGCCGATGATCCTCTCCGGCCTGAAGACGCTGCTCGAGACCGGCGAGCAGCTGACCACGCCCGGCTCGCTGATGTACGCCGGAGGCATGACTAGTACATGAGTCCAGCGGCGGAAGGCGGGGGCGCGCGTGTGGGAAATCCAAATAGTCGGAAGGCTTCGGCGGTCGGCACGAGCGCGTGCCGACCCGTCGAGGAGGATCGACCATGCACGACCGGCAATCACTTGGCGCGGGCCAGCCCGTACGGCACCTTGGCCCGAACGCGGGCCAAGTGGTCTCGCTGCGCGCCGCCCGGCAGCACGATTGGACGCGCCACGGGCGGCGCTCGCCGCCGGGCTCCCCGCTCGACGAGGATCTGCCGCGGCCGGTCGGCGAGCGCCACCGTCGGCAGCTGGAAGGGGCGATCGATCTGCTGCGCATCGCGCTCGAGCTGGAGAGTCACTGCGACTTCGGCGATCCGCCCGGCGGCGACGGCCACGGTCGCACCGCCTTCATCGCTCATCACGAGGGCTGGGGGGAAGCGCTGCTCGACTGGGAGGAGAAGGTGCGCCGACTGCGCTCGGCGCCGGCGAGGCTGTGGTCGTGGCTGGCCGCATCGGCCGGCGAGATGGGTCTCACCGAGCCGCCGCTCGCGCTCGGGCCGCTGATCGACCGGCTCGCGATCCTGACCGTGCAGCGTTCGCGCGACGGGCGTCTGCGCACGCGCCACCAGTTGTTCGTGCAGGAGCTGAGCTCCGGGCATGGTGCGCAGGCGTGCGTCGCCGTGTACATCGAGGGCGAGCGCGTCGCCCTGCTGAGCAGCGGCGAGCAGCCGCTTGGCTTCTCGCCCGGTGCGCGCCTGTGCGAGACGATCCAGACGCTGTTCGACGCCGCGCAGTCCAGCGATGTCGCGACTGACGTTGGCCGCTCGGCCGACGAACTGCTGGAGACTAAGCACCTGCTGCTGGAGCGTCTGAACGCGCTCGCGGCCGCCGACACGTTCGAGTTCGCCGAGGTGTGCCCGGTCTGCCGGCCGGCCACGCCGGCGGAGCTGCCGTTGCGAGCGCGCGATGCGTTTGGGTTTGGCCCGCCGCCCGGCCCGGGCCAAGGCCAGGTCTAGGTCTAGGTCTAGGTCTAGGCGAGCGGGTCGCTCGGAGACGACGACGCGTCCACCGGTGCCGCGGTCGGTCCCGTCGGAGGCGTCGTGTTCGGGGCGACGCTCGCGGGTGGCGCTGCGACGGTCGCCACGTCGGCGGCCAGCGGCGGTGGCGTCGCCACCGCGCCCTGCGGCGCCACGCGCAGCAGCCCCTCGACGGCTTCCGCCGGCATCGGCTTGCCGAGGAAGAAGCCCTGCGCGAGCGGGCAGCCGCCGTCGCGCAGCGCGATCATCTGCTCGTACGTCTCGACGCCCTTGGCGACGACCGTCAGCGACAGGTCGCGGCCGAACACTAGGATCGCCTCGAGCAGCCAGCTGCGGTAGTCCTCGTCGTCGGAGGCCGCCAGCGAGCTGCGGTCGACCTTGAGGTAGTCGAGCGGCATCCGCTGCAGGTCCGAGCGATAGGCGTAGCCGTTCCCGAACTCGTCGATCGCGAGCTTCACGCCGAGCCGCTTCATCTCGTCGAGGCGGCGGGTCGCGTCGGCGAGGTCGGCCATGATCGTCGGCTCGGCGATCTCCAGCGTGAGCAGCTCGGTCCGGATGCCAGACTGCTGCAGCGCGCGCAGCACGTCGGTCGCGAAGCCGTCGCGGTTGAACTGGTTCGGCGACACGGACACGGCGATCTCCAGCGGGCTGCCGGCCACGTCCCAGGCGGCGCCGCGATGGGTCGCCTCTTCGAGCGCCCAGCGACCGATCGGCACGATCAGACCGGTGTCCTCGGCCACGGGCAGGAATTCGGCCGGCGTCAGCACGCCGCGCTTGGGGTGCATCCAGCGCAGCAGCGCCTCCAGCCCGACGACCTTCTGCGTGGCGAGGTTGAGCACGGGCTGGTAGACGAGGAAGAACTGGTGCTCGGCCAGCGCGGCGTTCAGCTCGGCCTCGAGCACGGCGCGGTCCTCGATCAGCGAGCGCATGTTGGCGTTGAACATCGTGTAGCGGTCCTTGCCCGCGCTCTTGGAGGCCTGCAGCGCGAGCTGGGCGTCGCGCACCAGCTCATCGGGCGTCTCGTAGCGGCCGAAGGCGACGCCGATGCTGGCGGTCATGAAGAAGCTGGGCCCGAAGTCGTCGAGCGCGACCGGCTTGTGTAGCGCCTCCGTTATGCGCCGCGCGAGCGAGTCCAGGCGCGCGCCGCGGGCGGCCACTTCGACGAGGATCAGGAAGCGGTCGCCGCCGAGACGGCCGACGGTGTCATGTGAGCGAACGACGGTCTGCAGGCGTTCGCTCACGATTCGCAGTAGTTGGTCGCCGGCCTCCTGGCCGAGCTTTTCGTTGAAGTCCTTGAACCAGTCGATGTCGACGATCAGCGCCCCCGCCAGCAGGCCCGACTCGCGTCCGGCGCGCGCCAGCACGCGTTCGGTGCGGTCGTAGGCCAACGCGCGGTTGGGCAGGCCCGTGAGCGTGTCGTACAGCTCCTCGGCCTTGCCGTCGCCGCCCTGGGTCTTCGGGCGGTCACCGCCGCCGCCACTGCCGCGCGGGCGGCTCCGTGCCTCGCCGCGGCCCAGGCGTGGCGTTCCGAGCACGAAGATCAGCGCCCCCACGAGTAGGCTGAGCACGAAGCCGGCGGCCACCAGTGCGAGCGAGCCTGGGTCGTCGAGGATCGACGTCGAGGCGGCTGGTGCGTAGCTCGTCACCGTCCAACCGCCGGGCAAATCGGTCGTGCGCGACTGGCCGTTCTTCTTGGAGGTCTTCCCGACCGAGAAGCGAGCGCTCGTGGCGCCGTTGTGGAAGCTGATGCTGCTGTTGCCGGCGCCGTGCGCCTGGAGCGCCTGGCGCAGCATCACGCCGGGGACCACGGTCTCGCGCACCCAGCCCGCGAAAGCCGCGATGCGGTCGGCCTGCGTCCGCGGCACCGCGTCGCCCATGTAGACGGGCGTCTGGATGCGCAGCGCGGGGACGCTGTGAACGGCCGTCGCCTGGTAGCTGGTCTTGCCGGTGTCGCGTGCGATCAGCAGCGCGTGCGTGCGGCCGCAGTAGTCGCGGCCGGCCTGCAACGGCTGGGCCGGGGAGCGTGTGATTTCGCTGAGGGTGAAGCAGTAGAAGGAGCGGGAGCCCGCCGGGTCGACGCGCAAAGGCTGCGCGGCGGAACGGCCGATCTGCGTTTCGTAAGCGTGCACGTCTGGGGTGCGCACGATCGCGGCGAGGCCCATCCGTTCGATCTGCGGGAAGCGCGCGAGCGCGTGTACGTGGCGCGCCCAGGCTTCGAATTCCGCCGACGTCGTGTTCGAGTTGCCCGCGAAGTAGGTGCCGGCGCCGCTGACGAGGTCCGCCTGCTGCTGGATCGACTGGGCCACGGTCGCTGCCACGGCGGCGGAGTTCGACTGGAAGCTTTCCTGCGCTTTGGCCGCGTCGTGCTTGG
>DASXER010000132.1:0-6149 GCA_036490015.1 Solirubrobacteraceae bacterium | reverse complement strand
CCAGCCTCCACGTCGTGAGCATCAGCGGCGCGTTCCACGGCATGATCAGCGCGGCGACGCCAGCGGGCTTGCGAACGGTGTAGTTGATGAACTCGTCGCCGACCTCAAAGGCCCGGCCGTGAAGCGCCGCAACGACCTCGGCGTAGTAATCGAAGTTCTGCGCCGCCCGCTCGGCCAAGCCCTGCATCTGCTTCACCGGCATGCCGATGTCGAGGATCTCCCGCTCGATGAACTCCCCGGCGCGCGCACGCAGCTGAGCAGAGATCCGACGCGCCACCGCCGCGCGCTCGGACGCCTTCATGCGCGGCCAGGGCCCCTCGTCGAAGGCCTTTCGGGCCGCTGCGACAGCCGCGTCGACCTCAGCAGCGGCGCCGTCGGCGACCTCCGCGAGCGGCTCGTTCGTTGCCGGGTTGTGGGTCGTGAAAGTCGCGCCAGTGACGCTCTCGCGGAACTCGCCAGCGATGTAATGGCGCTGGAGGCCGAGGAGGTCGGCGGAGGCCGCTCTTGTCGGCGCAGGCTGGACGTTCACTGGGATCTCGCGGGAGGCATCCCGAGAATCATATATGGTCTCTGATACGTTACCGTCGTTAGGCAAGACGCTGGCGCCCGAGCACGGCGCAGTGTTGCAGGCGCCGCGGCGCTCAGTGCTTGCCGCCATCAACAGCCACGAAGGCGACGAGCAAGCCGAGCAAGACCGAGCCGCCGGCGAGTAGAAACCCGAGGTGGTAGCCAGCCGTGAGCGCAGCGTGCGGAAGCGCGCCGGTGACACGGAGCGCGCGACTTCTGCTCGCGGCAATGGTCGCCAATACCGCGACACCCACGGCGCCCGGAAGCTGTTGCGAGACGTTGACGAGTCCTGCAGCTACACCGGCGTCCGCGGGCGCCGCCGCCGACATGCCGAGCATGATCGTTGGCATGAACGACAGACCCGCCCCCGCTCCGATCAGGACGAGCGGCGGCAAGAGGTCTGTCGCGTAACTCGCGTGGCTCGGCGCCCGCGCGAACAAGAGCAGCCCGGCGATGGCCAGCGACAGGCCAGCGAGCAGCAACGGCCTGGTTCCGAAGCGAGCCACCAACCGCGGGGTCAGCGAAACCGAGAGAAGCGCGATCGTGGCGGCCGACGGGAGGTACGACAGCCCGGTGCCGAGCGACCCAAATCCCACGACGCGTTGCAGAAACTCCGTGCCGAGAAAGAACTGTCCGGTGAGTCCGAGGTAGAGCAAGGCGCGCACCAGAGTCGACGCATACACGGCTCGCACCCGCAGAAGGCGCGGCGGCAAGATCGGGTTGCTGGTGTGTCGTTGCGCGCCCATGAACGCTGCAAACAGTGCGGCCGCGGCGCAGCCGGCACCGATCGTTTCAGGTGAGCCCCAGCCCGCCGCGTCGCTATTGACGACCGCGTAAATCGCAAGCATCGTGGCGGCTGTGAGGAGTATCGAGCCGGGAACATCGAACGCCTCGCGGTTGCGGTGCGCCTCGCTCTCATCGATCACGAGTGCGCCCAGGCAAGCCGCCACAAGGCCGATCGGCACGTTCACGAAGAAGATCCAGTGCCAGCCGGCGGCTTGGGTGAGCGCGCCGCCGAGCACCAGCCCCAGCGATCCGCCGGCGGAGCCGGTGAATGAGAAGAATCCGATCGCCGTTCCGCGCTCGCGCGGTGCCCGAAACTCCGTGACGATGATCGCCACGATCACCGAGGAGCCAATCGCTGCGCCGACGCCCTGTACGAGCCTCGCGACGATCAATAGTTCCGCGCTGGACGCCGACCCGCAGCCAACCGAAGCCACGGTGAACACAGCCATGCCCACCAGAAAGACGCGCTTGCGGCCAAAGCGGTCGCCGATCCGGCCGGCGAGCAGGAGGAGCCCTCCGAACGTAACCAGGTAGGCGTTAACCACCCACGTGAGGCTCGCCTGCGTGAAGTCGAGGCTCCGCTGGATATCGGGGAGCGCCACGTTGACGACCGTGCTGTCGAGCACGACCATCAGCTGGCCAAGGCACAAGGCGACCAGGGAAGCCCACCGTCGGCCTCGTCCGGCTTGAGGCACGTTGGTGACGTGCACCGGACGGCCGCCCGGGTCCCCCGGCGCCCCGGGATACGTCGGGGACTCCCGTCTCAAGAGCGGGAGGCTCTGCAGCGGAAGCGCGAGCGCGCTTCCTCACGACGCGTCCCGCGGCGTCTGCCGTCGTGGCACGGGAGCTGGGCTGCGACGGGAGGAAGCGACGACACCCCTGGATCCTATTTGATGATTGGAGCTGATCTCGTATCAGATATCTGGGACCAGGATCGTCCCAATGGCGCGAACCGACCCTTGACCTGCACGCGATCCTCCACCGCCGCGCGTCAGGGGTTCGGTGCTCTACCCTCGAGCGGGGGCCGCCCCGCGCGAGCGCTCCGATGCGAGGCTGCGCGGGTTATGGGTGGGGGGATCCGGGTACACCGACGCGGAGGCACGACGATCGCGCGCAACACGACAGGGATTCGACGGCTTGCCCGCAACGCGATCGCCGCGTCGGTCGTGCTGCTGGGCCTGGCCGGTGCATTCGCAGCCTCCGCCGACGCCGCGGCGCCACTGGGCTGGGGGCCTGCCGCGCCGGCCGATGCGAGCCATGTCCTAAACGCCGTCAGCTGCCCGACGACCGGTCTGTGCGTCGCCGTGGATAGCGCCGGCCGCGTGGTGTTTACGACAGCGCCGACGTCCACGGGGGCCTGGACGCCCGTAACCGTCGACGGCGGGCAGTCGCTGACGTCGGTCTCCTGTCCGAGCGCCTCGCTGTGCTTCGCCGCCGACAACCACGGCAGCGTCTTCTCGAGCGCCACGCCGTCAACCACCGCCGCGTGGACGCCTGAGGGCGTCGATAGCATGACCCAGCTCAATGGCATCTCCTGCCCGTCGGCGTCGCTCTGCGTGGCGGTCGACCAATCGGGCGCCGTCCGGTATTCGACGACGCCCGGTAACGCCTCGTCCTGGACCGGCTCGGCGATCGACACGGGCAACCACCTGACCGCGGTGTCCTGCCCGACGACGTCGCTGTGCGCCGCGGTCGACAACACCGGCCAGGTGTTCGTCTCGACGAATCCCGCAAGCGGCACATGGAGCAGCGGACTGACGATCTCCTCGGCGCTGAAGGCCATCTCGTGCACGTCGACGGCGCTGTGCGTGGCGACCGCCACCGACGGGAGCGTCCACGCGAGCGCCAACGCGTCCTCGCCGACGCCGACCTGGTCGAACACCGCCGCCGACACCGTGAGCGTCAACGCCGCGTCGTGCTCGAGCGTCGGCGTCTGCGTCCTCGGCGATCAGAACGGCAACGCGTTGGCGAGCGACACTCCGGCCGGAGCGCCCCCGAACTGGGTCTCCTCACCGATCGACAACGGACATGTGCTGACCGGCGTGTCATGCATCTCGGCCGGTCTCTGCGTCGCGGTCGATAACGACGGCCAGGCCCTGGCGGCGACGCTGGCTGCCCCCACGGTCACGACCGGCAGCGCCGGCACGCCGACGCAGACGACAGTGTCACTCGCGGCGACGGTCAACCCTAACGACGCCGCACTCAGCGACTGCCACTTTGACTACGGCACGACCACCGCCTACGGCGCGTCGGCGCCGTGCACGATCACGCCGAGTGCGACCGGCGGAGCCCAGGCCGTCGTGGCCTCGGTGACCGGCCTCGCCGCAGGCACCACCTACCACTTCCGCATCTCCGCCTCAAGCGGCGTCGCAGGCGCGTCCGGCGCGGACGCCACCTTCACCACGCCCGCGCCGCTCAAGGCGAGCCCTTCGCTGAGCGGCACGCCCGCGGTCGGCCAGACGCTCACCTGCAAGCCGAACGTGACGCTCGCGACCGGCGACACGATCGCCTACCAGTGGCAGCGCGACAGCACGGCGATCGCCGGCGCGGTCGCGGCGACCTACCTCGTCACGGCGGCCGACGCCACGCATCACCTCAACTGCGCGGTGACGATCGCCGGCGACGGTGGCAGCGCCACGGCGCAGAGCGGGTTCGACGGCATCCCCTCCCAGAACGCGTCGAAGATCACCGAGAGCTCCGCCGGCAAGGAGACGCGCAAGGCGAACACCGTCAGCCTGCCTGTCACCTGCGCGGCCCTGCAGACGAGCACGTGCAAGTTCACGCTGAAGCTGACGGTCGGCTCGGGCAAGAAGGCGGTCGTCGTCGGCTCCTCGACCTCGACGCTCAAGGGCGGCGCCAAAAGGACGCTGAAGGTGTCGCTGAACGCGACCGGCACGCGAATGCTGCGAAGCCATCACTCGCTGAAGGTGAACTTCACGCTGCGCGGAACGCTGGTCGGCTCGCTGACGGCGGTGCTGCGGACGACCAAGCTGACCTTCGGCTCACAGGCGAAGCATGCGCCGCGCCGCGCTCGCTAGCGCGCTGTGTGCGGCGCTGGTGGTCGCGGCGCCGGGCGCCGCGACGCTTGCGCGCGCCCAGTCGACGCCGCCCGTCCTGGCAGCGACGCCCTACATGGGCTGGGACACCTACTTCGCGCTGAAGGGCGGCTTTCCCGAGTCGACCATCCTCCAGCAGGCGAGCCTGCTCAAGTCAAGCGGCCTCGAGGCCGACGGCTACCGCCTGATCTGGCTCGACGCGGGCTGGTGGCAGGGGCAGCGCGACGCCGCCGGAAACATGGTGGTCAGCGCCACGCAGTGGCCGCACGGGATCGCCTGGCTTGCCAACGTGCTCCACCAGAACGGGTTCAAGCTCGGCGTCTACACCGATGCCGGCTCGACCGGCTGCGGCGTCAAGGGCGGCGCCTTCGGCCACTACCAGCAGGACATGAACACGCTCGCCTCCTGGGGGGTCGACGCGGTCAAGGTCGACTGGTGCGGGGGCTCCGCGCAGGGCCTCGACCCGGCGCAGACCTACGCGCTGATCCACACGGCGATCCTCAACAACTCAAGCCATCGCCCGATGCTGCTCGACATCTGCAACTTCCTGCAGCCCGGGCAGAAGACGCCGGCCACGAACTTCCCGGCCTTCAACCAGTCGGCGTTCATCTCCTATTCGTTCGGACCGACCGACGGCCAGAGCTGGCGCACCGACACCGACGTCGGCGTGCCGGGCAACGTGCCGTTCTCCTCGGTGCTTCGCAACCTCGACGCCGACGCGACCCAGCCGCAGTCCGCCGGCCCAGGCCACTGGAACGACCCCGACTACCTCGGCCCTGACCAGGGCATGAACGCCGCGCAGTTCCGCACCCAGTTCTCGATGTGGGCGATGCTCGCCGCGCCGCTGATGATCAGCGACAACATGACGTCGATGAGCGCCGCCTCGATGAGCACCGTGTCGAACAAGCGCGTGATCGCGATCGACCAGGACCCGGCCGGCGCGCAGGGCGTCGAGGTCTCCGCGTCGGGCACCGGCGAGGTCTGGGGGAAGCCGATGGTCCACTCCAACTTCGCGATCGCGCTCCTCAATCGTGGCGCGACCTCGATTTCGATCTCGACGACCGCCGCGGCGCTCGCGCACGCCGGCCTTCCGGCCGCGAGCAGCTACCACGTCACCAACGTCTGGAGCGGCGCGAACTCGACGTCGAGCGGCACCTTCTCCGCCCAGGTGCCGGGCTGGTCGACGGTTCTGCTGCAGGTCTCGCCGGGCTAGATCGAGACGGCGACGATCCGCGTAGCGGCGACGTTGGGCGGAGACTCGCTGACCCACGCCGTCGCGGCACCGAGCGCGGTCGGCCCGAGCGTCATCGTGCCGCCGGGACCGGTGCGGCGGTTGTGGCACAGGCTCGCGCTGTTGTAGTCCTGGACGTAGCCCGGCTGATAGCCCGGGTCGCGGGTCACGATCGAGGGCAGCGCGAGGATCACGCGCGCATGCGCCGGCGCGGCGCTCGAGCCGAGCAGCACGTCCTGGACGCAGCGGTCGCTTCGCTCATAGAGCAGCCGCGCGCCGGCCAGCGAGGGGTTCGAGTAGAGGACGTTTCGCACCGACCGAAGCAGGATCTGCCGAGCACCGGTCGCGAGGTTGGCCTCATAGAGGGTGCTGCGCACGGCATCGGAGTAGGTCCACACGACCTGGGAGCCCGACAGCGACGGGCGCCCGATCGCGCCCGGCAGCCCGGCGCGCTGGAGGTAGATGCGCCGCTTGGGATGGGCGAGTGAGAGCGCGAACAGGTTGGCGAC
>DASXER010000039.1:0-6974 GCA_036490015.1 Solirubrobacteraceae bacterium | reverse complement strand
CGGGGGCGCAAAGTCAGAGATCTCCCAGTGAGACAGCTCGACCGCCAGGTGAACGCCACGGAGGGCCGTCATGTCTTCAACTGGGCTGTCACATGGACGACTGAAGGACGACGCTGGTTTCTCGCTCATCGAGCTGCTGGTCGTGATCCTCATCATCGGCGTCCTCGCCGCGATCGCCATCCCTCAATTCGTCGGTCAGAAAACCAAGGCCGTCGGTGCGCAGGCCAAGGAGATGGCTCGCTCAGCCGAGACCACGGCTGAGACGATCGCGACCGAAAACAACGGGTCATATGAAAACGTGACCCTCGAAGAACTGCACAACGTCGAGCCGTCGCTCGCGCTGGAATCGGAAAACAGCGGTACTTTCCTGAGCTCGGCGACCCATGGTGAACACGAATACTCGGTCACCGCGACGACGAGCGACGGGGCCGAATTCACGATCACCAAGGACTCGAACGGAGAAATCACCCGCTCGTGCGTCAGCCCAACCGACAAAACGGGTTGCGCCGGCGCCGAAGCAGCGAGCTGGTAGACGGAGGGGCGCGCGAGCGGCGGCCGATGGGGAAGGAGAAACCCATCGGCCGGCCGCCTTCGCTGCGGGTACAGTCGCCCGTGTGAAGCAGCAGACCGAGCAGACCGAGCAGACCGAGCAGATGGAGCCCGACGGGCTCGACTGGGACCGCTGGAACTCGGCCTACGAGGACGCCGCCTCGCCGCTGTCGCGGCGGCTGCGTCTGGTCCAGCGTCAGATCGCCGAGGCGCTCGGGCGATCGCCGCACGGACCGCTGCGGGCGATCAGCGTCTGCGCCGGCCAGGGCCAGGATCTGATCGGGGTTCTGACGCGGCATCCGCGTCGCGATGACGTCAGCGCCCGGCTCGTCGAGCTCGACGAGGCAAGCGTCGCGCACGCCCGCGCCAGTGCCGCCACGGCCGGTCTGGAACGGGTCGAAGTCCTCGCGGGCGACGCATCGCTCGGCGACGCCTATGTGGGCGCCGTGCCAGCCGACCTGGTGCTCCTGTGCGGCGTGCTCGGCAACATCTCCGAGAGCGACGTCGAGAACGTCGTGGCGCACCTGCCGGAACTGTGCGCGCCCGGCGCGACCGTCGTCTGGACGCGCCATCGCAACCCTCCGGACCTGACGCCGCGAATCCGCGCCTGGTTCACCGCCGCCGGCTTCGAGGAGCTGACGTTCCAGGACGCGCCGCCGTACGCCGTCGGCGCTCATCGCTTCGCCGGCGATCCGCGCCCGTTGCCGGCCAGGCTCAGGCTGTTCGAGTTCATCGGCCATCGCGCTCTGTGGCCGCACTTGGAGCCCGAGCGCCGCGAGGCGCTGCTGGCTCTGTTCCGCCCCGATTGCTCGCGGGTCGAGTTGGTCGAAGCCGTGCGCGCACTGCCCTATGGCCTGCCCGAGCCCGCGACGGCCGAGGGGATGCTGCGCGAAGCGCGCGGCACGAGTCGGCTCAAGCACATGTTCCTCGCTCCGATACTCGCACGGCGTTTCCCGGAGACGAGTCCCCGGATCGTGCATCGCGTGTACCGCCTCGGGCGCGAGCGGGCACGAGCGTTGTTCGGGCCCCAGGTCGCCGAGGCCGTGCCGGCGGAGGGCGTCGTCGACTTGCACCGCTATCTGCGTGTCGTGGTCGAGGAGCGCCAGATCGAGCTCGACGTGAGCCTCGGCGGGGCGCCTTGGGACGGGCGCGGGGCGTTGGCGCCCGTCTGCGGAGACGGTGAGGATTTCGAGCCGACGAGCGACGAGGACCCCGACGCGCATCTGCGCCAGCTCGAAGCGGAGCGCTGCGATGCGGCGGCTCGCGCCCCGTTGCTCGCCGCGCTTGCGATGGCAGGCCGGCCTCCGGCCTAGCCGGCTGGTTCCCGGGAGCACTCCGACTCCGCGGGATCCCATCATCGAAGCGTCGCGACGCGACTCGCAATACGCTTGACGACACATGCGCTTCTCGCCCGATCGACCCCTGAACGTCGCGCCCGCGACGGTGCTCGACTATCGCGAGTTGGCCCGCCGGCGTCTGCCGCGTCAGCTGTTCGACTACTACGACGGCGGCGCCTATGAAGAGCGCACGATGCGCGCGAATGTCGACGACCTCGCGGACGTGCATCTGCGCCAGCTCGTGATGCGCGACGTCTCGCGCCGCGAGCAGGCGACCGTCGTGCTCGGACAAGAGCTCGCTTTCCCGGTCGTGCTCGCGCCGGTTGGCCTCGCTGGCATGGCGGCGCCGCGCGCCGAGGTGCAGGCGGCGCGCGCCGCCGAGCGCGCCGGCGTGCCGTTCATCGAGTCGACCGTCTCGATCTGCTCGGTCGAGGAGGTCGCCAAGGCGACCTCGCGCGCGCCGTGGTACCAGCTGTACGTGATGCGCGACCGCGCGTACGCCGAGGACCTGATGGCGCGGGCACGCGCCGTCGGCTCGCCCGTGCTCGTGCTGACCGTCGACCTCCCCGTCGTCGGCGCGCGTCATCGCGACATCCGCAACGCCATGGGCGTCGCTTCGACGCTCGCCAAGCTGCGTCGCGGGCTCGACCTCGCCGGTCATCCACGTTGGATCCGTGACGTCGCGCTGGGCGGCAAGCCGCTGACCTTCGGCAACCTCGAGAAGGCCGTGCCGGGAGCCAGCTCGCCGTCCGCCTTCCGCGAGTGGGTCGACGCCCAGTTCGACCCGAGCGTCACCTGGAGGGAGATCGCGTGGGTGCGCGAGCACTGGGACGGAAAGCTGATCGTGAAGGGGGTGCTAGACCCCGAGGACGCCAGGCGTGCCGCCGACGCGGGGGTCGACGGCATCGTCGTCTCCAACCACGGCGGGCGTCAGCTCGACTCGGTCGCCTCGAGCGTGCGCGCACTCCCCGACGTGGTCGCCGCGGTCGGCGACGAGCTCGAGGTGCTGGTGGACGGCGGCGTGCGCAATGGCCTCGATGTCGTGAAGATGTTGGCGCTGGGCGCCCGGGCGGCGTTGATCGGGAGGGCCTGGGTGTGGGCGGTCGCCGGTCGCGGCGAGGCCGGCGTGCGCCACATGCTCGCGGTGCTCAAGTCCGATATCGACGTGGCGCTCGCGCTGACGGCCAACAGCACCGTTGCGGAAGTCGACCAGTCCGCGCTGCTGCGTTCGGCCATGCAGGCTGACGCCTGAGCGGCCCGCCAGCTACCCGGAAGTAGTAGGGAGCGGGTGCATCAGGGATACGCCCGCTCCCGGCGAGCAGGGACGAGCGGGAGGGACTGGCTCCGCTTTCGCCGTCTGCTCTTCCACGGCGACGACGGCTCAGGGCGCCGCCGTGGGCTGCCCGACGAACCGCTGACCGACTCCCTTGGCCGCGGTAGGTCGAGAAGTACTCATCCATCAGTCTTCTTCGGAATATTGGAATAATCCAATAGGTGTTATCTAGCGTGATATAAACCGCGCCTATCTCACCTATGACGGCTAGGCGCAGGCAGCTGCATTATTTGGTCACGGTCGCGGAAGAGGGCCAGATCACCAGTGCCGCACGCAAGCTGCATCTCGCCCAGCCGGCCCTGTCGCAGGCGATCTCGCAGCTCGAAGCGGAGCTGGGCATCGAGCTGCTCGAGCGCCATCCGCGTGGGGTGACGTTGACGCCCGCGGGCGAGACGTTCCTGGTCAAGGCACGCCGGGCGCTAGCCGCCGAGATCGACGCGGCGCAGACGGCGCAGGAGCTAGCGCGCTCGGCGCGCGGCGCGGTCGCGATCGGCTTCGTCGGCCCCCCGCCGGCGATCAGCACGCCGGCGCTTTTCAGCGCCTTCGCCGAGCAGCATCCCGAAGCCCAGATCTCCTACCAGGATCTGCCCTTTCCTCGTGGTTCCACGCGCGACTGGCTGGCCGGGGTCGACATCGCGCTGTGTCATGTGCCGCTGGCCGAAGAGGGGCTGTGCTCGCTGGCGGTGCGCGTCGAACCGCGCGCCGTGATCGTGCCCCTGACGCACCGCCTCGCCGGGCGCGAGGCGCTGAATGCGGTCGAGGTGCTCGACGAAGCGTTCGTCAGCTACCACCCGGACGTGCAGCCCGCCTGGGCTGCCTTCCACACGCTCGACGACGAGCGCGGCGGTCCGCCCACGCTCACCGAAGACCATGCGCTGACCGCTCTGCAGATGCTCGGCGTCATGACCTCGGCCCGTGCGCTGACGGCGCTGCCCGAGCTGGACGGCCGCCTGGCGGGGGACGTCGTGCCGAGCGTGGAGGCGATCCCGCTGCTCGACGCGGCACCCGCCGTGGTGTCGCTGGTGTGGCGCGAGGAGACGCGCAACCCACTGGTGGTCGAGCTGGTCGAGCTGGCGCGCGCGCCGCTCGCCGGCGCTGGGGTGGACGATGGAGTTTAGGCGCGGCCATCTGCTGTACTTCGTGACCGTCGCCGAGGAGGGGCAGATCACCCGTGCCGCCAAAAAGCTGCACCTCGCCCAACCCGCGCTCTCGCAGGCGATCGCGCAGCTGGAGGCCGATCTGGGCATCGAGCTGCTCGAGCGTCACGCGCGCGGGGTGCGCCTGACCGCGGCGGGTGAGGTTTTCCTGGAGAAGGCACGGACGGCGGTCGCGGCTTGGTCGGATGCGCTGGAGACGGCCCAGGCGTTGGCGCGCTCGCGGCAGGGAACGATCGAGTTCGGCTTCGTCGGCTCACCGCCGGGGATCGACAGCCCGGGCTCGCTGAAGGCCTTCCAGACCGCCCATCCCGACATCGACCTGCGCTATCGGGAGCTGGCGTTCCCGCCGTCGTCGACCGCATCGTGGCTGGCCGAGGTGGATGTCGCGGCCTGCCATCTGCCGCCCGCCGACACGGGCGTCTGGACGCAGACCCTGCGCCGCGAAGGACGCATGGTGCTGATGCCTCGGCATCACCGCCTGGCCGCGCGCGAGGAGCTGCGGGTCAGTGAGCTGCTCGACGAGACGTTCGTCGGCTTCCACCCGTCGGTCGACGCCGCCTGGGCGGGCTTCTGGACCCTCGACCGCGAGCGCGGCGAGCCGGCACGGGCGACATCCGATCGCGCCGCGAGCCCCCAGGAGGTGCTCGCCTCGCTGTCGGTCCGGGACGCGATCACGACCGTGCCGGAATCGGTCGCGCGTGTGGTCATGAACTTCCCCACGGGGCTTGTCTCGGTGCCGCTGGTTGGCGCCGAGCCCACGACGATCGTGCTCGCGGGGCGCGGGGATCGCCGTGGTCCGCTGGTGCAGACGCTGCTCAACTTCGCCGGCAGCGGGCAGCTCGGTGCGCGCTCGACGGGCCAGGAGCGCGAGCGGACCTAGGTCAGGCGCCACGCCGCGCGCCGATGACTATCTACAGCCGTGCGCTCAGCTCGAGCACGACCTCTGCCAGCCGCTGCCCGCCGTCCTCCTGGCAGAAGTGCGCCACTTTCTCGAGCGTCTCGTGCGGCTGGCCGGCCGCGCCGGGGATCAGCTTCGCCAGTACCGCCGCCCCGCCGGCCGTGATCGGGTCGGAGTCGCCGAAGGCGCACACGAACGGGCGCTCCCACTTCTGCAGCACCTCCCAGGCCGCCCGGTTGGCCGGCGCCGCCGGGTCGTCGGGCGTGATCGGGACGAGCGTCGGGAACTGCCGCGCACCGGCCTTGTACGTGTCGTCGGGGAACGGCGCGTCGTAGGCGGCGATCTCGGCCTCGGACAGGGCGCGGGCGCTGCCACCGTCGACGATTTTCCCGATCGGCAGGTCCGGCGCGGACTGCGAGTAATCGCGCCAGGCGCGGAAGGCGTCGCCGGGGTCGTGGTCGCCCGTGGGCAGCATCGTGTTGGAGGCCACGGCGCCGGCGAAGCGGTCGGGGTGCTCGGCCAGCAGGCGCAAGCCGAGCAGGCCGCCCCAGTCCTGGCAGAAGAGCACGACGCCGTCGAGGGCGAGATGGTCGAAGACGAGGCTCTCCAGCCAGCCCACGTGACGCGCGTAGGTGTAGTCCTCGCGCTCGGTTGGCTTGTCCGAGCGGCCGAAGCCGATCAGGTCCGGTGCCACGACGCGCAGACCGCCGTCGAGCAGCACCGGGATCATCCAGCGGTAGAGATAGGACCAGGACGGCTCGCCGTGCAGCAGCAACACCGGGCGCGCATCCTTTGCGGTGGGCGGGCTCTCGTCCACATAGGCCATGCGTACCGTCTCGCCGTCGGCGCTGACCTCGGCGTAGCGGGAGTCCCAGCTCCAGTCGGGTAGGCCCTCGAAGCGCGCGTCGGGCGTTCGTACCGTGTCCATCTCATCCACCTCCGTAGAGCGTTGCCAGCCAAATCTGCTCGAGCACCGAGACGACCTTCTCGACGTCCTCCCGGGGCGGGCGGCCGAAGGCCTCCGACAGGTAACGCTCGCACAGCCAGACGAGCGCTCGCGCGGTCTCGTCCGAGTCGAGTCGGGGGTCTGTTCGTCCGCCAGCCTGTTCGACGCGGATGCGTTCGGCGGTCGCGTCGATGAAGGTCTGCACCAGGGCGCGGTACGCGCTCTCGACGCGGCCGTCGGTCGGCGCGGCGTCGGCGAGTGCGCGCAGCACCGGGCCCTGCGTCAGGTAGACCGAGGCGATCCCTTCCAGCGCGGCGCGGATGTCGTGGCGTGGGTCGTCCCCCTCCAGCCAGCGCTCGGCCTTCGTCAGCAGCTCGCCGCCGATGTGCGCGACGACGCGCAGCATCAGGTCGTAGCGGTCGCGGAAGTGCGCATAAAAGGCTGGTCGCTTGAGCCCGGTCCTGAGCATCACCTGCTCGACCGTGACTTCTCGGAAGGGCGCCTCGCGCAGCAGCTCCTCGGCCGCCTCGAGGATCTCGCGTTCGGTCTCGCGCGGATCGTGGCGTGGTCGGCGCCGGACGGTCTGTTGTGGGAGGCTGCCCGGCATGGGCCTAGCCTATACGACCGTGAGCTAGTGACTTACGGTCATTGACGTGCCGTAAGTAGGGTGTTAGCGTGCCGCCAACGGTTCCTGCGACGGAGGATCGAGGAGGTTGTGCGATGGCTAGCACCGCGCGTGACGTGCAGAGCATCG